>NZ_CP019300.1:327655-655311 GCF_001953955.1 Prevotella intermedia ATCC 25611 = DSM 20706
TCGGCTTGGTCTTGGAATATATCGAGATTGTCGGTATGGTCGAGTATTCTCTTCCATTCCGTTATGAATTTCTCTCTGTCGCACTGTGCTCTTGGGCTCCAGACAGCAGGTCCTTTTGAGCGGTTGAGCATACGAAACTGTATGGCTGTGGCGTCGGTAACAATGCCCATCTGTCCGCCTAATGCGTCGATTTCTCTCACAATCTGCCCTTTTGCTATGCCTCCCACTGCAGGGTTGCAACTCATTTGGGCAATTTTGTTCATATCCATTGTTACCAAACACACCTTTGCGCCTATGTTGGCAGCTGCCGTGGCTGCTTCGCAACCAGCGTGCCCACCGCCAATGACCAGCACATCGTATTTGAAAGTAATGCTCATTCCGCTTTTATTTTTCGGCAAAAGTAAGAATTTTTATTGAATTATGCAGCACAATTCCGACATATTGCTATTGCAAACTTGTTTCCTTTTATAATTTTGGACATTGTGTTCTCTTCGATATGCTTTTTCAGCTGTTGTTGGTTGTGTTGCCGAAGAATATGTTTTTAATAGTTAAAATAATAAAACAAACGCCTTCGAATTGTTAAATTCGGAACCGTGAAACACGCCAATACTTGCGTTTTTTCGCACAACAAGAAAGTTGATTGCAAATAAGGGCACTTTTTGCGTGCAATATTTATCGTTCTGTCAGTCAGCCGTTAAGATGCTGTTGTGGGTATATGTGTGAAATGAAAACGGCTTTTAGTTATGGATTATAGGGTATAAAAAATGATAAAAGGAATAAAATGGTAGGTGAAGGTGCATTTTTGGCAATTCAAAAATGGCTCTTTTGCAACGCAAAACAATGGGTTTTATAACACGCTGGATATTAAGCAGTTACACAACAGATACGCTTGTGAAAAATATTTACAACTATATTGTCTTCTTTTCGCCTATTCCATAAGGTTTACAAGAGCGCACAACGTCCCCCTTTTTCAATAAAGGAAAACAGATGAAAAGCGATTGCCGTTTCCCTTTTATAGCGGAAAAGCGATGAAAGTTCTTCTTTTTTCAGACTATTTTTTGTATTTTTGTCCTCGTAAAGCATTACCGACTATGGAAAAACTTATCCACTATGTTTGGAAACACAAACTATTTCCGCTTGCACAACTCGCTACTATCGACGGGCAATCGGTAGAAGTGATAGACGTCGGATTGCCCAACAGCAATGCAGGACCCGACTTCTTTAATGCCAAAGTGAAGATAGACGGCACATTGTGGGTGGGCAATGTGGAGATACACGATAAGGCTTCCGATTGGTTTACACACAGGCACGACACCGACGCACACTACAACAACGTCGTTTTACACGTTGTAGAACAAGCAGACACTACGGTACGGAAACAAAACGGCGATGTTCCGCCACAGCTTGTACTACCCGTTCCGCAAACTGTAAAGCTGAACTACAAGGAGCTGCTCAGTGCCGATGCTTATCCGCCCTGCTATAAGATTGTTCCTGAACTATCGAAACTGATGGTTCATTCGTGGCTGAACGCATTGCAAACCGAGCGGTTGGAACAGCGCACAACTGCCATCTCAGAGCGTCTGAAGGCTTGTAACGGCAACTGGGAAGCCACTTACTTCGTGTCGTTGGCACGCAACTTCGGCTTCGGAATAAACGGCGATGCCTTCGAACAATGGGCTAAGTCGATTCCGTTTCACGCCGTAGACCATCATCGCGACGACTTGTTTCAAGTAGAAGCGATATTTATGGGACAGGCAGGGCTGCTTCAAGCCGATGCCCTACCTAAGCAACACCACGAAAAAGCAATTGCCGATGCATACTTCCAACGGTTGCAAAGCGAGTACAAATACTTGGCACACAAGTTCTTGCTCACACCGATAGACGCTCAACAGTGGCGGTTTCTAAGGTTGCGACCGCAGAATTTTCCGTACATTCGCATTGCACAGCTTGCACAACTCTATTACAACCGACGGTCGGGATTGGCAGAACTGATAGATTGCACCACTATAAAAGAAGTTACAGAACTGCTGCAAACACAGGTAACACCCTATTGGGAAACGCATTATACCTTCGGCGGCAACGACAGCAAGCAGGCGAAGAAGAACCTGTTGAAAGCGTCAATAGAACTCATTATCATCAATACCGTCGTGCCCATCTTGTTTGCTTACGGCAGATACAAGATGTCTGAAAAGCTCTGCGATCGCGCTTTCGCATTCTTGGAAGCCCTGAAAGCCGAGAACAACCATATTGTAAGAATGTGGGAAGAGGTGGGTCTGAAAGTGGAAACAGCCGGCGATTCGCAGGCTTTGATACAACTGAAAAAAGATTATTGCGACCGTAAGGAGTGTTTACGGTGCAGAATAGGATATGAATACTTAAAACAAAAGAAACAAGAACAATGAAAAAAAACACTAATTACATCTACGAAACCCGAATGGAAGTGCGCGACTACGAATGCGATATACAAGGTATTGTGAACAACGCGCACTATCTGCACTACACGGAACATACACGCCACCGCTTTATTCAGTCGCTTGGCATCAGCTTTTCAAAGCTGCACGAAAAGGGCATAGACCCTGTTGTGGCTCGTATGAGCTTGGAATACAAGACACCATTGGCTTGCGACGATGAGTTTATATCACGATTGGCGATGAAGAAAGAAGGCATTCGCTACATATTCACACAAGACCTTTACCGTGCAAGCGACGAACGTTTGTGCTTCCACGCCGATGTAACGCTCGTTATACTGACCAACGGAAAGCTCGGCGAAAGCAAGGAATACGACGAGGCTTTCGCACCTTTCCTGAAGCAAGAATAAAATAACAGGAGCAAAAACAAACAGAAACGATGAAGCAAGAACACCTCTATGCCATTGCATTGACACGCACAACAGGGTTCAATCAGCCTGCTTTGCTCGAACTGTACCAAAAGGCTGGGTCGGCAACAGCAGTCTATGAGCATCGGAACAACATACGCGACATATTGCCCGATGCCTCGCAACACCTTGTGGAAGGACTGAAGAAGCTAAACGACATACTGCCTTTTGCCGAACGTGAATTGCAGTACGATGAGCAACACGGCATAGAAGTGCTTTGCTTCAACGACGATAATTATCCGCAACGTATGCGCGAATGTGCCGACGCACCGTTGGTTTTATACAAGCGTGGTACCGCCAACCTGAACAAACAGCGCACACTGAGCATCGTAGGGACACGCAATTGCACGCCATACGGACGCGATTTGATTCGTGTTTTCATACGTGAGCTGAAGTCAATCTGTCCCGATGTGCTCGTATTCAGTGGCTTGGCGTATGGCGTAGACATCTGTGCACACCGCGAAAGTCTTGCAAATGGATTGGATACGGTGGGCGTTGTGGCGCATGGATTAGGCACTATCTACCCACGAATGCACACCGAAACAGCAAAGGAAATGAGCCAAAAAGGGGGCGGAGTTATTACCGAATACACCACGAATACGCAACCTGTGCCCAAAAACTTCGTGCAACGCAACCGCATAGTTGCAGGTTGTGCGGACGCAACATTGCTTATTGAATCGGCAAACAAGGGCGGAGGACTTATTACGTGCAGCATTGCGCGCAGCTATAGCAGAGATGTGTTTGCCTTCCCTGGTGCTATCGGTGCGGAATACAGCGAAGGTTGTAACAATTTAATTCGTGATAACGGCGCAAGTCTTGTTACTTCGGCTTACGATTTCGTAAAGGCAATGAACTGGGACAACGACATAAAGCTCGAAAAAGCACAACAACGAGGAATCGAACGTTCGCTGTTTCCCGACCTTACCGACGACGAAAAGGCGATTGTAAATGCACTGCAAAAGCAAAACGACCTACAAATCAATATGCTTTCGGTACAGGCAAACCTACCTATTGCCCGCCTTATGGCTTTGCTTTTCGAGTTGGAAATGAAGGGAATAGTGAAGACAATGGCTGGCGGTTGCTACCATTTATTAGACTGTTAAAGTCGATTTCACGGGGTTGAATGCTCCATAACGCACTTCAAGCTAAGGCATTCCAACCGTCTGCACATACTTTTCTACCACCGCAGCCTGCTCCCGATAAAAGGCTTTCTGTTCCACTTCGCTCGCAGCAACCACCTCTTCCAAGCTGGCAGAGAGGTTCTGCATTTCCCACGTAATTGAATATTTGGCTGCTTTGCGTGCAGCAATACACTTCTCCAATTCGTATTTTGCATACGGTTTATGATTGTTGAACAGCAGATTAGCGAGCGTAAAGCGCAACCGTTGTCGGAATTTCTCTTCTCGCTGCGTGGCAATGGCACGCGTCAGTAAGGCTATTTTAAGCTGTTTGTCGGTTATCAACTCTGCCAATTTCTGATAAAGGTACGACTGATGGTGGTTTCTCAGCAAATGCCGATATATGTTTATCGCCTTGTCGCGCTTCCCCATAATGGTGTAAATCGTTGCTTTATAGCGTTGATTGTTCGGATTGTAAGGACTATGCTTCAACGATTCGGCAAGAATGGGGGCGGCTTTCAGTGCCATTTCCACCGTAGGGTTTCCCTCAACTTCCTTGAACACTTTGCCAACAATACGCATTCCCAACGACTGAACGGGGTGTCCGTTGCTCTGTGTCATCAACCAATCGTCGTCGGTCAGCTTCTCTATGCCCCATTTGGATATGAAATCGAGAATAGAAAAAGTTGTACTATGGTCGAAAACAAACATGGCAGCGCGCAGCATCGTTGCCTGTCCGCGCAAACTACTGTCGTCCATAGTCGGATAAAGCCTCAACAAGCTTTGAAATATCTTATATGCTTCTTCCAATCGGCGTTGCTGATAGCGCAGCCGCATAACGTCTACACCTACCCAAAACATCGCCATCGTGGTGTAATGCCCCTTGTGTGCCGCATACATAGGGCGGATAGCGTTGTACGCTTCTTCTATCTTGCCTTGCTTTCTCAGTTCAAATACGTCCTTCACTTCCATAGTATCGCTCCTTTCCCTCTGATGTTTACATATCACAAAGATAACAAAAAATATTTACGATACACAATTCAGAGCATAAAAAACTGAAATTATGAATTAAAGATAGTACCTTTGTCGGCAAAAATAATGGTATGAAATATTTATTGGTATCAGATATTCACGGTTGCCGTCCTGCCTTGGAAAAGGTGTTGAAGTTCTACGACGAGCAGCGTTGCGACATGCTTTGCATATTGGGCGATATATTGAACTACGGTCCACGCAACTCTATTCCCGAAGGACTCGACCCCAAAGGCATTGTAGAACTGCTGAATGCACGCGCCAAAGACATTGTGGCAATTCGTGGAAACTGCGACGGCGAAGTAGACCAAATGCTGCTCAACTTCCCTATTCTTGGCGATTACCTGCTGTTGGTAGACGAAGGCAAGAAGCTGTTTCTTACACACGGACACGTATATAACAAGGAGAAGATGCCACAAGGGCAGTTCGATGCCGTGGTGTATGGGCATACACACCTGTGGGAAATTACACCACAAGCGGGCACAATCGTCTGCAACACTGGCTCCATTACCTTTCCGAAGGGAGGCAATGTGGCAACATTTATGACCTATGAGGGGGGTACTTTCACCGTCTACGATATGGAAGGAGCGGTGCTGAAGCAATATACGCTGTAACGAAAGTCCCCACCCTTCCATCATTACGAATACGAAACGAGCCGCTGTTCCTGCACTATGTGGGAACAGCGGCTCGCCGTTTATAACGTATTGAAGACCGTTTTACAACAGTGCTTCTATCTCTTTAGGCAGATTTTTTATCTGTGCAGGGTTCTTCACGACAATGTTGTTGCGGTCGATAAGATAGATAATCGGCGTTGCAGTGGCTGCACTGGTGTAGGCTTCGCTAATGCCTGTGTTGTCGTAAACGTTAATCCAAGGCAGACTCGCAACGCTTTCTTTCCAGAAATGCACGTTTTCATCGAGAGAAACCATATAGATTTCCAATCCTCTTGCGTGATATGCGTCGTACAGTTCGCGCATCTGCATAATGTATTCAGGCGACTCTGGGAGCGAGAAAGCGTGGAAGTTAAGCAACACTACCTGTCCTTTCAAATCGGTCAGATGGTGCATCTTTCCTCTGTTATCGCGCAAAGGCAAGTCGATTACGCCCGTTTCTTCGGCTCTAATCTCCACTTGTTGCTTATTGGCAGACGCAATACGGTCGTCGCGCATACCCTTAATTGTAATATTGTGCAAGTTCTGTCCACGTTCCGAATGAGGATAGAAAGTGTCCCAACTCGTTGCTACCGCACCGAAAACCTTATTGTCTTTGGCGTCCTTGGCAGGGTTGAAGATGAGGCGTGCCGCATTGTTTACGACAATGAACTGAAAGAGTGCAAAGTAGCTGTACGCCTTCATCGGTTCCTTGTAAATGTAGTTGAGGGCTACATCTTCCTTGTAAGTTTGCACAAGCACCTCTACAATCGAGTCGGCAACTTCGGGTTGATGGTTGTACAGTGCCTGACATTGGGTTTGCAAGTTGATTTGCTTCAACGCCAGTTCCTTTATTTTCTCGTTCTCATACGACCCATTGACATCGTATTCGGTTGCCATTTGCGGATACTTTGCCGTTACCTTGACCGTTTCGGTAGAGTCGATGGCAATGTTTATAATCTGTTCGGCAATGCGCAAACGGTAAAACTCGGGGTTGTCAATCTTGTCGCCTGCAAACGAGAAAGCACCTTTCTCGTCGAGCTTCACCGAGTCTACGGTGGTAAAACCTGTCAGACCGTTGTGCTCAAAGTAAAGCACAGAGTCTTGGGCGTTACCGATTGTTCCCTCAACGTGAAACTTCTCGCCGACACAACTACTAATCAAAGCAGTCATTCCCACAAGGAAACCGCCTGCAACTATTGTTTTGATTATATTTTTCATTACGTAAAAATATGATTTATACGTGCAAAGGTAATTCTTTTAATGAAAAATACCAAAATGAATGTATGAAAATTGTCGTCCGTCAGCCCCACCGATTGTGTTTATCCGCATTGTCTTTATAAAACAAAAATAGCACATTGTCGAATTACTTACGTGTAAATAATTCTTTTTCAACGTGTAAGTAAATATTTCTTTACGTGTAAATAAATATTTTTCTACACGTAAATAATTTGGCAAACAAACAGTTTCGGTAGGCGCAACTCCCTTTCGGCAAGCAGAAAAGGTGTGGGCGATGCGCTATTTTCCGCACAATAAGTTCGCCATTGACAAGATAATGTTGTAACTTTGTGTAGAAATAAATGCACTACGATGAAGAAAGAATGGATATTTTTAGCATTTTGGCTGGTTGTTTCGAGCTTTGCAGTGTTGAATTTGCAAGATAGAAACGGCAAGAAACCTGTGCAAGCAGGCAGCAAGCAGTCGCAAAAGTCGGCAACAGCACAGTATATGGAAAAGCAAGGATTGGTGGATATAAAGAGCGTAGACCCCACTATAAAGGTGGCTTTGATGTATGCACGAACCGACAATTTCTGCCATAAACTGCTCTATACCAACCTGCGCGAAGCCTACGCACTACCACAATGTGCTGCAGCCTTGAAGAAAGCGCAAGCAGAACTGAAGCGACTTCGTCCCGATTTAAGCCTCATCATCTTCGATGCGACACGCCCAATGAGTGTGCAACAAACGATGTGGGACGCCGTAAAGCATACCAACCACAGCTTTTACGTGTCGAACCCTGCCAACGGAGGGGGTATGCACAACTACGGAATGGCAGTAGACATCAGTCTTTGCAAAGCATCGTGGAGCGAAAAGCAATGGTGCGACGGCGCAACACCTTGTCGGATAGATACCATTCCAATGGGTGTGAAGGTGGACCATTTGGGCTACGAGAGCCACATCGACAAGGAACAGCAGCTATTGGCAAAAGGAATACTTACGAAAGAAAGCCTTGAGAACCGACAGTTGCTGCGCCGTGTAATGAAATCGGCAGGCTTTCAGCCGTTAAGAACGGAGTGGTGGCACTTCAACCTATGCACACGTGCGTGGGCAAAAGCAAACTTAAAGGTAGTGAGATAACTTTTTCCACATCATTATACACAGCACTTGGAAACTTCAGAATTTATCCGACAGCACGCCAACGACGACGTTAAAACGCTCGCACTCTTAGGAAAACGCTTTCCGAAGGTGGATTTGCCCTACGCACTCGACCAAATAAGAGGGCGGCAATTGGCACGGACGAAGCTGCCTGCGTGGGCGAATACGGAGGGCATTGTCTATCCGCCGCATCTGAATATGGAACAATGTTCGAGCGAACAAACCGCTTTGTATAAACAGGAAATCGCCGTTCGCCTGCTGAAAGAACTTCCAGCGGAGAGCGAACCTACATTTGCAGACCTTACAGGGGGCTTCGGTGTGGACTTCTCGTATATGTCGAAACCTTTCAAGAAGGCACTCTATGTAGAACGAAACGAGCAACTTTGCAGCATTGCGACACAGAATTTCAAGTGCTTGGGATTGAATAACATCAGTACAAAAAACGGCGATTCCATCGAAGTTTTACATCAGTTAGACAGCGTTTCCGTTCTTTTCTTAGACCCTGCACGCCGCAACAGCAACGGCGGCAAGGTGGTTTCGATGGCTGATTGTGAACCTAACGTATTGGAATTGTGCGATGAAATGGTGAAAAAGAGCCATTTCGTGGTGCTGAAACTGTCGCCTATGTTAGACTGGCACAGTGCCGTTTCACAACTGAAATACGTTACGGAGGTGCACATCGTATCGGTTGGAAACGAGTGCAAAGAGCTTTTGTTGGTGCTTACCGACAGAAACAAGACGGCGAAGGGCTGTAAAAGCAATACGATTCAGATATTCTGCGTAAACGACAACGATGTTTTCAGCTACGAAGAAGGTATTTACAGTGAGGGTGAAAACATACTCCAACAACGCATTTTCGACCGAAACGCCAACCTTCCACCCTATCTTTACGAGCCGAACGCTTCGATAATGAAGGCGGGGTGCTTTGCTCAGCTAAGCGAAACATACGGTGTGGCAGCCTTAGGGCATAATTCCCACTTGTTTGTTTCGCCCGACTTCCTGCCCCATTTCCCTGGTAGAAAGTTCCAAATCGTAAATGTCTGTACGCTGAACAAGAAAGAATTGCGCCGTGCTTTGGCGGGTATGACGCAGGCGAACATCGCCGTGAGAAACTTTCCGATGCGGGTTGATGAACTGAAAAAGCGACTGAAACTGCGCGACGGAGGCGAACACTACATCTTTGCAACCACACGTGGCGACAAGGAACATATACTAATAATAAGCAAAAAAGAGGTGTAAATTTGGCAATATTGGTTAAAATGAGTACCTTTGTATGTTCAAAAGTAAAGTATGAAAGAAATATAACGATATGTCATCAATACAAATCAAGAAGGTAACGAACGGAGAAGACCTAAAATCTTTTATAGAATTTCATTACGACCTCTATGCTGGTAGCCCCTACGATGTGCCCAATCTTTACAAAGACGAATGGGACACGCTCTCTAAAGACAAGAATGCAGCTTTTGATTTCTGCGAAGCTGAATACTATTTGGCATTTAAAGACAACAAGATAGTAGGGCGTGTGGCAGCCATTATCAACCATAAAGCCAATCAGAAATGGGAACGGAAGGACGTTCGCTTTGGCTGGATAGACTTTATTGACGATATAGAAGTGTCTACGGAATTGCTCAATGCCGTGGCTGATTATGGCCGTGCAAAAGGTATGGAAACCATTGCGGGTCCGTTGGGATTTACCGATATGGACCCTGAAGGTATGCTTACAATGGGCTTCGACCAATTGGGTACTATGGCAACAAGCTACAACTACGACTATTATCCAAAGCATATGGAGGCAATGGGCGGTTGGGAAAAAGACGTAGACTATCTTGAATACAAGATAAACGTGCCCGATGCCATTCCCGAAAAGCTTGTAAAGCTCTCTGAAATGATTCAGAAGAGATACAATCTGCGCATCAAGAAACTCACTAAAAAAGATATATTTGAAGGCGGTTACGGCAAGAAGATTTTCAATCTCATCAATAGCACGTACAAAGACTTGTACGGTTTCTCTGAATTAACCGACCGTCAAATCGACCAATACATAGCACAGTATTTCCCATTTGCCAACTTGGAGTTTATCACCGTGATTGAAGACGGCAACAAAGACAATCAAATCGCAGGTATGGGCATTACTTTACCTTCGCTTAGCCGTGCTTTGCAGAAGTGCAAAAAGGGACGATTGTTTCCTTTCGGCTGGTGGCACATGTTGAAAGTAATTAAGTTTGCGAAGACAGAAGGCATAGACCTGCTGCTCTTGGGCTTTCTTCCTGAATACCGTGCAAAGGGTGCAAACGCACTGTTGTTTTACGATTTAATCCCACGTTATATCAAACACGGCTTTAAATGGGGCGAAAGTCAGGTGGAAATGGAAACCAATGGCGGTGTGCAAAGTCAATGGGACATGTTCGATACCGTGAATCACAAACGCCGTCGCTGCTTTAAAAAGAGTTTATAAAGAAGAAACAGAAATACCGTTTAAACGAAAATATGGCCGAAGAAAGCAAAAAGACAGTAGCATATACCGACGATAACATTCGACATCTTTCGGATATGGAACACGTACGCACCCGTCCTGGTATGTATATCGGGCGATTGGGCGATGGAAAACTGCCCGAAGACGGTATCTATGTGCTGCTGAAAGAGGTTATCGACAATTCTATCGACGAATTTAAGATGAACGAAGGCACACGCATAGAAATAGAAGTGGAAGACAATCTTCGGGTTTCAGTGCGCGATTATGGGCGTGGCATTCCGCAAGGAAAGCTCGTTGAGGCGGTATCTGTGTTGAATACGGGTGGCAAATACGACTCGAAAGCATTTAAAAAGAGTGTCGGACTGAACGGTGTTGGTATAAAAGCGGTGAATGCGCTAAGCACAAAGTTTGAAGTAAAGAGCTTCCGAGAGGGCAAAGTGCGCTCATTAACGTTCGAAAAAGGTATTAAAAAGACCGATAAAACTACGAAATCGAACGATGAGCAGGGCACTTACATCTACTTTGAACCCGACAACACGCTCTTTAAAAACTACAGTTTCCAAGACGACATTGTCGTTACTATGCTGCGAAACTACACCTATCTGAACACAGGACTTACCATTATGTATAATGGGCATCGCATTCTAAGTCGCCACGGATTGAAGGATTTGCTCTCCGACAATATGACCGTAGACCCGCTTTACCCCATTGTTCACATGAAAGGCGATGACATTGAGATTGCCTTTACGCATACAAACCAATACGGAGAGGAATATTACTCGTTCGTAAACGGGCAGCACACCACGCAGGGAGGTACGCATCAGAGTGCATTTAAGGAGCATATAGCCAAGACTATCAAAGAATTCTTCGGCAAATACGAATATGGCGACATCAGAAATGGTATGGTTGCCGCCATCGCCATTAATGTTGAGGAACCTGTTTTCGAATCGCAGACCAAGATTAAGCTTGGTTCTACGGTGATGGCACCCGATGGCGACACCATCAACAAGTTTGTTGGCGACTTCATAAAGACCAATGTCGATAACTTTATGCACATTCATAAAGAAGAATTTACCGACATTTTGGAAAACAAGATAAAGGAAACCGAGCGCGAACGCAAAGCTATGGCAGGCGTTACGAAGTTGGCACGCGAGCGCGCAAAGAAAGCAAACCTGCACAATAGAAAGCTTCGCGACTGCCGTGTGCACTTCAGCGACGTGAAAAACGAGCAGAAAGAAGAAAGCTCTATCTTCATTACTGAGGGCGATTCTGCCAGCGGAAGCATTACGAAAAGCCGAGATGTGAACACGCAAGCCGTATTTTCGCTGCGTGGAAAACCACTCAACTGCTATGGTCTGACCAAGAAAGTGGTGTACGAAAACGAAGAATTCAACCTCCTGCAAGCAGCTCTCGACATCGAAGACGGCTTAGATACATTGCGCTACAACAAGGTTATCGTAGCCACCGATGCCGATGTAGACGGCATGCACATACGTTTGCTCATCATAACATTCTTCCTTCAGTTCTTCCCAGAGCTGATAAAGAAAGGGCACGTCTACGTTTTGCAGACGCCATTATTCCGCGTACGCAACAAACGCACTAAGATTAAGAACAAGCAAATAATAGAGGAACAGGACGCAAAGCGACTGAAAGGCGAGAAGAAAAACGACCTTATCACGATTTATTGTTACACCGAGGAGGAAAGAATAAATGCGATTGAGGCTCTCGGACCTGACCCAGAAATCACTCGATTTAAAGGTCTTGGAGAGATTTCTCCCGATGAATTCGCCCATTTTATCGGTCCCGACATGCGTTTAGAGCAGGTTACGCTGCACAAAAACGACCAAGTGAAGAACTTGCTGGAGTACTATATGGGTAAAAATACAATGGAACGACAAAACTTCATCATCGACAACTTAGTGATAGAAGAAGACCTTGTGAATGACGTTCCAATGGAATAAAATAAACTTAATTGCACAATAACAAACCCCAAACGGACTTACAACCCTACTTGAAATAAGAACTGAAGATTATGAAAAGAAGTTTTCTTTTATCAATAACGCTTTTGCTGTTCAGCACTTTTGCTGCTGCACAAATCAATCTGAACCTCGGCAGCGACTCGCCTATGCGGAAAATGCAGATGGCAGAGATAGCTATTTCCAACTTCTATGTAGACGATGTGGACGAGCAGAAAGTGGTGGAAGACGCCATTCGTGGTATGCTGAAAGGGCTCGACCCCCACTCTACCTATACCGATGCGAAGGAAACAAAGGCTATGAACGAACCTTTGCAAGGCGACTTTGAAGGTATTGGCGTGCAATTCAACATTATCGACGATACGTTGGTGGTTATCCAAACTGTCGTGAATGGTCCCTCGGAGAAGGTGGGCATCGTTTCGGGCGACCGTATCGTTATGGTGGACGACACGTTGATAGCGGGCGTGAAAATGAACCGCACCGACATTATGAAGCGTTTGCGCGGCAAAAAAGGCACAAAAGTAAAGTTGGGCATTGTGCGCCGTGATGTAAAAGGCATACTGAACTTTATCGTTACACGTGCAAAGATACCCGTTCACACACTCAACGCAGCCTATATGATTCGTCCGGGCATAGGTTACGCACGTTTGGAGAGCTTCGGTATGAAGACCCACGAGGAGCTAATGGAAGCCGTAGAAAAGCTTAAACAGCAGGGTATGCAACGTTTGATACTCGATTTGCAGGACAATGGCGGCGGTTTCCTCGAAGCAGCGGTGCGCATAGCGAACGAATTTCTGCAAGATAACGACATGATAGTCTACACGGAAGGTCGCCGTGTGTCGAGACAGAGCTACAAAGCACGAGGCAACGGACGACTGAAGGACATTCCTGTCTATGTCTTGGTAAACGAATTGAGTGCTTCGGCTGCCGAAATAGTTTCAGGTGCGATTATGGATAACGACCGTGGCACTATCATTGGGCGTCGCACTTTCGGCAAAGGACTGGTTCAACGGCCGTTCGAACTCGCCGACGGAAGTATGATAAGACTAACCGTAGCACATTATTATATTCCGAGCGGACGCTGCATTCAGAAGCCTTACAAGAAAGGAGACAAGGTAGATTACGATATGGATTTGGAGAACCGACTGAAGCACGGCGAACTAACAAATCCCGACAGCATTCACTTTGCCGACTCGCTGAAGTTCTATACCGTTCGCAAACATCGCCCAGTATATGGTGGCGGTGGCGTTATGCCCGACTATTTCGTACCGTTGGACACCACAAAGTTTACGTCGTTCCACCGCAAACTTATGGCAAAGAACCTCATTATGGACGCTTTCTTGAAGTATGTGGACAACAACCGCAAGACATTGAAAAAGAACTACAAGACCTTTGATGACTTCAAGAAGAACTACGAGTTGCCCGTCAGTCTTACCGACCAAATCATTGCAGAGGCTAAAAAACAAAAGATAGAACCGAAAAATGCCGATGAACTCGAAAAAACCGTGGCTTACATGCGCCACCAACTAAAGTCTCTCGTTGCACGCGACCTATGGGATATGACTGAATATTTCAGAATATGGAACGAGCAAAGCGACATTGTTCAGAAAGCAATTGAAGTGATTGAGGCTGATATGAAGAAGTAATTGCAACATTACAATAACCTAATAAAGCGAGCGTAATAGTTATTTAACGAGCTTGGGAAAGTTCTCTTTAATATCCATTACGCCTAAAAATAATCAGAAACTGCTCACTTTCATCTTTATATGCATCGGGTTTCTCCCAATAGTACAAAGCTCGATGCCATAGAGATGTTCTATTTATTATTTAGCATTCATACTTCTATTTTTCTAATTTATGACACTGCATCAAGCATTGTATTCCTGTAAGTAGCCTAAAATGATATAACATTATATAGTTATAAACAAGCAAACAATCTTCTTTTAAATAATCGAATCTCTGGTTTAGTTTATTAAAAAGTTTAGAATAATATTTATCTTCACTCATAATGTTTGAAATTTGTGTGCAAAAATTGATGATAAACTTGATATTACTACCTGTATTGCTATCCTCTATTTGTTCTAATTCTTTTAATAAAGCAATATTATCAATTTTCTTTGGTTGACTATTAGCAATCGAATAATTCCCTGCTTTTATATATGTGTTACAATGATGTCCATATAATGCAGATACCTTTTGAAAATTAGAGAAATCAATAATTCTTTTCGCTTTATGTGCTTCTAAAAGTTCTCTTATATCGTATAATGCTGGTGATACATATAAAATGAGGACTTTACTCTCAAGCTTTTGGTTAATACGCATTAATAGTTCTTGCTGTTTTTGATAAATCTCATACCGGTAATAAGGCTCTCCCCACAAATGCCATTCCTTTCCCCTAGCACTAGATATATATTCTGGCTTTTTATATTGGAATAGTACATTTACTTTTATTTTTGGAATTTTTTTCAGCCAAGAGCTTTCAAAGTTTTCCATTTCTTCAGCTATTTTATGCAAATCTATTCCACGATTATTAGCACTATTTGACATAGACATGAACAAATTCCATAACTGATTATCTCTCGTTAATACAGAACTATCAAACCCCAAAAGACCTTCTAAGATTTGTCCTGGCGGAAAGAAGGTATCACTTCTATTAGACAGCTCAATATTAAAGTAGCTCTCGTATGTTTTTTCTTCAAAATTTACTTTCATATGCTTTCTCGTTTACTTCTTATATTTATAGTATTCCCCGTTTTAAATAGTCTATACATTGATTAAAACTCTGTCAAGGGCAACTTTTGCGAAGTTCCATCTTGACCTTACAAAGATATATAAATTCTTTCATACGCCTCAGTGTTTCCTTATTTTTTTTTATGTTAATACACTATATTTATAGCAGGAAGTAAAATGACAAGACTTGAATGAAGACGTTTATATAAGTGCAAAGTTACGATTTTCTCACTCTTATAACTTTTTAAACTACTTTCTTATACTGAGCTTATGTCACATAAGCCCGCAAATCATTTTATCTCCCAATTTCTTTACGTGTAAATAAATTCTTCTTTACACGTAAAGAAACATTTACTTACACGTAGAAAAATAATTATTTACACGTAGAAAAATAATTATTTACACGTAAATAATTTGTCGGTGTGCCGTTTTTGCAGCTTTATAGGGCAACAATACTTGGGTGTAAATACGTTTAAAGAAAAGAGAAACGGCTTCCGTGAAACATTCACAGAAGCCGTTTTATTTGACTCTTTGCTTAGATTTTTACGACCTTTACGCTGCCATTAGCAAGCCTTAGCTTAGCAACGTAGACGCCACGATGAGGCAGAGTAAGCACAACTTCGTTGCTGCCGACTTGCTTGTTTTCGCTTACCAAGCCACCAGCAGCATTGTATAGCTCTACCGAACTGATATTGGTATCGGCTGTTAAGCGCACTTCGGTTGCACTCAGTCTGACAACCGTGAGGTCTGCGCTTGCAGTTGTAACGCCTTTTATTGCATCTACAACGTCTGGATAGTCGCCTTCGATATTGTCGCCCCATAAGAACAGCCAGTTATTGTCGGCATACGACTTCTCCGAACCTTTTCTTACGTGCAAGTACACCTTATTGAATTCAACATCGCCGAATACCTCTTCTCCGAGAGTAGGAGCTGTTTCGCGATAGCTATAAATATCTTTCAAGCCGTGGCAGGCATAGAAAGCACGTGGACCAACTCCTATTACAGAATCGGGCAGGCTTACTTTCTGCATACTATTGTTGTAAGAAAAAGCATAATCGGCTATGTAAGAGGTTTTTGGTTGAAGCAAGAACTCCGTCTTAGTGCTCTTGCAAGGAATTGCCATCAGGTAGAGTCCGTTGCCGTTTTGGCTTCTGTAATAAAGCGCATTGTCCTCGTAAATCAAGTAGTCGTTCGTAGTAAAGTTGAACGTTGCCATACCGTTGTTCGACAATGCGCCCGTACCAACCTTTTCAAGGTTCTTAGGGAGTGTTATCGCCTTAATGTCCTGACACTCGAAAAACGCCATTGAGCGGATTAATTTTGTTTCAGCTGGCACAACGAAGTTATCGCTTTTCGCTGTCTGTGGGCACTCGTAGAGCGTGGTTTTATCCTTAGAATAGAGCACGCCACCGTCTGCCATCATATACTTACTGCCTGCAACAACGGTGAAACCATCGAATTCGGGACATTGCAAGAACAACTTTGCGCCTGTTTTTTCTATCGATGCAGGAAGTTCGAGTGTTTCGATAGCGATACAACGTTGGAAAGCATTGTCTTTTATTTCTTTCAAACCTTCGTTCAGTTTCACGTTAGTCAGCACCTTGCAGTTGTAGAAAGCACGCTCGCCAATGGTTTCTACGCCCGTAAGCGTAAGCGAGGTAAGCGAAACACAGTTGGCAAAACAGGTTTCGTCTATCTCTTTCAGCGTTTCAGGGAACTTCACTTTCATAAGGTTAGAACAAGACATAAACGTGCTGCGCGAAAGCTTTCTAAGTCCTGTGGGTATTGTTATCTTCTTCAGGTTTTCGCACAATACGAAGGCATTTACACCAATGGAATCTACCGAGTTTGGCAATTCGATGGTCTCAAGGTTCGTGCAATCGCTGAAAGCCTGTTCGCCAATGGTCTTCAGTTTGCTATTCGGTGCAAACGTAACCGACTTCAGTTCGGTAGCATAGAAGAATGCACACTGCCCTATAACTTCGAGCGAAGCTGGACATTCGATACTTCTGACAGATGATGTTGCAAAGGCATTCGGAGCAATTTCGCGTATTCCTTCCGGAATTTTGTAGTCTTTGGGCACACCGTCGCCTCTCACCAACACTTCGCCTTCGATTACCTGTGCCGACAAAACCGCTGGCACAAAGGCTAAGGCTGCTAACAATAAAGATTTAATCTTCATAATGACATTGTTTAGGAAATAAATTAGAACTCTTGTTTTATGCTTTTTTCTTTCCTCTATTCCCTCTTTAGCCAGAGTTCATAACTAAAGGAGAAGTTTACTACAATTACAAAGGTAACAATATTTTTACTTTCTGCCACCCCTTTCAGCGTATTTTATAAGCAGCCAAAAACACAGCGGCAAGACGGTAGGAACTTAATGGAAACAACCTACGTTATGAACGAAAAGAAGACAATAAAACTGTAAATATTCTTCGCAAACGAAAGTGTCGCCTAACTTGCTATATATCAACACCTTACAAAACCTATTGTTTTGTATTCCAAAAGCGTAGGTTTTACACGATAAAAGCGGCTGTTTTGCGTTGCAAAACAGCCGCTTTCGCAATGCCAAAGCGCAGTTATCAGTTTTTAACGGAATTGTTTTTACAAAATCAGCGTAGTGCCAACGCTTTATTTTCGTTCTCTTCCATTATCTCACGTTCGCCTGGCCCTTTATCGTTGATGCCACAAAGATGGAGCACACCGTGGATAATGACGCGGAAAAGCTCGTCTTCGTAGGTCTTTCCGAACTTTTCTGCATTGGTACGAACGGTATCGAGCGATATTATAATATCGCCATTGAGCACGTTGCCCTCGCAATAGTCGAAGGTAATGATGTCGGTGTAGTAGTCGTGTCCAAGATATTCGTTGTTCACTTCCAATATTTTCTCGTCGTCAACGAACATATAACCAATCTCGCCCACCTTACGGTTGTGGGTCGCTGCCACTGCTTTTATCCAGCGTGTGGTATCGCGTTTACCTATCTTTGGGAGCTTTACACCCTCTGCGTTGTATGTTATCATTCTTCGTTTGTTTTATCGTTTCTGTGGCAGAAATTCGCTAACGTCCCTGCCAAAGTGTATAAGTTCGCGCACAAGGCTTGAGCTGATGCTGGCAAACTGTGGTTCAGCCACAAGCAATAAGGTCTCCATACCGCCCAAAAGACGATTTATGTCTGCCTGTTCGCGTTCGTATTCAAAGTCTTTTATGCTGCGCACACCCTTTATAAAGAATGTGGCTTGCTCACGTTTGGCGAAGTCTACGGTAAGGTCGGTATAGGCTTTCACCTCTATCTTTGGCACATCGGCATAGAGCTGCTGTATGGCAGACACACGTTGGTCGGTGGTTTGCATATATTGTTTGCGCTCGTTTACGCCTACACCAATGACTATTTTGTCGAACAAAGGCAATGCCCGACGCACAATAGAGTCGTGTCCGACGGTGAAGGGGTCGAAACTTCCCACAAACAAACCTATCCGTTCTGTGTGCTCGCTGTTGTTTACCATATACTTTAAAGTTTTGTTCGTAACGGTTAGTGAAATCTTCTTCAGCATCAATACCTGCCTGTTCTACTTGCTATCGAAAAAGTACATAGAAATGACTCTTCGGCTTACTGTTCACTACCATAGTGTTGGTAGATGGCGCAGAGATGGTTAATCCGCAGCAAGTATTTATGCGATGCTCGCCCGCATAGGTCAAAGACGAGAAGTAATATTCGGTATGGCGTTCGTATGGAACAAGTTGCGACAAAGCATAGTCGAACCGTTTCGTCAGTTCTGCATCGCTGGCGCAAAGACGATGGACATAATCGGCGAAATCGAAGAATACCACTGGGGTGTAGCCATCGAGAACCTGCAAGCCTGAACCGACATCGGTACCCAAGCGATACTTGTTGTGAACGACATCGAGCACCTTCATCATTTCATCTACCTTGCGGCAATCGGTTACAGAAATTGTTCCGTAATGGTAGTCAGTGCTGCCGATGGAATAGTTGGAATAGAAGTTATAGAAACTTTCTACTGCATTCTTGTAGTCGGGTTGCGTAGGCGATAGGTACTTCCACATCTCACGATAAGGCATTCCGTGCCCCATTATCTCGGTTGGACAGCCTATCAGGTAGTCGGTAACACGGTTCAATTCGTAAGCCGTTTCGATATTCGCCATATAGCAATCGTCGAAGAGGAGGAACTGCAAATGGTTTACTTTGGAACGTCGTATTCCGTCTGCCAAATCGTCGATATTCATCTGAACAGCTCCGCCACCGAAGTAACGGCTCTGTCGAGTAATGGGCAATCCCATCTTCTCGTTTCTATCTCGGGCTGCTGCAATGCGACGTTGTACAGATTCAGAGACTTTTTCGGCATATATCCAGCCTACACCGTGCGAGCCAATCATCATAGAATAAATGTGTGCAGGAGCAACCTCTGCCACCTTATTCAACAAGGCAGCCATCTTGTCGGAGGTATTCATAGCACCGTCGTCGTAGGTTTTGAGCGTGTCGTTATAACACTTTCCGTCGCGGTAAGTAACATTGATAAGATGGCTTTTATCCATCGAGTTGGCTATTAAAATAAGCAAATTGGTATTGTTCAAGCCTCCTTGCTCAACGATTCCTTTCTTCATATCCTTGATATTGTTCACGAAGAATTCATACAAGTTCTTTCCTGAACCCGTCCAAGGCATATAAACAAAGATTGTTTTCTCTTTCGTGGAGGGCGTATCGTCAGGGTCGTCGCCCCCTTTGCTGCAGGAAACCAAGGTCGCAGCAACAAACATACACAAAAGCATAAAGACACTGCCAAGGTGTTTAAACGACTTTTGGCACATTGTAATTGGATATGGAGAGAAGCATTTCATTGTCTATCAATCGGAATAATATTTCTATTTGACTTGCAAATATAACAATAAAATAATAAAATCGTTGGTTCACAACCGTTTTTTAAGTATCAAACCATAATATTTACGGTTATTTCTGCCCACTAAGAGCTTTAGCTGAGATAATAGTTTAATGTGAGTTCGACGAATTTATCGGTTGTTTCATCGTGCGCAAAACTGCTTTTATACCCCACAAGTATAGTGCGTTTATATACCACTCGTGGTATACACTTGCACCCCACTCGTGGTATATGTTCGTACCCCACTCGTGGTATACATTTGTATATCACGAGTGGGGTACAGCAACAACAAATTTACAGACAATTACCATTCGTAGAACTCACATTCATATACTACTAAAAATCCCACAAGGCTTATGCTTTGTGGGATTTTAATATAAGCTGAATGGACTTTAAAAGCCATTCAATACTTTACAGTAATTACTTTAGTCGGCAAGTTTTGCTTTGATAAACTCGCGGTTCAAGCGAGCAATGTTAGCAATAGACTCGTTCTTTGGACACTCTGCTTCGCATGCACGGGTGTTTGTACAGTTACCAAAACCGAGTTCTTCCATCTTCATAATCATAGCCTTTGCACGTTTAGCAGCCTCTGGGCGACCTTGTGGAAGGAGTGCCAACTGGCTTACCTTAGAAGAAAGGAAGAGCATTGCTGAACCATTCTTACATGCTGCAACGCACGCACCGCAGCCGATACACGTAGCGCAATCCATTGCCTCGTCAGCATCTTCCTTAGGAATGAGGATTGCGTTAGCATCTTGTGGCTGTCCTGTACGAATGCTTGTGTAGCCACCAGCTTGGATAATCTTATCGAATGCACCACGGTCTACCATACAGTCCTTGATTACTGGGAATGCAGCAGAACGCCATGGCTCAACTGTGATAACATCGCCATCGTTGAAACGACGCATATAAAGCTGGCAGGTTGTAGCACCTGTAGCAGGTCCGTGTGGGTATCCATTGATGTAAAGAGAACACATACCGCAGATACCTTCGCGACAGTCGTGGTCGAAGACGAAAGGTTCTTTGCCATCTTCGATAAGCTGCTCGTTGAGGATATCCAGCATTTCGAGGAATGAAGTATCACCTGTGATGTCCTTCATCTCGAATGTATCAAAATGACCTTGTGCAGTAGGTCCGTTCTGACGCCATACTTTAAGCGTGAAACTTATTGTTTTTTCCATTACGTTGATTTCTTTTTAATGTGTTGCAAAGCAACTTTGACCTAAATTAGTTCTTGTAGTTACGTGTTTGAACCTTAATTGCCTCGTACTCGAGTGGTTCCTTGATGAGTTCAGGCTCAGCGGTATCGCTGCCCTTATACTCCCAGCAACCTACGTAGAAGTAATTTTCGTCATCACGCTTAGCTTCACCTTCTTCGGTCTGATATTCTTCGCGGAAGTGACCGCCGCAGCTCTCATTGCGTGAAATAGCATCGTAAGCTACGAGCTCGCCCATTGTAATGAAGTCGCGAAGGTGGATAGCCTTGTCGAGTTCGACGTTGAGTCCTTCCTTGCTTCCTGGTATAAAGAGGTTGGTTTCGAACTCCTTACGTATTTCCTTCATCTTCTGCAAACCTGTTTCCAAGCCTTCTTTTGTGCGACCCATTCCTACGTAATCCCACATAATACGGCCAAATTCCTTGTGGATAGAATCTACACTACGCTTACCCTTGATGTTCATAAGGCGGTCGATTTCGTCTTGAACGCCCTTCTCTGCCTTAACAAACTCTGGGTGGTCGGTAGGAATCTTGCCCCAAAGAGATTGGTCTGCCAAGTAGTTCTGTATAGTATAAGGTAATACGAAGTAGCCGTCTGCCAAACCTTGCATCAATGCAGAAGCACCAAGACGGTTAGCACCGTGGTCAGAGAAGTTACATTCGCCAATAGCGAAGAGTCCCTTAATGGTGGTTTGCAACTCGTAATCAACCCAGATACCACCCATTGTATAGTGGATAGCAGGGTAAATCATCATTGGGTTGTAATACTTAACGCCATTGATTTCCTTAGCCAACTCGCCTGGATTTACGTCGGTGATTTCCTCGTACATATCGAAGAGGTTGCCATAACGCTGGCGGATAACGTTCAAGCCAAGACGGTTGATGCTTTCAGAGAAGTCGAGGAACACAGCCAAACCTGTGTTGTTTACACCGAAGCCGTGGTCGCAACGCTCCTTGGCAGCGCGTGAAGCCACGTCGCGAGGCACCAAGTTACCGAAAGCTGGATAGCGACGCTCCAAGTAGTAGTCGCGCTCTTCTTCTGGAATATCTGAACCTTTCTTTGTTCCTGCCTGCAATGCCTTAGCGTCTTCGATGTTCTTTGGAACCCAAATACGACCGTCGTTACGCAACGACTCTGACATCAATGTAAGCTTAGACTGCTTGTCGCCGTGAACAGGAATACAGGTTGGGTGAATCTGAACGAACGCTGGATTTGCGAAATAAGCACCCTTGCGGTAGCACTGAACAGCTGCTGTACAGTTGCAACCCATAGCGTTGGTAGAAAGGAAGTATGCGTTACCATAACCACCTGTAGCGATAACAACTGCATTTGCAGAGAAACGCTCAAGCTCGCCAGTAACCAAATTCTTGGCAATGATGCCACGTGCGTGGTCGTCAACCACAACAACATCTTCCATTTCGTAGCGTGTGTAAAGCTTCACACGACCATCATTAACCTGCTTGCTCAATGCAGAATAAGCACCGAGAAGAAGCTGCTGACCTGTCTGACCCTTTGCATAGAATGTACGTGATACCTGCGCACCACCGAAAGAACGGTTTGCCAACATACCACCGTATTCGCGTGCGAAAGGTACACCCTGTGCCACACACTGGTCGATAATGCTGTTTGACACTTCAGCCAAACGGTAAACGTTTGCTTCACGAGCGCGATAGTCGCCGCCCTTTACCGTGTCGTAGAACAGACGATAGATAGAGTCGCCATCGTTCTGATAGTTTTTTGCGGCGTTGATACCACCTTGTGCAGCAATTGAGTGTGCACGACGTGGTGAGTCCTGAATACAGAAATTGTAAACAGTGAAACCCATTTCGCCAAGCGATGCTGCAGCACTGGCACCTGCCAAGCCTGTACCAACTACAATAACATCGAGCTTTAATTTATTCTTAGGATTAACCAAACGCTGGTGAGCCTTATAATTGGTCCACTTCTCTGCTACTGGTCCTTCTGGGATTTTTGAATCTAATATTTTAGCCATAATCTTGTATCTTTCTATTAGAATTTAATGAATTAAGCAACACAACAAAGACTTGGTGCGCAGCCAAATGCAAAAGCGAGTACAACAATCAAGAAACCTAACATAAGAAGTGAGGTGTAAACCAAACCAATCACCTTCCAACGATTGAACCAAACCTTACCATTGATACCGAGAGTCTGCATAGCCGACCAGAAGCCGTGTGAAAGGTGGAACCAGATAGCGCAAATCCAAACAATGTAAAGTACTACAAAAACAGGATTAGCAAATGTTTCCTTAATGTAAGCGAAGCCGTCTGCTGGGTGGAACTGTGTGTGCATGCCCACAATTTCAGCAAACATCATGTTGTACCAGAAGTTGAACAAGTGAAGCAACATACCCAAAAGGACAATGATACCCAATACCAACATGTTCTTAGATGCCCATTCTACCTTCGGACTTGAACCTGTTACAGCGTAGCGTTCGTTGCCACGTGCACTGCGGTTCTGTGCAGTAAGAATGAATGCGTAAACGATGTGAGCCACTGTCAGTGCTCCCAGAGCCAACGTAGCCACTACCGCATACCAATTCGCACCGAGAAATTCACAAATCATATTGTAGGCCTCTCCAGAGAAAAGCGCAACAATATTCATCGACATGTGGAATGTCAGAAATAGAATAAGTGCAATGCCAGTTACGGACATCACAACTTTTCTACCAATAGAAGAATTGATTAACCACATAAATTGTTTTGTTTTTTTAAATATTTAAACTGTTAGAATTAATTGTCTTTTTCGTGAACGCACACATAACAAGGTCTGCCAAAAAGTGCAATCCCTATATAGCAATACCCATAAGTTGGTATCAAATGGGGGCGTATCCGATGCAAAAATACTATAAAATAATGATTAAACAAACTTTTTCTTTAAAAAACAGCCGTAAAATACCTACTGTAAGCGTAATATTGACAACGTCTAAACAAGCCACGAAAAACGAAATGTAATTCCAAACACAACTATAAGGATATGTAAAGAAGAAGAACTGCAAGAAAAAGCGACAAAAGTTAAGCGGAAACAGCATTTGCAGCTATAACAAGTAAGCGACCGTTTCCAAAAATAAAGAACATTCTATTCTTAGAAGCAACAGACAATCCAAGAATACCATAAAAACCCATAAACAAACTGCAAAAGCCACCAGCAAACTTTAAAACTATTTAAAATCTATCGCCAAATTTAACACGAGAGAAAACAACGAAATAGAATCGTGAAACATTAAAGCCGCTTTCGCAACGTCAAATCGAAATTATCGTTTTCTTAACGAATTATCTTTACAAAATCAAAGCGATTTTTACGTGTTAGTTTAAAGGTTTGTAGGAACCTTAGGAAGATTAAAAATACTATGTGAAAACATTTTTCCTCGGTGTTAGGAACGTGATGAATCATACTCCTACATACATTGTGTGCCTTTCTTCGCTGTGCTATTGTGGCTAAAAAGTAATAAGAAAGGCTGACCCCAACGTCAATGAATGAATACAAGTGCGCTTGCCTTGTGCGCGATAAGGCATCAGGTCATAGTCTAAAAGTAGGCGAATGCCATAGCGTCGGCGTGCTCTGAACGTCAGCGAGAGCCCTGTTCCGAAAGCAAAACTATGTTGCGAGTCGATTAAATAGTTCGTTAGCTGCAAGTCGGGATAGTGCACACGCTCTGCCAAAAGCTTGCTTCCAACGAGCCAACGCTCCGAAAGTGGGTAGGAAAAATATGCACCGCCACTTATCCTCCATGCATCGAAAACATTGTCTTCAGCCTTCACCTTGTCTACGATAACCGAAGTACGTGTAACCCCAATTCTTCCTCCGACGCCTACATACGGATTAAAGAAGTAAGCACCTTCGATAGTCGAGGTGCAGCCCGACGATACTTTAAACTCCGAATGTTGCCCAATGGGGTACGAACCTAACGGCAAGCTAATCTGAAAGTTCAAGCTAAGGAACGATGGGTTTAGCATCTTGTCGAACGTTTCATTGTTGTTTACATTGTTCAGTCCACGTTTTTTGAATATCAAATCGGCAAAGTAGTAGCCCAACTCCGTAGAAAGAATGCCTATTCCTGCACCTGTCAAAACGTCGCTCAGCCAGTGCTTGTTGTTCGCCATGCGCATAAGACCTGTGGCTGAGGCTACGGTGTATGCCCCAATGCCTATCCAAGGGCTTTTGTGCCCGTACTCTTTGGTCAGCATCGTTGCGGTCATAAAAGCCGTTGCAGTATGTCCCGAAGGATAAGAGTGCCTGTCTGTGCCATCAGGACGCTCCACGTGGGTGGTATGTTTCAGCGTGTTTACGATGCTTGCCATTACTGCTACCGACAGCACATCGGAAGCAAGCATACGTCCCCAGCTGCTTCTGCTTTCCTCGCCGCCCAATTTTAATCCCAGCATAACGGCGGCAGGGAGATACTGGGTATAGTCGTCCAAGTGTCGATGAAACTCTGGCAGGTAGTCGTTCCGCAATCCTCGGAAGTGCTTATTCTGTCCTCGCACAATGAGACCGTTTATAATGAGCGGTGCACTTGAATAAACAATCTTATGGAAACGGGTGTTGCTGATGCGTTCGAGCGCATCTCCGACTTTCTGAATGACGATACTGGTATCTACTTCAGCGCACAGACTGTCGGTCAAACCTCTTGAATATGTGTGTTTGATGGTATCATTAAACGAGCTGTACGCCTTTGCCTGACAGCAAAGACATACCAATAGCACAATCAAAAAATATATCCTCTTAAAACAAATCATTCTCTTCAGTCAATTCCTCAATGGTAGTTGAAATTTCAAACTAACCTGTAAAGTGGCTGCAAAATTATAACTTTTTTGTGAGAATATGGTCTAATGCAATGTAAAAAGTGTATGAAAATGATAGTCGAATAGCTGCGAAAGCATTAAAAATAATGAATATTTTTTGTGTTATCTACTAATTCTGCTAACTTTGCAGTAGCATAAACGTGTTTTTATAACGTTTTTACGACAAAGTGAAACTACACAGATTACGATAAAAGAATGAAGATAGCACTAATAGGCTACGGCAAAATGGGGCATATGATAGAACAGATTGCCCTTGAGCGTGGCCACGAAATAGTTTGCAAAATAGATGCAGACAATCAGGAAGAGTTCGACTCTCCAGCTTTTGCAGCTGCCGATGTAGCCATCGAATTTACCACTCCAACAGCCGCTTACGGCAACTATTTAAAAGCTTTTGCGCACAACGTGAAGGTGGTTAGCGGTTCTACGGGTTGGCAACACGAGCACAAAGCCGACGTGGAACGCCTTTGCACAGAGGGCGGACAAACCTTGTTTTGGGCAAGCAACTTCTCTATCGGGGTGGCTATCTTTGCAGCGGTAAACCGCTATTTGGCTAAGATAATGAACCAATACCCACAATACGATGTGGCAATGGAGGAAACTCACCACGTTCACAAGCTTGATGCGCCTTCCGGAACAGCCATTACGCTGGCAGAAGGCATATTGGACAACATCGACCGCAAGGCGAAATGGGCAAAAGGAAAGCAAGTTGCTGCCGACGGTAGCGTTACTTCAGCAGAGCCAATGCCTGCCGACGTGCTCCCGATAGCTTCTGTCCGACGAGGTGAAGTGCCCGGTATTCACAGCATAAGCTACGACTCTGAAGCCGACAGCATTACGATAACACACGATGCACACAACCGAAAAGGCTTTGCTTTGGGTGCTGTATTGGCTGCCGAATATACAAAAGAGCATAGCGGACTGCTATCTACAAACGATTTGTTTCAATTCTAAATAACAACGTCCACAGCGTGGGACTGACATAAGAATAATTTTATAACCAATGATTGACAAAGAAAAAGCAAAGCTCGACCCCAAGAAACAGTGGGCAAAGTGTATTATAGTATCGGTGCTCTACCTCGCTTTCCTCCTTTGGGTGAAGAGCTGGTGGGGGCTCATCGTGTTGCCGTTTATCTACGATGCATATATTACGAAGAAGATAAAGTGGCAATGGTGGAAAAATTCAGACGGTCCCGTGAAGTTCATAATGGGGTGGGTAGATGCCATTGTCTTCGCCCTTGTAGCCGTTTACTTTATCAATCTTTTCTTCTTCCAGAACTATGTGATACCTTCTTCTTCGCTTGAGAAGTCGTTGCTCACGGGCGATTACCTCTTCGTATCGAAGTTGAGCTACGGTCCCCGCATACCACAGACACCGCTTACGGTGCCCCTTACACAACATACGATGCCGTTCTTCAACATAAAGAGCTACATAGAGTTTCCACATTGGGAGTATCGCCGCGTGGCAGGATTGGGCAAAGTGCAGCTGAACGATATTGTTGTGTTCAACTATCCTGCGGGCGACACCATTATGAGCGAGCCCCAATACCAGGCAGACGACTATTATCGTATGGTCTACGAAGCAGGAACGAGCCTCTTGATGCAGCAAAATCCGAAGTTGGCAACTGCCAATAAGAACGCATTACAGCAGCGCGCGTTCTACGACAAGGCGTATGCGCTCGGCAGAAACTACATAGCCAACAACGTAATGACGTACGGCGAGATAGATTCGCGCCCCACCGACCGTCGCGAAAACTATGTAAAGCGTTGCATTGGCTTGCCGGGACAAACCTTGCAGATAAAGAATAAGATTGTATATTTGAACGGAAAGCCAAACAAAGAGCCCGAAAACGTGCAATATACCTATATGGTAAAGTTCAACAACATAACGGCTGCCGACCTGTTGGGCGAACAATACGACGACTTCCGCAAGGAATTGGGCATCAGCAACGAAGATGTGCAAAGCCTCAGCCGCCTGCACGGCTTTGATGTAGAGCAGGGATTGGTGCTGAATCAGGCTGCCTTGCAGTACGATGGCTATATGCCGCTTACCAAACGTGCCGTGGCTGCATTGAAACAGCGTGGCATAGTGAAGGCAATACGCCCCGTAACCGACAAGGATATATATTCTGGTTCGAACTATCCGCGCAATTCCGACCTTGGCTGGAAAGTATGGACGCGCGACAACTACGGTCCTGTGTGGATTCCTGCAAAGGGCAAGAGCATTGCACTGACATTGGACAACCTGCCTGTCTACGAGCGTTGCATCAAGGTTTACGAGGGCAACAAGCTCGAAGTAAAGCAAGGAAAGATTTACATTAACGACAAGCCTGCGACGTCGTACACCTTCAAACTCGACTACTATTGGATGCAAGGCGACAACCGACACAACTCTGCAGATAGCCGTTATTGGGGTTTTGTGCCCGAAGACCACATCGTGGGCAAGCCATTGTTCGTATGGTGGTCGAGCGACCCCGACCGTCGTGGCTTCGGTGGCATACGTTGGAGCCGCCTGTTTAAATGGGTTGATAACATAAAGTAATATCATATTTGCGAACAAGATAGCATTGTCTGAAAGGTCTGACGGGTCAGACTTGCCCGACAATGCTATTTTCTTTTTATCCATCTCTTCCTTTACAACAATTCGATTATGCCAGCACTGCTTTCTTCTGCCTGCTTTGCGCCCATTCAGTGGTATCAGAAACTGAACCGATACGATGTGTGCCTGATAGAGCAACACGACCATTTCGTGAAGCAAACCTATCGCAACCGCTGTGTGATAGCTACGGCAAACGGCGTGCAAACCTTGTCGATACCCGTAGAAAAGTTCGACGACGTGAAGTGTGAAATGAAAGATGTGCGCATCAGCGACCACGACAACTGGCGTCATCAGCATTGGAACGCACTGCTGTCGGCTTACGGCGAAAGTCCGTTCTTCGAGTATTACCAAGACGATATTCGCCCTTTCTATGAAAAGAAATGGAAGTTTCTTTTCGATTTCAATATAGAAATCACCCATACACTCTGCGAATTGCTCGACATACAGCCCGACATTCGTCCTACCGAAGAGTTTCTACCAATGGACAAAGCTGGCGAAACCGCTCTGCCTTATGCCGATTTCAGAGAGGCGATACGCCCGAAACGCCCCCTCGCTGATGCCGATTTCGTGCCCAAACCCTACTATCAGGTATATGAGCAAAAGATAGGTTTTCAGCCCAATCTCAGCATTCTCGACCTGCTTTTCAATATGGGCAACGAATCCATATTCTACCTTTAGTGCGTTGCCTGTTTACTTTTGTTTATTATTTTTACAAGTAATTGCAACGCAACCGACTCTCTGTATAAGATTTAAACCGTAATTTTGCAGCGGCAAATTGATAGTTTATGCAGCAGAGAATTTTACTATTCATAATCTTACTGACGAGTTTTCCCACCGCCTATGCCCAGCAAGTGCAGGTCTGCGACGGTGCAACCAGTCTGCCTATCCGCAACGTTGCCATTGCCGTAGATGGAAAACACTTTGGCAAGACCGACTATCGGGGACTTGTGCGCTTGCCCGATGCCTACGAAACTGCAACTTTCTCTTGTCCCAAATATCACCCCGAAACGCTGACACGTGCAGAAGTGCTGAAAGATACAGTATTTCTTTTTCCCGAAAAGAACTATCTTGACGAAGTTGTGGTATGGGGCAAGCACATCGTAAACGGCAGAGAAATGTTGAAAAAACTACCGAAACGCGACATTCTTGAGAAGGCTCCACAACACAGTGTAGGAGATTTTGACTTAGGTTTAATGCTCGACAAGCGTCTCAGGCGCGACAAAGAACACGTTAGAAAGCAACGCGAAGTGTTCAAGAAGTTCGATGGCATCAATGTCGGCGACCCTATCTTGCGTGCTTACCACGAAGCAATGGCAGAGCAGAAACGCAAGAAAATGGAGAAAGAAATAGAGGAGAAGCACAAGAATGCAGATGGTAAAGTAGAGAAATAGCCCCACTTTCCGTTGCCTATATAATAATCAACATTTGTCTTTAACATATTCTCTGCCTATTTTTAAGTATTCCCATACCTGTTTTTTAGTGTATTCCGAGCTTGTTTCTCTACACTTTTATCTTGCCAAAACATCACACTACCAAATTCTTTACGTGTAAATAATTCTTTTTCTACGTGTATGTAAATATTTCTTTACGTGTAAATAAATATTTTTCTACATGTAAGTAAATTGTCAATGTTCAGTTTTCCCTGGGAAGCAATAGTATGATTGACTTAAAGTCTGTATTGATAATAATGGCAACTACTTGTATGATATTAATCGGAGTAGTCGTATTATTCCAATAAGTTAAGAGCCTTAGGCAACTTCGACAAAGGAGTTACGGAGTGCAGGCGGCAGTCCGTACAATCCCTTATAGAGTATGGAGAATAAGGGAACATGTCCTACAACATCTTGAGTGGTTGCACAAAGTGCTGTATATGTTGGGGCTTTTAAGCCCCTCACTATGATTCTATTCAAGAAATATTGTAAATTTGTATTAGTTTACGTGTCGTAAGGTTACCCAAATGTCCGTGTAATCCTTAAGAATAAAGGATTCTTTAAATATGAAAGTACTACAAAGAGTCCTGTCGAAGCGGGGCAAAAACGAAATAATCCCACAGTCCAAAGGGTATGAGGACTGTGGGATTATTGATTTTTAGATACTGTAAGGCTATTTTGATGAGATAATCTTTTTCGCCTTCAGATGTTATTCAACTTTTTCAAAGAGATGTCTTTTCCTGTCTTAGAACCAGAAACCGCTGTTGTCGTGTGGTGCAGGTTCGCCGTTCAAGCGATAGTATAGCTCGGTAAGTGCTTCTTTATAGGTCATGTTAAAGCTGAATTTCAATGTGTTGATGAGACGTTTGAAGAAAGCAGGAACTTCGTCTTCCTTCATATCCAAAGTAACGTTTGCTTCGCCCTCGCCCAATTCGCTTCTGTCCATATAAACCATTACAGGAATGGTTATCGTAGGATACCACTTTTCGTTTTTGAGTTGCTCTGGTGTAGGAGTCCAATCAGGAATCTTCGAATACTTTTCTACGGGTTTTCCCCAATTATCTCTGAACTCTAAGTCCTTTAGGCGTACATTCTTCTTATTGTGGCTTTCCATCAACATTATCTTGAGATTGCAAGTCTGGCGGCAATATCCAAACGATGCGATACCTTTGAAACCGAGTGGGTCTTTAAGTCCGTTATAACGTGCTTTCCCACTGTGAATGGTTTCGTTCCAAGGTGTTGGGTCTATATAATCGTAGCGCATAAACTCGCGGTTGGCAGGATTGTCGAGCTTCTTGTCGAAGTCGGGGAATGCCTTTTGGTTCTCTACCACGAAGAAATGTTGATAATGGTCGCTCTTTCCGTTTTCTATGAACTGACCGTTGATTAAGTTTCCTGCCTCATCGTAGTATTTAATGTCCAATGCGTGGCTCACAGTTGCTTCAGAGTTATGCATTTGATTGTAGCTCATTGCATAGAGGTAAGGAGGATTTTTAGCGTCAGCTACCCATTTCCCGTTTTGCATTGTAAAGACAAACACTTGCGGTGCGTCCATCTTCTTAACACCATCGTACATTTTATTCTCATGGAAAACTCCATAGCCGTGCAGGTGTCCTTCGTAAACGTTGATTACTACCTTTGCAGGTTTGGGGCCTACAAGTTCTTTAGTCTTATCTGTTGGCTTTACTTCGTCTTCGCTACATGCTGTAAATCCGCCAGCAACGATAAGGCTCATTGCTACGAACAGCATAGATTTAAATACTTTTTTCATCATTGTTTTTTATTAATGGGTTATTGTTATATAAGTTTTTATTGTTTAAGACCTTATCAGTCTTCTATCTCTATGGGAAGTTTGACACTCAAATCCCACAGGGCTTTGTTCAGCTGAGAGGGCGATGGTGCCCAGAAAGGAGAGGCTTTGCCGTCTTTGCCGAACTTTGTTAAGTTGCCAGAGTGCATCAAAGCCACTTTCAAGTTAAACTTTGTGCCTGGCTGCAAGAAACGTATGAAACCGAAAAAGCCCATAGGGTTGCTTTCGCCGATGAACTTTCCTTTGTATGAATCGGCGTAAGTGTATTCGTAAGGCAGTTTTGTGCGGTCTCTTACCAATACATTGGCCGCGCCGTCGTTTACATAATACATAAAGAAATGCTGGTGAATCTTGTCTTGTTCGTTATCGTAGAACTGGTGATTCATGTGTTCTCCTTTTGCGTTGTAGTAGTCCATACGCAAGGAATAAACCACATCGGGGTGCTTCTTCGTGTTTTTTACAACGAATTTGGTCTGTCCTCCGTCGCCTGTCTTGAAGTTTTCGCCTTTCACAACTTCCCAAACGATTTTCTGAACATTGCCTGTCGGCACGAAATCTGCCTCTTGTGGCATATTCTCGAATGCTGCTCCGCTGCGCAGTTTGCCCTCTGTGAGTGTGAAGACAGACTGTGTAGGGTCTTCGTGCAACTTGTTTTCTTTCTCGTCTTCTGGCTTTTCAGGATTGCAAGCAGAGAAGAAACCAATACTGAGCATACCTAATAAAATAGGAAAAATACTGTTTTTAATTTTCATCTTTTTACTTTTTATTGTTTACTTATTATACTTCTGTCTTTATTTAGAACTTCCAACCCAAGGTGAGCCTGATGTCTCGTCCGAGGTCGTGCGCATAGTATCGTGCGCGGTTGGTATATTCCTTATATTCTTTATTGAAAATATTGTCGGCTGAAACGAATATTCTGAGAGCGTTATGCGCATCTATTTTCCACTCTGTTCCCACTTCAAAGCCAAACAAACTGTAAGATGCAGGTGCAAAGTCGATAAGGTCGGTGGCTGCATCGAAGCGGTGCTGGCGTGCAACGAAGCGATGTTTAAGTTCCAACCATGGCGCAAACTTTCCTGAAAGCTTAGGGGTGTATGTCAGACTGTGGTTGAAACGGAACGACGGAATATAGGGCAAGTAGTTGTTTGTATGTCTTTCGTTTGCCCAAATCATTGCCGAAACGAAATGATATTCCACTTCTGCAAGAGGACGAATGCGCAAATCAAGGTCTATTCCCCGAATAAACGCATCGGTTTGCATATACTGGAACAATGGATAAGTGCCCGAAATAACCGTTACGTGTTGGCCTTTCATCGGGCGGTCGTATATGTAGTTCTTCACCCACTGCAAGTAAGCGTCGAGCCGAACATCAAGAAACGTGCTGCGATATTCAGCCGATGTAACCCACTTGTAGCTGTTCTCGGAATTCATAGTAGAGTCGCCACGCACGAAACGTCCCGAACCCAACTCGTTGCCGTTGCTATACAGCTCGAAAACGTGGGGCGCACGCCATGCCAAACCCAAGTTGGAAGTCAGCGTCAGGTTGTCGGTGGCATGGTAATGGCCGCCTATGCTGTAAGTGAAATTAGAGAAAGTGCGATGCCCGCCATAGTAGTCGCCCGTCCAGTCGTAGCCTGCTGCCTTCGTGTCCTGCCAATCGAAACGAATGCCTGCCTCTGCTCCGAGCCTGTTGCGCTCGTACTTTTGGAAAGCGTAAGCCCCTAACTGGGTTTCCGTATGGTTCGGAATAATGGGCACAACGCCTGTTCCTCGCTGGTTGGAATGGCTTGTATTGGTGAGCTGCGCACCTATTTCGCTTTCCCAAAGTCCATAACTCTTGCGCCAACGCAAATGGTTCTGCAACGATTTAAGGTGCATGCTCACAGCTGGAATGTAGGAAAGGTTCATACGTCGAATGCGATTTTCCTCCCTATCGTCCTTCTGAAACGATGCCAACCAATAGAATCTGCCATACTTCTCGCTATCGTAGAACAGTTTCAGCGTGGCGTTTGTGTGAATAATGTGCTGGAATGGGTAGTCGATGTGGCGTGTATAAGGTGTTATATCGACTGGTCTTCCTATCTTGATGCGCTCTGCAAGCAAGTCCTCGTCGCCCATTTGAGCATTGAATAGCACACCTAACTTCAGGTCGTACCGACTGAGATAGCCTTCTATACGGAAGTTCTTATGGCGATAGCCCAATGCCGTTGAAAAGTCAAACTCGCGTGTTCCCGTGTTGTTCAGCAGGTAATTGGCAGACCGCTGGTCGCCGCTGTTGGCATAAGTAGCCTGAATGCGCCACGCCAACGAGGGCAGAAAGGGCATAGAACCTTCGGTATTGCCCACCACCTGATAGCGATAGCCGTTAGAACCGTACATACTCGACAGCTTTCCGCTTGCTCTTTTCTGTCCGTAAGGCAACATATCCTGTTCCATTACCACAATTCCGCCGAGGGCTTCAGAGCCATATCGCACCGCTTCAGCCCCTTTCACAACTTCTATCTTCGAGCTGCTGTTCTTATCAACCTCTGGTGCGTGGTCGGCACCCCACTGCTGTCCTGTAAGCTTGGCACCGTTATTGACGAGCAAGATTCTATTTCCGTACATACCGTGGATAACTGGCTTCGACACGGTACTGCCTGTCTGAATGGAGCTGACACCGCTGACACGTTCCAACATCGCACCCAACGACTGCCCCATGGAGCGTTCTATGATTTGACTGTTAAGCTGTGAACTTACAACATTGTTGCTAACGAGTTTTCGAGTGGAGGTTACTTCCACTTCGTCCATAAGGTGGGCTTTCTGCATTGTAGTATCTGCGTATGCCGTAACATTATTTTGCGGTTGCTGCGCAAAGCCGTTTGCAGGCACGCCAATATACAATCCCACTACGCCCATAACTGTGTAGACGAGCTTTTTCATATTCTTCACTATGAAATAATAATAAAATAAATGGTTAAATGCTGTTCTCTCTGTATTGCAAAGCAGCGTAACAGTGCGGTATCTACTTGATAATATAGCCTCACAGGCATATACAACGATGTGCAAAAAGGCACTATGACAATACAGCAAAGCCTACAAACACAACGTGTTGCAAGCATAAAAAGCGTTCTAAAAACTATTTAGAAACTAAGCAAAAAAGGGAGGAGCGTGTGCGTTTACCGATTCTACCGACCTGTAAACTATAATGGGTTCTAACGCTTGAGGCTTGTGAAAGAGGGTGCAAACCGTTATCGGAACAAAGCTGAACAGTTTCACTGCATCGGCTTTGTGCATCGTAAAGTCGCAGACAAAACAAGATGCGCCTACCTCCGCATTGTTCGTGGTAGCCAGTTTCTCTATGTGAACCTCTTCGTTGTGGTGGAAGTGCAAATCTTTTATAGCAAGTACAGTCGTGAACGTTATCAATAACATCCACGCCATAAGCATTTTCGAAAGATTTGTTCTTCTCATTTAAGTTCTGTTTGCGTTCTCTAAGGGTGATTTTGGTATGCGTAATCCTCTCTGTCCGTAGGGATTTTATGCCCCGAAACATTCATCTTAATGCCTGTTTATTGCATCAGATACTTTGCAAAAGTATAGAAAATACTGGAAACAACCCAAGCAACTCTGTCTTGTTTATATCTTTTTAACGCTACATACACGTATCTGTTATAAAAATTAACCCATTCAGAAAACACCCATATATATAAGGTGTAAAACCTAAAAATAGCGGTAAAATGACAGAAAACACCTATTAATGAAACATTTTCAGCAAATAATTGCAAAAAAGTTAGGTGGTTATTGGAATATTTGTACCTTTGCATCGATTCTATTACTATAACAATTTAATAAAAAATATCACACAAATACTATATGGAGAACTTGGAAGCAATAAAGGTTTCGGGGGAGAGAGTGTCTTCTGAACATCTGAATGCAAATAAAGTTTACTTCGCAACAGAAGTTTTAAACGATAGTAACGTAATGCCAATTTACAACAAATTGTGCATGGTACTTGACATATACGATGTTAAGCACGAAATCGTTGAAGACCCTACAACGCATACTTGTAAGGTTTTGAAACCTTCTTGGCTTGCCAATAACGGAAAGATGGCAGACCACGTGGAATGTCTTGTGCGCTACATTGGCAACAAACGCGTGCTGATGACCAACTGTGCAGAGTACAATGCAGAAGTGGCAGCAACCTTGAAAGAGAAGTTAGAAGCCGACGGCTACGAGGTTGTGGAACTCAGCTATTCGTCTTGCGCAGGTGTCCGCGATGCCAAAGATATGAGCTGGGCATACATCAACTACATTCAAACATCGAAAGTAGTAATCGTACCTATGCAGCGTGCAAAGGAAGACAAGGAAGCTTTGCGCCAAATAAAGGCTTGCTTCCCCGACTTGGCAGTAGTGGGCGTCTATGCAAAGCCCTTCTTCAGCGACGAGGGCGAGTTTATCTGTTACAGTAAGAGCATTAAAGAAAACGCAATATCGTAACATCAATTGAACGTTAAAACAAAGAAATAAAAGAGGCTGTGTCGCAATATCGCAACACAGCCTTAATTGTTTATCCCCCCTCAAGTATCATAAAGAAACAAGAGAGATAACACTTCGGCAAAGGTTTATTAGGCGAATAGTTTTCTCTTTCTTGCTAAAGGTGAATATTTTGTTATCATTGCTCTTTGTTTTGTTTATTATTGGCAGTAGCAAGTCATTCGGAGATAGTGATATAACGAAACCCTTGCTGAAGAGAAAGAGCCTTTTACGAGCAATCTTACTTTTAAGTAAAGATGAATTCGATATAAGAAATTACATTAACATAGTCTAATTGTCTCAAAAAAGTTACCTGAAGGGCACTATAAAAGGAAAAGAGTTGCATAGATTTTGCAACTCTTTTCCTTTTATAGTGGACCAGCTAGGGCTTGAACCAGGGACCTCCAGATTATGAGTAAGACAGATTGATGTTTTGTGATTTTTAATATAAACTTTATTGCTGATTAGCAAATAGTTACTATCTTTGTGCCAGTTTATGATACTCTGTAAAACCCCGTATCAAAACGTCTCTGTTTTCCCTTTGTTTTCCCGATAATCATCGGAAAATATGGGATTTTGGAAGAAAATGAGGGTACTTGTTTTCCCATTGTTTTCCCAAAATAGAGAAAAATGTGAAGTTGAAACCTCCAGACTATTGGCAGAAATGGCAAAGAAATTAGAAACAACTTATAAGAGCGCAAGATTCGGAATTTGCACCTATGCGCTCATCCTTGACAAGCGTCATCCGAAGAAAGACAGAAACACGTTTCCTGTCGCAATGCGCTACACCATAGACAGAAAGTCATGGTACAACTTTGTGGCTGGCGAGTTTACGAAAGAGGATTTTTCAAAGATATGTACGCTCAGTGCCAAGGCGGTTCGTTCAGAACTCTATGACAAGAAGGTGGAATTTGATGCCATCTTTGAGAGGCAAGTAGAGCTTATTGAGCGTCTGGGAAATAGTCTGACGCTCGATAGAATTAAGACTGCCATAACGGGTGTAGACACATCCAAGGAAGCTTCCTTCTTTAGCGTATGGCAGGATAGGATTAATTTCTTTAGGACCAACAACAATGGGGAGCAATACACCACTGCTGAGTCATACGAGTGTGCCATGAAGTCATTTCAAAAGATTCTCTGGGACAGGCCAATTACAGGCTTTAAGGTAGGGAAGGAGGATATTGAATACTGGAGCAACGGAATGCAGAATGGTGTATTGAACGAGAAAGGTGAGATGATCGGTCAAATAAGAGAGGCAACAAGAGGTCTTTATCTCCGAAACTGTCGTGCCGTCTGGAATGAATGCGTATCGCTGGGCTATCTTACTAATCAAGAATATCCATTTTCTAATGTCAAGAAAAAGAAGCTCGTAGCGATACCTGTCGGCGACACAAGGAAGAACCACTACCTAAATGTCCAGCAGATGACAGAACTGTATCGGGTGTTTATAGATAAACGCTATCCTGACACATGGAAGAAAGGTTATGTTGAAAATGCCCATTATTCATTGGGATTGTTCCTTGCCCAATACCTGTGTAACGGTTTCAATATGGCCGATGCAGCCGAACTTAAGTATTCGAAATTCTATTTCGACTCGGGCAGGAAAGCATTCAAGTTCAAACGGGTGAAGACCAGAAATCGCACAGAAGGGGGCGGTGAAATAATAATCCCCATCATAGAACCATTACAGAAAATTCTTGATGAGATTGCCGCAGAACCAGTTCTAAATGGCTTCGTATTCCCTGACATTCTTCAGGGTGCTACGCATAAGGCTATTAAGCGCAAACGAATCTCTCAGGAGAACTCAAATGTGCAAGACCGCGTCATCAAAATCTCTCAGGATGTATTAAATTGGGAGGTTCGCCCATCGGGAACATGGTGCAGGCATTCTTACGGAACAAATCTAACCCATGCCCAAGTAGAGGACAGGTATATTTCACAGAGTATGGGACATTCGACAGACAAGACCATTACAGAAAGATACATTGCTCAATATCCGTTGGAAACAATGTTCGAGTTTAATAGCAAATTGTTGGATATGGAGCCAAAAGTAACAGTGGAGGACATCAAGAACATGACGGAGGAGCAGAAAACAGAGATGCTTCTTAAACTCTTGGAAAAGAAGTAGAACATAGCAAAGGAGAACGGATATGAGACCTTTTGAGGATTCCCAGAAGAATGCCATGAGAGAAGCCATGGAACGTGTGTTTTCGTGGAAGCAGGAGCATACAGAAGAATACTCGCGCTTCTCCCCGGATATGATGAAGGTGGAGCGCAACGACTTCAGTTGTCTTGAACGTATTTTCAAGATGGCTGTTGGCTTTGTGCCAGCCTCCGTGCTTATCGAATGCCAGAAGTTGTTCGCTTCCAATTCGGAAGTTGTCTTGTCTGCCGACGAAAAAGCAGCTGCCGCCACTCGTGTTGTCGATGAACTGATGAAGCTGAAAGGCTATTTGCGCTTCGGGGTATATACGGAAACCATAGGTAAAAAGAGTGATGCCAACCTTGCGCAAACTACAGAGCGAGGAGAGCAGTTCTTGATTAGGGAATTCAGTCTAGCAGACGAAGACCAGAGCGAGAAAGACGACGAGCATATTTACATCCCCTTCGTGACCGCTCAGGAGTTTTGGGATTCATTGCCTTCCTTTATTCAGATGGCGGTATTCACTCTAGGCAAAGGACATTCTGCCGATGAAATGGCTACTCTATCAAAACGTGAGTTCGATATAAGAAAGTTGTTTTAAAAGTTGTAGGAGTGGAATATTTTTTGTACCTTTATACTTGTAAACCAAAGAGTTACAAACAAATACCCACTCCTATGACTGATACAAATTTAATAGAAATATTCTGTATATTCGACGATTTTTGCAAGTATTTTACTCCAGAGTTGAAAAAACATACGCTTCAGGTACCCGGCAAGCGGCACCGTAACCGTGTTTCCCGTATGTCAGACAGTGAAATCATGACCATTCTGGTCCTGTTCCACACTCACCGCTTCCGAGACCTCAAGTCCTTCTACTTAGGCTATATCTGCCAGCATATGCGTGGAGACTTCCCACATCGGATTTCCTACAACCGCTTCGTCGAGCGACAAGCACAGGTCGCACTGCACCTGTTGCTGTTTCTCCAGACATGTGCACTGGGCAAGTGTTCAGGCATATCCATCATTGATTCCACACCACTGGCTTCCTGCCACATCAAGCGTGAGCGGCAGCACAGGACCATGAGGGGCTGGGCGGCAAAGGGAAAGTGCACCATGGGCTGGTTCTACGGCTTCAAGCTACATCTTGTCATCAATGACAAGGGAGAGATTATCCAGTGGAAGCTCACGCCAGGAAACGTAGATGACAGGGAGCCACTGAAGGACAAACGCTTCACCGAGAGGTTGTTTGGGAAACTCTTCGCAGACAGGGGGTATATCAGTCAGAACCTCTTTGAGATGCTCTTTGTGGACAATATACATTTAGTGACAAAGATAAAGAAGAACATGAAGAACTCCCTGATGAGCCTGTATGATAAGTTGTTGCTCAGAAAGCGTTCTGTGATAGAGACGGTGAACGATGAACTGAAGAATGTATGTCAGATAGAACACACCAGACATCGCTCTTTTGATAACTTTGCAACAAATCTGATAGCAGGACTCATTGCATACAATCTGTTGCCAAAGAAGCCAGAAATGAACATAGAAATAATTGATAAAAGCAGAATAATTGCATAGAGCTTATATCGAACTCACGTTATCAAAGAGAATCATGCTCTCTGCCATCCAAGCGTTGCCAGAGATGTTCATCAAAGTTCGCAATCAGATAATGGCAGGTAGCAATTCCTTATTGATGTGTACGTTGTACTATGTCTGCTATGACCACGGACTGCCCAAAAGTGCGATGGCACTTAGCAAGGTTAGCCTTGGCACCAAACAGACTTCGTATATTCGTGAAAGCGTCAAAGCCATCGTTGAAAGCCTTGTTGAGACCAGTATCACGAAGGGACTCGACAAGAAAACAGAGTGGACCAAGCAGTCCAAGGGTGTTGAAGATTCAGAGTTGCGCCAAGCGATAAAGACCACCCTTGCCAATACGCAAGGCAAGCATGGCCGCAGAACCATCCTGCAAGAAGAACGGAGCCTTGATGACATTCTCATTGCAGATGACGAGCAAGCTTTGAAGGAAGCGATAATGACTGCACTCAATGATATGGAACACGAATATGAGACAGCCTACATCAAGGCGGCACTCATCCGATCCAATCATCTTAGTTCTGACATATCCTTTGCGGTATTCCTACGTGCCATTTGTTCTTTCGCTGACAAGGAATACAAATACGACCCAGCCCAGAGGGTTGATTCCTTCATTATGTATGAGAAGAAGAATTTTGAGGCTTCCAAGAGTTCAAAGTGGCAACGTGGAAGAAGGATTGTATCGTATTTGACAGAAGTGTTTAGGGCAATGCCAAATACAATAGACAAACCCTAGCAAAAGTATAGGTTATGGGAAATAATGATTCGTGATAAAAAAGTGCAAAAAGATTATAAAAAACTAAAGGTTATTAATTTCGTTTTATAGAAAATACCTAACTTTGTAAACCAAACTTTATAAGAATATATACTTCTTATTAAATGTAATTTATATGAGTATTAGTAAAGATGTCATCAAACAGTGCCTGATTAGTAAGCAGCGCGAAGTGGATGAGGCGGTACTTGTGAACCGTCCTACAGACTTTGAAGAGAATGGCAATTATGTGATAGTTGGCGTGAGGCATGCGGGTAAGTCGTATCTGCTGTATCAGCGCGTGCGTCAGCTGCAGGAGGAAGGAAAGGGATGGGACGAGATTCTGTTTGTGGACTTTGAGGATGAGCGTCTGGCGGAATTCCAGACGGAAGACTTTAACAGTCTGCTGGAAGCCCATCTGGAACTGTATGGTAAGAAGCCGGTGGTGTTTTTGGACGAGGTGCAGAACATTCCGCATTGGGATAAGTTCGTGCGTAGGTTGACTGATGCGAAATACAGGGTGTATGTGACAGGTAGCAATGCGAAGATGCTGAGCAAGGAGGTGGCGACTACGTTGGGCGGACGGTTCTTTATCTACGATGCGTACCCATATTCATTCAAAGAGTATCTGGCAGCGCAGCAGGTGGAACTGAGGGAGCATTGGGAGTATGACACGATTCAGAGAAGTGAGGTGAAGCGGCATCTGAATGAGTATTTCTATTACGGCGGTCTGCCAGAGATCCTGTCGTTTCAGAACAAGCGGGCTATGCTTTCAAGCTTGTACCAGAAGATCTACCTAGGTGACATCTGCGCCCGAAATAACATTAAAAACGACAGAGTGCTGAACATCTTGATCAAGAAAATGGCAGAAAGCGTGAAGCAACCACTGTCGTATAACAGGCTGAAGAACGTGATAGTGGCAACGGGGTCGCCCATCAGTGTGCCTACTACGATAGACTATGCGGATTATGCCGCTGATAGTTGGCTAATATTGCCCATGGAGAATGAGATTGGGAAGCTGACGGAGAAGGAGACACAGAAGAAATACTACTTCGTTGATAACGGTTTACTGAACCTGTTCCTGATGAACTCAGAGACATCGCTACTGGAGAACATGGTGGCGGTGGAGCTATTCAGACGATACGGCAAGGAGAATGTGTATTATCTGAATGCTGACAAGGAGATAGACTTCATAGTACCTGACGAGAAGCTAGCCATACAGGTGTCCTACAGCATCAAGGATGAGACCACTTACAACAGGGAGGTGCCACCACTGGTCAAGTATGCCAAAGCGCACGAGGACTGGAAGTGCCTGCTGATTACTTACGATGAGGAGGGCACGGAAAAGGAAATACCCGTGGTACCGGTGTGGAAGTGGCTGATGAAGGTGTGATGAATAAGTGGAGGATGAAGGAAGATAAGCAGGATATGTTTCAGAAACTATTGGAGCTAATGGAATAATGCAGGCATGTAAATCAGTATGTATAGGCTATGAGAGCAATAATAAAAACATTTGAATCAGGAGCAGGCGACTGTATCTTTCTCGTAATGAAAGATGAGACGGATGGCAGCCGTTTTCATATTATGATGGACTGCAATGTATTGACAGATGAGATAAAAGCTTATATACGTGATGAACTTTACAAACATATAGATGTACTCATAGTTACTCATATTGACAGTGACCATGCTAATGGTATAACCAAGCTAATGCGTACCCCTGATTTTGCAGAGATGCAAATAGGGATGATTCTGTTCAATGGGTTTCAGCCGCAAACGGAACAATCTCAGCTATTGCCATCCGAAACTATAGCAAAACTAAAAGCAGTGACTGAATTATTGCCACCGACGGTAGATGAAGCATTGCAAAAAACGAATGGAATGGATGCGGCATGTTTAATCACTGAGTTGAATAAGCATCCACGATGGAAAGTCGTATGGAGACAAGCTCCGATATTGGCAGGGGAAACGATACCGCTTGGTAATGATGAAAAATGGGGAAGACTGAGAGTGCTGTCTCCAACACAAGATGTGATGGACAATTTGCTACACGATGTAAAATTGGAATATGCCAAAAGATTAGGTTCTGCACCTCCAAATGAGGATTTCTTGGATCAGGATAAATACTACGAATTGATGCTGCGACTATCAGAATTACGTAAAAGGCCTTCTTTGTCAAGAAAAGTCAATGCTGCAGCCATCACTAAAGAAACGCTGATTAATAACGCAAAAACAAATGCAGAAGAAAATAGTGTTACCAATGCTAATAAAGCTTCACTCGCTTTCTGTTGGGAAGGTGGTGAAGAGCTGAAACGCATTCTTCTGATGGGAGATGCCGTATCATCACAAGTCGTGAATGAATTAAATGATATCGATGATGACAGAATATGGTTTGAAGCTGTGAAGGTGTCACACCACGGGAGCAAGCATAATACTAGTATAGAACTAAATGCTAAAGTTGATTCGGCTCACTACTTCTTTACAGGCGGAAAAGATAATGAGGGGCCAGATGTTGAAACTGTTGCAAAAATAGTTATGAAACCGCTGGCTGAGGGAATAGTACAACGGGAGATTCATTATAACCATGAGAAAGGAATCAACCTTTGGAAAGAACTGAATAAAGAAAATGCAATACAATTGCTTAATAATCATCATACACAGTTGAATACAGACAATACATATGAATTTGAATATTGACAATTACGGAGACAAGGGTGTAGTTCCCGTATTTTGTGGAAGCTATGTAAGTGGCACAGCTTTCTTTGTAACGCCAACACACCTGTTAACAGCAGGCCATGTAATAGCTGAGTATATTTTAGACAAAGAGGCAATGGTTGCAGTGGTTGTGGAAGAGGAGTACAAGGTTTGCCGCGTACTTGTACATCAAGCCAACCCTGATGTCGCTATTTTGGAATGTGTTGACTATATATGCCCTAATGAGTATGTACTGCCATTACTAGCCAGTAAGTTTAAAGAGAGTATTGATTTGTTGATAGTCGGGTATCCGAGAGAACTGGGAAACGGCGTGGATTATTTCGGGGTGACTGTAAAAAATAGTCGGGAGAAAGCAGACCTTAAAGGGGGCTTTGACCGAATGGTTGTAAGAACTGACAGTTTTGGCTTCAATAGCTATGAAGGTTTTTCTGGGTCGCCAGTGATTAATGACTTCGGAATGGTTGTAGGTATAGAAACAGACCAACTCTACTATTCGTTAGGCTATCTTTCCATCGCAGCCATTAAAGAACTGGTTGAAAAGGAAACAGAAATCAGAATAGAGGAGAATAACGATTTATATGATAACACCCCGTATGGTCTGAGAAGGAGTTATAACCACATACGAGAGCACACTGCCGACATGCTCAAAACACGTTATAATGACAAGGTTCATGTAGAAAATGAGGAAGTAGAAAAGACAATACAGCGATTTTGCGGCTATGGATTTGAAGAGGAACGGGTTGAAATACATGATGAGTATAAGGCTTGGTATGATAAAATGGCTGGTGTCAGACTATCATATATTGATAGTATCACTCAACTTGTAAACTATTTACAAGATGGAATTATCACAGATGGGGTCAAAGGCGAAATGGAGAAGCTATTTAATTTGAGGGATAGCGAAAAGAAACTCCATGCTGACCACAGTAAGGAGTTGCGATCCATTTATAAAAAGATATATACATGGCTTCGTAATAAGAGGTTATACGAAGAAAGACAATTTATGCACGTTAGTGGTACTGCTGGGTGCGGAAAGTCTCATTTGCTTTATAGGGAGGCTCTTGAAATAAGTAATTGCCAACGGATATATATGCTATTAGGTTCGGAATTTTCATCCTTGGAAGATCCAGAGAATACTATAGCACGTGTTATGGGGTGGAAAAGTAGTGATCCGCTTAAAGAACTGAATGATGAACTTGCACATGAAGAAGGGAAAACTGCAACTATCATTATTGATGCTCTGAATGAAGGGGCGGGTACTCACTTTTGGATGGAGCAATTACCAATTCTAAAGAACAAGATTTCCCGTTACAGTCATCTGAAGATGATAGTATCGCTTAGGACGCTTTCGAAAGAAGACCAACTCAACGATATCCTGAGAGACGATTGGCATTCTTTGAGGGTAGAAGGTTTTAAGAACCGCAAAAAGGCAATCGGGAATTATTTCGAGGCATACGAGATTATGACGAACGAAGCACCATATACAAAAATAGCGGAATTCACCAATCCGTTATTTCTGAGAATGTTTTGTGAAACTTACTATAGTCAGACACAAGAAGAACGAGAGAAGGTATTAAGGCTTCCCATCTATAAGCGATATTTAGAAAAGCGTAACTACGAAATATCTGACGGCGTGGATGAAGATGTAAAACGGGATATAACCAGCAAGTATATATTGTGGGTTGCACAACGCTCACTTGAACAGTTCCAATGTGATGACTTGCCAAGGCAATTGGCTTATAAGCGTTCTTATAAACTTTGTCCTTTCAGGACGTGGAAAAATAGCCTATTGAGAAACTGTCTAGAAGCCAATCTGCTTCGTGAATATACTACTGAAAAAGATGACTTTGTAGATTTTGAGTTCGATTCGATGGGTGACTACTTGAAAGCAGAACGTCTGCTGAGCCGTAATTGTGATGACGGCGACCGCTTTAAGACACTCGTTAGAATATACGATAAAATGGATGCTGATTATAGTTCGAATCAAAATTGGCAGAAGAAACTTAATTTTGTAAAAGCCTTTCTGAGTGTATGGAACCCACCTGCAGCTATATGGCAAAAACCTGAGTTCATGAAAGGAAAACTGACGAGTCTATTGTTAAGCAGTATGCCTTTACGTAATCAGCGAGATGAAGAGAATACACTTACTTCGGATATTATAGGGAGTATCCTTCAAAACAATCCTGACTATATCCAACCCGAACTTATATTGCAGAACATTGAACTGTACAGTACGGGGCTGATGGATAAAGTACATGCTAAGTTGATGGATATGACTATGTCTGTGCGCGACTTGGCATGGACAACCAATGTGAACGGATTGTTCGATGGAGCGTATTATCAGGATCTTTTAGAACCTCTACAACTTACCTTGCAGCACGAAATAGAAACGTTGCTGACGGTTGAAATATGGATGCTGAGCACAAGTTTCCCTTATTTAAGGGCTTATATGATGAGGAAAGTGAAAGAACTATTATCAGAGCATGCAGACAAAACAAACGAAATGATAGTCAAGTTCCATGCTGTGAATGACCCGTATATCCTATCAGGCCTATATACCGCGGTTTATGGTGTAATTGTCAGCGTTGACAAAGCTGATTTCAGCAGAGGTGTTGCAGAACAAATTTTATCTTACCATTACGGAGAAGCAGGAAAAGCGCCACAAGACTTGATGGTTAGGCATTGGACACTTAAGATTCTAGAGTTGGCTAATCATCAAGACCCTACAATAGATGCATGGAATAAAGCTCAACCGCCTTATAATGTAACTGAAGATATTTTTGCAGAGATGCCCGAAGATGACTACGAGGCTGATGGATATTTTGGTGAAACATATGGTGGAAAACAGATTACCCGTTCGCTGTTTCATTGGGACTTCAGCCGTTACATTATCGGAACAAACAGTAACAACGTATCCAGAATCTTCTTCCGCGACGGAAAAGGCGTGAGCTTGAGGAAAATTGAGTATGCAATAGCTTATTTGATAAAGCATAAGTTTGGATGGAATGATGAGTTGGGAAAATATGATTCAGATGTGCCATATCAAACTCGCGCAGAGAACTCTGTAGAGCGTATAGGAAAGAAATACCAGTGGATAGGTCTGTATAGGGTCTATGCCTATCTGTGCGATACTTGTCAGATAAATATTAACCTCTGGTCTGCACGAGAACGATTTGCAGAAAAGAACTACCCTTGGTATGCCAGAGAGCATGATTACTACGATCCTACGCTCACGGATAAGGATTTGACTTTGGAGAAGTCACACCAACTGTTTGATGTGTTACGACCAGCATCGACGATGAAGCAAATTGCCAAAGAATGGTTGCAAGATGAGCGCCAGATGCCTCCATTGTATTTTAGCTTGAAAGATCACGATGGAAAAGAGTGGATTGTTTTACAAGCCTATAGTACCATTAAGGAAGAGAAGGGTGATGATAAACGTGAGCAATTTGTGTTATACAATGGAGCGTTTGCAAATAAAAATAATTTTGAGAAGCTGAGATCTTGGGCTTCGAACGCGAATTTCTATGGACGTTGGATGCCAGAGCATAGTGGTAGCATTGATTACAGATGGAATGAATATCCATGGGCAGATAGTTATTTGCAATTAGGGGACGAGGACGACGAAATCTTTGATGAAGGTGGCGGAGAAATGAAATTGGCTTACGAAGCCCAACTACAGGAGGATTATAAAGGGATTGATGATGATCATCGATTTATGAGTACGGCATACATGCCATGCAGAGATATGATGGAAATGTTTGGCTGGCATACAGCTGAACGCGGTATTATTCGCGATGCACATGGCAAAATTGTAGCAATCAATCGAAATATACCAGGTGATCCTCTGCATGCGTTGTTGGTATTACGAAGCAAACTGGATGAATATATGGAGGCTAAAGGTTTGGTGTTGTTCTGGAGTCTGGTAGGAGAGAAGCAATATGGCAACCATCCTCATGCGTTAATAGCATGACTGACAGGAGCTGCTGCTTATAGGACGGGTGAGGAAATAGACGAGATACAACCATTGAGGAATGAACCACCAGCACCGCCAAGAGAACGTGTGAAGCTAGAGAAGAAAGATTTTCCATCAATATCAGAAGAATTACTCGATCAGATGAATGAAATGGACGAAAATGAGCTGATGAAGATGATGAGTGAGGGCGTGTCGAAAAAAAGGAAAAAAGATAATAAAGATACTGAATAAGAATTGCAAATTCAAGTAAAAGAGGGGTGTTATAAACTTCTTGTATTAAATAGTTGCACGAGATATAATGATGGTGACTGAGATAAAACAACTGTTTGCTGAAGAGTTAACCTTGTTGAAGAAGATTCAAAAGTACGGGAAAGAACAGCCACAGGGTAAACAGGAACGGGTTGAGAAGGTTAAGCTACTCCTGTTATACCGTATCTACTCAAATCTGTATTCATCACTGCTGTTAACTGCGCAAGTCTTGAAAACTGGAAAAATTTCATTTTTTCAGTTACCGATAGGATTGTTGTTGCGTTGTTGCTTTACCGATTGTTTGTTCACCCTATACATACAGCGTGCTGGCAAGAAACGAGCTTACGAGGAACTTAATCTGAGAACAATAGAGTATGCCAACTCTATGTTGGAGCGCAAAGAGGTATACAGAGATCAAGTGAAAAGTACGGGAAAGATACTTGATGATGTCTTTATAGACCATTTGTGGGAGTTGACAATGGAAGATAGTTTCTTGGAACAGCTGACATTTGACGATAATCTGGAAGAGTTGACGGTAATAAAGCAATCGAAACAACAATTGAAATATGAAGGTTTTTCGAGGGTAAAGAGTGTTATGACCAAAGATGTTGTGATCTTCTTGTCTAGGATTCCTGAGATTGAAAAGGTGGCAACACGATTGTTTCACTATTACAAGTATTTCTCGCAATATGAACACTTCTCGGAGAACGGACAAGGGGATGTGCTCGCGTCATCGAAAAAGGACGGTAATGATAATATCCATTTACCTTCGGCCATCCGAGCATTGAGCGATGGGGTGGAGATTGTGATGAATAATCATGGCAAATAACGAATGAAAAGCGGTGTACAAATGGAAAAAGTAAAGGAAGCGATAGATTTTGCACCTTTATGCCGAAGGCATTAGAGCAAACTTAGAGCGTTATACGGAGGAGGTGTTGAAATTACACTCCCATTCTAAGAAAACCAACAATCGAGTTTATACCACATTTGCATTTTACGAAGGTGGTGTTGAAACGCCCCTTTGTTTCTGCTTTCAGAGTCAAAAATCCATAAAAAAGAATATAAAAGGAGACTCTTTATGATTTAAAGCGATTTAATTTCGTAAAAGTGATTTATTTTCACTACCTTTGTGGCATAAAACCGAATGACATGGAAGATATAAATCGTATTAAAGTCGTATTGGTAGAGAAGAAGCGTACTAACAAATGGCTTGCAGAGCAAATGGGTGTCAAGCCCTCCACCGTTTCTAAATGGTGTACAAACACTTCTCAGCCAGATGTTACAAGTCTACTAAAGATTGCAGACTTATTGGAAGTAGACATAAAAGAACTACTTGTAAGAGAGTATAAACAATACCTGCCTTCACAGGAAACAAACTAAGAGTAGGTAGATATTCACTAATAATAAAAGATACCTTGTATATTTGAAAGTGTCCATTTACTTAAAGAGCTATTTGGTAGCGAAAGATAAGAAAAGAACATGCGATATGGAATAGACATATTTTCTGGTGCTGGAGGTTTGAGCCTTGGAGCGGAGATGGCAGGAATAAAAATTAGTACCGCCATTGAAATTAATCCTCATGCAGCTAAGACTTTCTTGCAGAACCATAAAGGAGCGAAAGTGTTGCAAGGCGACATACAAGAGATAGAGCCGCAGACATTGCATAATGGCAAGAAACCAGTTTTTGTCATTATGGGTGGGCCACCTTGTCAAGGATTCTCATTATCCAATACAAGGACGAGAAATATGGACAACAAGAAGAACTTCCTTTTTCTGGAGTTTGTCCGTTTTGTGAAAGAGTTGAGACCCGAATGGTTTGTATTGGAGAATGTTTGGGGAATAACAAATATCAACGAAGGTAAAACCCAGACGATGATTGAGGATTATTTTCGGACCATCGAAGGCTACGACAATATTTCTTCATCCATTCTTTGGGCTTCCGACTATGGTGTTCCCCAAAACAGGAATCGATTCTTCATGGTGGGTAACAGGCTTGGCATTGACTTCAAATTCCCTGAGAAACATACCGCAAGAGTTACAGTAGACGAGGCCATCAGCGACCTCCCTTCCTTGCAGAATGGAGAGATGCTTGACGAAGCAGCATATACCCTATCGTCAGAAGATGCGAGCGATTATGAACTGTTAATGCGACAAGGATCAGACAAGGCGCGTCAAAACTATGTATCGAGAAATAACGATTTAGTTATTGAGCGCTACAAGTACATTGGGCAAGGCCAAAATTGGCGAGCCATTCCAGACCACCTTATGCAGAACTATGCAGACAAAGGTCGATGCCATAGTGGAATCTACAAGCGTCTGAGGGCAGACCAGCCTTCGGTTGTAATCTCAAATTACAGGAAGAGTATGCTCATACATCCTTATGAAGATAGGGGAATCTCGGTGAGAGAGGCTGCAAGGCTTCAGAGTTTCCCAGACACCTTCATCTTTGAAGGTCCGCTTATGCACATCCAACAACAAATAGGCAATGCTGTCCCTCCCCTGTTGGCTAAAGCTGTTTTTCAACAAATCATCAAACAAACCAAAGAACATGAGCAAAGATAGAAGGCACATACCGAAGGCTTCGACTTTGATGGGGTCTCTTCGCTCTATGGGCTACTCATTTGAGTCTGCTGTAGCAGATGTTGTTGATAATAGCATCAGCGCACATGCACAGAATGTCCGCATATTGTTCCCAACCAATCCTATGGATGAATTGGCTCTTGGCATTATTGATGATGGAGACGGGATGACTGCTGATGTTCTATTTGAGGCGATGCGCTATGGCTGCTTGTCAGCAGAGGAAGAACGCACAGAAGAAGACTTGGGGCGTTTTGGAATGGGAATGAAGTCGGCTTCGCTGTCTCAATGTCGTTGTCTGACTGTGGTGAGCTACGAAGACAAGACTCTGAATGGCTTCACTTGGGACTACAATCATATTCTTGAAACCCAGGATTGGATGATAAAAGAGTTGGAAAACAAAGAAATCGATGCGCTACCCTATATTGCAAAACTAAAGGAACAAAAGAAAGGTACAATCGTTATCTGGCAAGACTTCGATGTGTTGTCCAATTCAAGTGGAGGACAAGTCTATTCCACATTGGTCGATTTACGTTCCACATTGGAAAATACTCTTGCTTTGATTTACCATCGTTATCTGTCGGGTATCGGAACTTCACGAATTCATATCTTTATCAATCAGCTTGATATAAAGCCATTAGACCCATTCCTTAAACAGCATCCAAAGACTACTGTCAAAAAAGAAATCGAGTTGGATATAATGGACAGCTTAGGAATTGAAAGGATGATAAAAATACGTCCGTTTATCCTGCCTTTTGCAACAGAGTTGAAAGAGAAGGACAAACAACTCATCGGTGGTATTGAGAACCTTCGAGCTAAGCAAGGATTTTACATATATCGTAACAAAAGATTGATTATTTGGGGTACATGGTTTGGGATGAAGCAGCGTGCGGAATTAACTAAGAATGCTCGTATTCGTGTTGACATCCCCAATTCGCTCGATGATATTTGGTCTATCGACATAAAAAAACAACAAGCTTCTATCCCAAAACAAATACTTCATAGATTAAAAAAAGCAGTGGAGGATGCGCTTGAATTCTCTGTCCGTCAACAGACATATCGAGGAAGAACAGAAAAAGTAAATGATAGTATTGATTATATTTGGGATAGGAAAAGAGGCAGAAATAACACATTCTTCTACCAGATAAATCGTGAAAGCAGGTTTTTTCAGTTCGTTCGCGATAAAATGAGTGATAAAGATTATGGATATTTGGAGATGCTTCTTAACGAGATTGAAAACAACTTGCCTATCCAGCAGTTGTATATAGACAAGAGCAACGAATCTATTTCTGCACCGGAAGAGACCGATGAACGACTGGATGATGTGTATCAGATGGCTGTGACATTAGCGACTACCATGATGAACATCCGTTCAGACGGGTGGGAAGCAATAGTCAAAGACCTAATGAATTCTGAACCTTGGTGTAAATATCCTTCTATAAAAGAGAAATTACTCAAAGAAAAAACTCAGTAACATGACAGAAAGCCAATATATAGACCTAAGACAGTTGACAAAAACCCTTATCAACCTGTCTGTATCACAGGGTAAAGAACTTAAGCCTGACGATATAGACACCTATATCAATCAGGCTGTCATGCTATCCAAACTAGATTGTGAAGAAGCCACAAAGACACGTCTTTACATTGATATGGAATATGAATATAAGATTGTCCACAACAAAGGGCAAGCGATATTCAACGATTATGATGAAAAGCGTGAGTGGTACTCCTATTTGGAGATACAGGACAACTTCTTCTGGTCGAGATACAAGGATTATCTCATCAACCATTCTTCTATCAGCCGTATTAGCATCAACTTACTTGAAGATGTGACATTGCCAGGCATTATGAATTGTCTCGGCAATCCCAATGATGCTCTGGACGTCCCCCGTCTCCGTCGTGGACTTATCATCGGTGATGTGCAATCAGGCAAGACAGCAACTTATACAGGTTTGGTTTGTAAGGCAGTTGATGCAGGTTATAAGGTGGTTATTCTGCTTACAGGCATCACAGAAAACCTACGTAGACAGACGCAGGAGCGTATTGATGAGGGCATCGTAGGCATAACCATGAAGAAAGAAGGCAAAGTTGAGAAATACCCACGAGTCGGTGTGGGCTTAGACAACAAACAAATCAGGGCTACATCTGTTACGTCAACGCTTAACGATTTCGTTGGCAACTGCAACAAAATTACAATGTCATTGGCCAGCAACTCCTTGGTACTGTTTGTCATAAAGAAAAACGTTTCGGTACTTCAGAGACTTTTCAATTGGCTCAGAGAACAAAATATCGATCCCGTAAAAGGATATGTGGATGTACCAATGCTTCTTATTGACGATGAAGCAGACAACGCATCTGTGAATACTCGCAAGGATGAGACCGACCCTACCCGCACTAACAAGCTCATCCGGCAAATTTGTAATCTCTTCATGAATTCCACATACGTAGGATTTACTGCCACACCATTTGCGAATGTGTTCATTGATCCTGACTCTGTAGACTCCATGCAACATGCGGACCTCTTTCCAGAGCACTTCATTTATGCATTAGAGGCTCCGTCCAACTATGTGGGGGCAGATAAGATATTTTATCCAGAAGGAGCCTATTACCGTAATCTGCGCTATATTACGGATATCACAGAACCAGATTATGCCTCAGAGGAGTATAAAGACCTAGCTCAAAATAATCCAGAAGTGCTCAATTCTGGAGCATTCTACTATAAACACAAAAAAGAATGGGATGGTATTTTGCCAGACTCCCTGCGTGAAGCTATTCTGTGTTTTTGTCTATCAAATGTCGTCCGTGATTTACGAGGGCAAAGTAAAGAACCCAGAAGTATGCTGGTAAACATGTCCCGTTTTATTCACGTTCAAAAAGTAATAACAGAGCAAATCGCTGAATGGTTTGAAGAATTATTCAACGATATTCGTATTAATTTTAACGACGATTCAAGAAAGAATCTCCACTTACCATTATATGTAGAATTGAACTCTATTTGGGAAAAGCATTTCAGTCAAGTCAATGACGTGACATTTGAACGTGTCTCACAGAAAGCATCTCTATTGACAGCATTGGAAAAGATAGAGGTTAAAATGGTAAACGGCTCTAAGCAAAGTGCATCGCTCAATTACAAAGAGAATCCATCACTACGAGTGATTGCAGTGGGTGGTCTTGCTCTTTCACGCGGATTGACACTTGAAGGACTGATGGTGAGCTACTTCTATCGGAATACTGCGACTTTTGATGTTCTGATGCAGATGGGACGTTGGTTTGGTTACAGACGAGGTTATGAAGACCTCTTCCAAATATGGACGAGCCACACAAGCGCCTTGTGGTATGCCGAAGTTGCAAAAGCTTCAACAGAACTGAAAAACGACATCCGTGAGATGTTTGACCAGCAACTAACCCCAAAGGATTTTGGTATTAAAGTTCGTGATAACTGTGATGAGTTGCAAATCACAGCTTCAAACAAAATGAGGACTGCTACCAGCAAAGATATGATGTATTCTTTCTATGGTAATATCTATGATACGCCATACATCACTTCAAAGATAGAGCACAACAAGATAAACACGCAAAGGGTTCAAGAACTTGCTTCCTACCTTCTTGCACAAAGTTATCCACTCAGATTTACTGATTACAGGAAATCCGGCAAGGATGTAAAAGACACTTCCGATGGTAGCTCCCGATACTTTGCTGATGTTCCTAAAGATGTTGTTATTAATTTTTTGCGCAGCATTAAATATTCAATGGCAAATCCTCGCTTTGATGCAAATAACATCATCAGTTTCTTGGAAGATGAGGATACGGAAGGTGTTGATTTGTGGGATATTGTGTTTGAAAGTGGTAAATCAACAACACATTACGATGTGGAAGGGCTTCGGCAGGTAAAATGTATGGAGCGTTCTATCTGCAGCACCACGCGCAACATCATACAAATTAGTACGCGTCGTCGTGTAATGACAGGAAGTATGGAGGGACGTTTTGCTCTGTCACAAGAAGATATTGAAAGAGCAGAAAATGCTCAGCGCAGTCAATGGGAAAAAGATGGCGAGAACAGTCAAGGTAGAGATATTCCTGTTAAGGCCTATTTCAGATTTCTTCCCAAGCGGAAGCCCATGCTGGTAATTATGTTTATCAAACCTAAAGAGGCTGACAGCGAAGAAGAAGATATGTTATGTAAATACAGAGAAGCACTTGGCGAAGACTGTATCGTAGCTTTTGCGGTAGGTTGCCCGGGAGTTCGAGATGAGGGCAAAGCCATAAAATACCAAGTCAACAAGATATTCCAACAACTGAACATAGAGGGTGAAGAACCCGAAGAGGAGGATGACGATGAATAATAACGAAATTTATAAAATATTCAAGGAGGATTTCCCCAGTCGCCACTTTATAAGATTTGGTGATAACCGCCACCTGAGTCTATACATAGGACGTGATGACGACGCACGATATGCCTTTGATTTCAGAGGGAAATACAAACCTGTCAGAATCTCTAGTTCTGATGTGATTTTTGTCGAACAGTATAAAGAAGGAAACATGCTGACTCTGCGTTTCTCACTTGAAAACAATAACCTGCTAGAGTATTTCTGCACCTTCTGTCAAGATCTTTTGGATTCAGTTCGAGCGACGAACGATGATGAAACGGCATATCATACTCTGCGGTCACGTTACTATTCATGGAGGCAACTGTTCCGACCCGACAATGTCCACATGACGGAAACTGAGATGATGGGCTTGATAGGCGAGCTTCTTTTTTTGAGAGACTACATGATACCTAATAGAGGAATTGACAGAGCTCTTGATAGCTGGATGGGGCCAGAGAAAACGCATAAAGATTTTTCAGACCAACAAGACTGGTTTGAAGTGAAAAGCATCAGTTTCGGCAAAGAAAGTGTTCGCATTTCTTCCATTGAGCAACTTGACAGTGACATAGATGGCACATTGGTTGTTTTTGAACTGGAGAAAATGAGTCCATCTTTTGATGGTATTAGGATAAACGAACTTGTCAATAGTATTATAGCTTTGTTGGTGAATGCTCATCAGCGGGAAACCTTTATGGCAAAGCTACAACTATTTGGATTTGATTTCTCTAACGAAAATGACTATTTGGTATTTGCTTTGAAGAATATGTACAAATACAAGGTCGACACCCAAAACTTCCCTCGTTTGCATCGATCTTTGCTGCCCAATGCTATTACACGTGCTCAATATGAGTTGCTTTTAACAAAAATAGAACCATTTAAACTCAACTGATATGGAAATCGAAGAATATCGCAAACAGTTTATCGATGAGATAAGAAATGATGCTAGTCTGGAAGGTTCTGATCCAGAAAGCTACTTCATCGAGCGTGTCCTTACAGATCTTGAAGATATTGGGGAACTAAGCGATCCTATTCCTATGTCGATTGAAATTAGGAATACAAGAAGGCAGATTCTAGCCTTTGATGGATATTCATATGATGAAGCAGATGGAGCTTTAGTTCTTATTGCTAGTGAATTTACTAATCAGCGCGATAGCGCTCCAACTCTGACTAACACACGGATTGAGGAATTGCTATCGTATATGCAGAGATTCATAGAAGAAGCCATCAATGGAAACATTCGCAATTTCTGTGATGATTCCGACCCAGCTGTAAACATTGCCAGCGAGTTTAAGAAAAAGATAGGCAAGGGAATGACGGCAACCGAAATCTTGCGTTTCAAGTTTATCATCATATCAAACTATACTCTGAGTAAACAGGTTAAGAACCTAAAACGTCCAGACTTCTTGGGAAGACCTGTGGAATTAAACGTTTGGACATTAGAGCGATTCTTCCAGACATTTGTCTCTAACTCCAGTGAAATTCTTGAGATTGAGACAAAAGACTATAACTGTGATGGTATTCCATGTTTGAAAGCTGATTTGGGTAATCTTAGTAATTATGATGCATACCTAGGAATTATTCCTGGAGAATTCCTTGCTAAAATATATTATGACTACGGAAGCAGATTACTTCAAGGCAATGTTCGTGCTTTCCTGAGTTTTAGAGGTAATGTTAATAAGGGCATACGAAGTACCATTATGAAGCACCCCGAGAACTTCTTTACCTACAACAATGGTATAGCTATTGTTGCCCGTTCAGTAAGGTTTTCTGTAGATGGTTCTAAAATAACTTATTTCAAGGATTTGCAAATAATCAACGGAGGACAAACTACTGCAGCCTTGGCGAGTGCTATCATCAAAAATGAAGCACCGAAGGGCATGAATAATTTGTTCGTACCTATGAAGTTGACAGTGCTGAATGTTGAAGATGACATGTCAGAAGAACAGGTGCAGAATTACAACGAACTGACCAAGACCATTTCAGAATGTGCTAACAGTCAAAATGCAGTTAAACCTGCCGACTTTTTCTCTAACCATCCTTTCCACGTAAAGATGGAGCAATTATCACGCAAGCTTATGGCTCCACCAATAGGTGGCAATCCTTATCAAACAGTCTGGTTCTATGAGCGTTCTCGTGGTAAGTGGGAGCAGGAACAGATGAAGCTGACTGCGCATCAAAGAGACCTATTTAAGCAGAAGAATCCCAAAGACCAGATGATAACAAAAGAGAAACTGGCGAAATGTTACAATGCTATTCTCATGCATCCTGACCAAGTTTGTAAGAGTTCTGCTGACAACTTCAAAATCTTTGCTCCTTTTATTGATGGCATATACGAAAACGACCGAGACAGCATCAACGATGAATTTTTCAAGAAATGCGTATGTTCGATCATCATTTTCGACAAGCTTGACAAACTCATTAGCAAAGAAGAGTGGTATCCTAAAGGCGGTAACAAAGCGCAGATTACGCCATATACTATTTCCAAACTGATGACTCTTCTGCCCAAAGATTCTGATATTGATTGGGCGAGTATTTGGAATAAGCAAACTCTATATCCAGCTTTAGCAACCGAACTTCTTCGTCTGGCATACTTTACACACTGCTATTTAGAAAAGAAAGCAGATGGTGGACTTGTGCGTAGCTTATCTCGCCTTGTTGGAACATGGAATGATTTCAAAGCTGTAGAGTTTACGCTATCAGATGCCTTCGTCAGCTCGTTAATTTCGAAAGAAGAAATAAAGGCAACGGAACAGGCAGCCAAACGAGCTCACAAATTTAACTCCAAGATTGACGCCTCTGTTGAGATATTCAAGCTTGGTGCCCCATATTGGATTGGAGTCTATAATGCATTAACAAAAGAAGAACTTCTTTCTTACGGTGATTGTGATTTCATTAGGAGTATAGCATCTTATATTGGTAGAGGCTCTCTGCCAAGTCTTGCTCAATGTCGCAGACTCTTGAAAATAGTTGAGAAGGCAGAAGAAAAGGGATATATTATGCCATAGAGATACAATATTACAGAATGAAGAGCCTATGATGGCATCAGAGGACATTCCTGAAGGATATGGAAATAAAGCAACAGATAATACGTTATAAAAGATATGGCACTTACAATAGAGGAATTAAAAACGCTGATACAGAGTGACGAACATCGTCAGCTGGAACTGAAGAAGACAACAGGTGAGCTGAAGGATGGCATGCATACGGCTTGCGCCTTCTTGAATACCGAAGGTGGCTGGCTCCTCTTTGGCGTTGCTCCAACATCATTGAAGATTCTGGGGCAGCAAGTCACAGACAATACTCAAAGGGAGATTGCACAGGCACTGAGTTACATGGAACCGCAGGTTGATGTACGGGTAGAGTATATTGACGTTCCCGAAAGACCAGGTCATAAGGTGATTGCCATGCACTTTGAAGGATGGGCATGGGGTATGGTGCCTTATACTTATCACGGTTGTCCTTACTATAAAGTGGAGAGTACAACGAAAGAGATGCCGCGTGACATGTATGAAGAGCGGTTACGCAGGAGTAAACCTGATTTGTTTGCTTGGGAACGGCAACCATCGGAATTTACTGACATCAGTTCTCTGGATGAGAAACTGATACGTGGCGTTGTACGTCTTGGTGTTGAGAGGGGAAGGTTGTCTGATCTGGCTCTAACCGAACCCGTAGAGGATGTATTGGGAAAATGGAAGTTGACTATAGGCAACAAGCCTCTGAATGCAGCTACAGCACTCTTCACAAGAGATACAGGAATGTACACGCAGTTCACCATGCGCCTAGCCCGTTTTCGGGGAACAGACAAGAATGAGTTTATAGATAATCAGCGAGTGGAGGGCAATATCTTCGTATTACTCAATGAGGCTATGAATTTTTCCGCAAACACTTGAATATGCATGGGAAGATTGTCGGACTAGTTCGTGATGAATATCTGGAAGTTCCAGCAGAAGCTCTGCGTGAAGTGGTTCTGAATGCACTTTGCCACCGTCAGTACGAACGATATAATCTGACTATAGGCATCGCCATCTACGATGACCGCATTGAGATTGAGAATCCTGGCATTTTGCCGCCTCAGATTACACCAGAGAATATCCTTCAGCCTCATATCTCTTATCCATACAATCCGCTTATAGCTAATGTGCTGTATAGTACAACCTATATTGAGAACTGGGGAGCGGGTGTGAAACGCATCATGGAGGCTTGCCAAAAGAGGGGCATTCCATCACCTACATGGACTATCAATGGCGGTTTTGTTGTGGTGACATTCATGAGACCAGCAAAGGGCATTACTCAAGATGGCACTCAAGAAGACAATCTTGATAAATGGATTGAAAATCAAATTAGACAGAATCCTCAAATTACAACAGAGGAACTGGCTAAAATGAGTAAAAAAGGTCTGAGAACTGTCAAGCGCCATATAGCTAAAATGCCTCACATTCGTTATGTAGGTAGTGGTTATAGTGGTCATTGGGAGGTACTTGACAAAGAATAGAATCTTCGTTGCGGTGTGGACAGAGATTCTAACGACATAGGCCTGTTGTCATCAACGATCGACCAAATCAAAGAGCAGTTCCGTCTGAAGCTGCTCTTTGATTTGCTTATTGACCATAATACCGTGCTATTAGCATGGCTATGCCCCCTGCCATTACAGAGACTCCGATGGTAAAGAAGAACCAGAAAAACCATTGAGCATAGTGACCGAGGTAACAGCCATCAAACTCTTTATATCGGTCACGTACTTTCCTGCGTTCTTGAACAAACATGGCATTGACCTCACGGATATGTTCTTGCATCTTGACAAGCATCCATTTGTGTTCCTTGTCGAACGTGTCTTGAATATTCTGCCAATCAGCATCAGACACATTCACTGACACCCTCAACTTTGTGGGCGCATCTTCCATGACTTGCTCGATATGCTCGTGGATGATGTCAACCCTGCCACTGATGGTATTAACGACATTACCTAGTTTCTCCTCGGCTCGCTGATACTGCCGGATTACCGATTCACATTGAAGCGTAGCATTCACACAAGTATTGGTAGCTTTATTGATGTTGTCACTTAGTTCCTTCAGTTCAGGCACACGACTGATGATGTCTTGTTCGGCATCCTTCTCTTGAATTTCCTCCTGAACTTCGTTGAACATTACATCGAAGTCAAGCTTGTTCTCATTGTTTTTACTTTTTCTTATCATAGATATATGTGATTGTTTTAACGGTGGAAACCGCGTTTAACTGACTTTGGCTTGCACATGGAATGAGCCATCTGAAGGCATCGGCGAGCATACTGACGCTCATCCTCATCATCCTTTTTGCCCCAACCTGATTCGAGTGCCGAGCCGCCACCACCTCCGCAAGATTCGGACATGGATGTTGCGGCATCAATGTAGTCAACGAAAAGAAGCATGGCGGTATGAGCAACGTTCTCGACAATGGCGGTATCATTGCCATCAGGAACCTGGGCCTCATTGAGGAAAATATCCTTGACCGAATTGGGAATCTCAACAGCCTTGCTGCCAATAGGTGTATCGATGTTGAATATAGTGAAGGATGGCACAGGCTTTGCCTGGACTCTTGGCTGCACCTTGGGCTGAGTAGATATCATTGTTTGAGCAGTCGGACGAACAGAACGGCTGCTTGGGGTAACAGTCGGTGTAGATGGTTTCACCTTAACTTGAGCAGGCTTCGGATGGAACTTCTTCCATGTGGCTTCAAGCTGTGATACCATGAACTTTCGACCGATTTCAGAAGCCTTGAATACTGAAGCATTCTTGCTAATGGTGTAGCCAACAAGTTGCTTACTCTTGTCATAACGAGGTGTCACATCATAGCCCTTCATGCGAAGCATCTTGAAGTAGAAGTCTATGTCAAACTCCTGCATCTTCTGAAGGGTATATTCGCAAAAGTCAGCAATCTCTTCCTTCCGCATATCACGAATCTCCAGAGGTTGCTGCCAGCCATGCCTCATGTTGATGATTTCCGCAGCCATCATTGCCCTCTTGTGAATATCGTGAACATCGTTGGTATTGCCATCAAGGTCAACACGGCAACAGTCCAGATGCAGGTGCAGCGTCCCAGACTTCGAGTCGGAATGCAAGCCAGACACATTCATTGAATTGCGGAAATTGGTCTTCACTTCCTTCTTCATGCCCTTGGGGAGGAGTCCGACGGAATCCAAAGTTTCCAAAGCTTCATCGCTAAGGCTCGCCCAGTCATTCATGGTGAAGTTCTCTGCCTCTTCCTTTGAGGGGGATATTACAAACGTGGTCATGAAACGTTCCAACTTTCGCCCGACAGTCCTGTCCTGCTGATGCAACTGGCAATGATGCTTCATCATGTACCAAATGGCGGTCGGGGCGATACCTTCAGGCATGTGGTTCACCTTGACCACTTTTGCCTTATCTTTCTCCAATGCGTACCTTACGGCATTGCCGCCGTATGGCACGACTCTTGCAAGCATAATCATGATACGTTCCTTTCTTTGGTCTATAGAGATGATGAGATATTCTCTTCGATGCTATACCAATGTTGGATGAGTTCTGCAACAGACTTAATCCACCATGTCATGAACTTCTCCGTCTTGAATAGTTTCAACTTTTCCTCATCCGTCATCTTGGAAAGGACGTTGGCTATTTTTATCAGGTCAGTTCTCGCATAGACAAGGGAATTAAGGGCATCGACCTCTTCCTTGGAGAGCCGCTGTCGTGGATGATGCTTCAATCCTGTTTCGGTCAGATAGCGATTCAGGCTTATGCCACATTCCTTGGCAAGTGTTTTGAGTTGCAACCAGACTTCATCAGTACACCTGAAAGCGTGTACCTTGGTTGGCGGTTTCTTGGTAATATGTTTCTTCTTCATTGTCAATGAATTGATTAAAAGGGATGAATATAAACTGATTAGAAAGAAGGACAAGGTCTGCGAGCCTGCGAGTAGCCAAAAAACTTTTAGGAGTGCAATAACAGGGACACCTGTTTTGTACTACAAAAGGATTTCTCGAAAAGTCCCTCTAAAAAATCGGAGCTTTTAACAATAAAGTTCCCCTCAGGGCTTAGAGGACTGTTTCGGTTTCCCTTGTAAACTGTATCGGCAAACACCCCTTGAGAAGGTTTGTGATGCAGCTTACAGCCTATGTCCTTCAAGACTGTCATTGGTCGCCGTGAAATCCGTTAGTACAGTAGTTGTCATCGGACTTCTGATGGAAGCCGTCGTTGCCTGCAGATGGGATGGCGTTTTGCTGTAGGACCTGTCCTTCATTCTGTGCTGATGCTTACTCATTTCTTTTCCCTCCATTCCGAATACCATAGGCTTCTTCTTTCGAAGAGAGTATGCCATCGGAGTGAGAGGAATTGTCTTTCTTTGGTACATGGGAAGAATTTTCACCCGTCCCAAACTTACTCACATTGCCACTATCATTAGATTGTGGTGATGGATGGGACACATGAGCGTCGGCTGACGAAATCTTGCCCATGTTTCCTTCTTGGGAATTTTAGCCATCCAAGCCAGAACCATCCTTACCCTTGATGATGCCATCAGCTACCTCAGTTGTGATGACCCTTGCAGGGGGAACATCCACACGAACGATTTCAGAGCCATTGGCATCCCTTCTTAATGCAAACGGATTCTTGACAAACCTGTCATCCACATACCAGCCCGAAAGAGAATGAAGTGTATGGATGCGGTTTTCTCCAATCTTCTGCGAAGAAGAAATACCCAGAGACTCCATTAGCTCTAATAGCTTTGGCACCGTCTTGCGGTCTTTATCCCAAAGTTTGGCAAGTTGGGTATTGTCAACCATCACTTGGCCGGGCAAGATTTCAACCTGTTGGGGCTTACTCAGTGATACAAGTTTAGTTTCTCGTTCAGCGAGAACTACAAGCGACATAAAGTATTCCATGCGATCAATCTTGTACTTCTTACTGCGTAGATACTCCAGTTGTTCCTCGGACAACGTGAAGCAATAATGAACCTTTTCCTTATCCATATAAATTTAATTTTAAGATTTGTCTGCACGATAAGTACCATTGTTGAATACAATTTTCTCTACCATTTCATTGAGTCTGTCGGCTATTCGATCACCATAACACTTACGAATCTGTTTTGGAGTAAGATTGGTAGTAATGATTGTGAACAGTTGTTCATCATATCTCTTTGTCAGCAAGTCTATGACTGGAGTCACCACGTTGCCAAAATCCATAACCTCTTGCGGTTCGGTGCCAAGATCATCAATGCCAAGCATGTCCTTTTGAGAGAGTCTGATGAATGCTGGATAGTCCGTTCTGCCAAGATAAGCAATATATTTTGAGTCAGTAATTTGAATGCCATAATTGCCTTGGCCATTAGGATTTGGAATGGCGAGATAGTTCAGCAGCTGCTGGAATGCTTTGAGCAAAGTGCTTTTCCCGTTACCGCATTCGCCACATAACAGTATACCAAACTTACTACTGCTACTCGTCAACCAGTTAGCCACCTGTCGCAATTGCGACTTGGCATGATCGTTCTCATAGAAACTGCGGTGGCGAAACTCCACTTCTGCCATAATTGCAGCAAGCAGACAATCGTATGCCTGTTCTGCTGACATAGATAGCCTAAAACGTGGTTTCATAGTCCTTCGCTGAAGCAGTATGGACTTCAACCGCTCTACGTCTATTTTTGATGGTACTTGAATCATAATAAGAATTTGGAGTTTGAGGTTTAAAATATTCTTTGTCTTTATCTTTATTATTAAGCGTCAAGTCATGCGTCATGTTAGCCGTCAATTCAAGTAGGAAATATTCAGACGGTAGAAAACGTGATTTCCCATTAGAGAATTTTATAAGCCCCTTCTCAGCAAGATGCTTTCTAGCAGTTATAACAGTCTGCTTTGACATGCGAAGCGTCTCACATATATATAATGTAGAGCATGGCACTGGCATGTTCCAGTAGCGAACATTACATTTGTTTACCAGTAATGCATATAACGCCACTTCACTTGCAGGAAACGAACAAACTGATGCTACACGCCAAAACTGGTTCATATAATCAATGTACGTCATACCTTTTAATATTTGATTCTCGACTTAGACCTTGAACGTTCCGGCTTCCTTCGCAAGGCTCAATGCCAACTCGGAGTCAACGACAATCTTACGACCCACTTGAGTGATAGCAGAATCAATCACACCGCTTTTCTTGATTCTGTTAGCAGTGGGTATGCTGCAACCGAAAATTTTGGCAATGCCAGCGATACCATGTTCATAGTGTCTCTCTGGTACCACCTCGGCAGATACCTTTGCCGGTTTCTTTTCTGCGTTCTGGAGAAGTAGAACAAATTCCTCTCCTGACATCATGCAGATAGGCTTTTCGAGCAACTGCTCTATTGTAACGAGTCTTGTCATACATAATTCTTTTTTAGTCCGCCAGTTGTACTTCCTGACATTCCGATTAAACTTATGTTGTCGGTTCATGAACCATCGTTGAACTCCCGTGGTTTGGAATTCGTAGGCAAAGGTGGTCTGTTTAAGTCGGTGAATAATTATGACTGCTATTGGCCAAAAACTGAGCAAGTTTTTTCTGTATGGTATTTTTACAGTAATTCACAAATAAGCATAGCTATTCACACCGAAAACTGAGTTTTCTGTGTCAAATGATAGGGGACATTATGAGTGGACAGAAATATGGAGTGAAAAGACTAAGAAGATGGGAAAAATGTTTTCCCAACTGTTTTCCCATCGCAATTTTGATACTCTGCGAGACCTCGTTTACATATTTTACTTGTGCTGATATGATGCCAAGTTTAACAAAAAATCATGGAGTTATCAAAATGGCTGTGTTTTTCCATTGTTTTCCCGAAAAGAAAAATCAGTAACTTGAATTTCTTCTAAGTTACTGATTTTCAACGTGGACCAGCCTGGGCTTGAACCAGGGACCTCCAGATTATGAGTCTGTTGCTCTAACCAACTGAGCTACAAGTCCAGTATTCGTTGAATACGGCTGCAAAGGTAATGAATAAATTGGGAAAACGTGTATGGTGAGGGGATATTTTTAAGCGTTTTAACACATTTTGCGTACTGCAAGGCATAGTTTTGGGCTATTTGGTGTATCTTTGCACTGCAATTCGTTAGTCTGTTTTATGCCTTTGTAGAGCATTTCACACTTGCACAATACGTTTTGAACGAATGCTTGCGGACTTAGATAGGAAGCGTTTTATAAAATGAAAACAATATTTCTTAAAGATATAAGTACTGATAAATTGAGGTTGGAGAAACCGTCAGTTGCCACGATAGGCTTTTTCGATGGTGTGCATCTCGGTCATCAGTTTCTTATCAATCGACTTGCTGAAATGGCAAAGCAAGATGGTTTAGAATCGATGGTGATAACTTTCGACCGCCACCCTCGCCAGGTTTTGCAGAGCGACTACCAACCCAAAATGTTATCTACACTCGACGAGAAATTAGAGAAGCTTGAACAAACAGCAGCCAACCATATTGTTGTACTTCATTTTGACAAGGCTTTGTCGCAACTTACATCGAAGCAGTTTATGGAAACCGTACTTCATAAGCAACTCAACGTGTGTAAATTAATGATGGGTTACGACAATCGTTTTGGACATAACAGAAGCGAAACTTTCGATGATTACGTACTTTTTGGCAAAGAAATAGGTATTGAAGTGTTCCAAAATACAGCCCTTTCCATGGGCGATTTCAATGTAAGTTCTTCGGTTATCCGCCGATTTATCGAAGCGGGCAATATGGAAGAAGCCACTCGGTGTTTGGGCATTCCCTATTCGTTGCGTGGCAAGGTTGTCGGTGGCTATCGGAACGGACGCAAGTTAGGTTATCCAACTGCCAATATAAATATATGCGAAACCGAAAAGCTGCTTCCCACAATGGGTGTCTATGCCGTGCGTGTTCGTATTGCAAACAATGAGAAAGAGTATGGAGGAATGCTCAATATTGGTACCCGACCCACTTTCAACGGCACAGATTTATCGGTGGAAGTGCACATTTTTGACTTCTCTGACAACTTATACGACCAAACGATACAGGTTAGTTTTATCAGTCGTGTGCGCTCCGATAGGAAGTTTCCAACCTTAGATGCACTTGCAGAACAAATGCAGTTGGACGAACAACAGATAAAAACTATTTTAGAAAAACAATAGAAATAAATAATAAGAGAAACAACTATGGAGCAAAAAAGCATTTTAAAGAGCCTGTTATATGTCGCTCTTTTCGTTTCATTATTCTTCGTTATACAGTTCATCTTCCAGTTTTCCGCCATTGGTATCTACGCTTATTTGAAGGGTATAGACTTTAGCGAAGTAGCAGAAGACATGCAGGCGGGGCAATACGCCGATGTAATTGTGATTTCTTATTTACTTTCAAGCATTACCATTATTCTTCTTTTTATCAAGAAAGAGTGGTCGCCTATTTCCCGCTCTTATCTTCATTCAAAACCTTGGGGTGTATTGTTTTGGACGGCGATGCTTGCTTTAGGTCTCATTCTTCCTGCACAGTTTATCTACGAAAAGGTACAAATTACGGTGTCAGAGGACATGGTGCAGCTCTTCTCGGGCATTATGAAACAACCGCTTGGCTACCTTGTGATAGGCATACTTGCCCCTATTGCCGAAGAGTTAATATTCCGTGGTGCTATATTGCGTGTTTTGCTCGATGTTTTCGGCAGAAAAGGCAGATGGCCAGCCATAGCCTTAACGGCTTTACTCTTTGCCGTGATACATGGAAATTTGGCACAAGGCACACACGCGTTCGTCATTGGAATAGTCTTAGGTTGGCTGTACGTGCGCACTCGTAGCGTACTTCCTGGAATTGTGTTGCACTGGGTGAATAACAGCACTGCTTACATTATGTTCCACCTAATGCCCGATATGGAAGACGGAAAGCTCATCGACTTCTTCCACGGCAGCGAGAAAACGATGTATTTAGGCTTGTTCTTCTCGCTCTGTATCTTCGTTCCAGCAATTTTCCAATTGGCTGCCCGTATGAAGGGAGCTGACGAATAAAGCCACTTTATTTTGCCTGTGCCCCTTTGCAACATAGGTTGAAAGTAGGTGATAGAAGTGTAAGAAATTTTCATAAGTATAATTACTGCGTAACATTCTCACCACCAGTGTATTACAAAACCTATTGTTTTGCATTCCAAAAGCGGTTGTTTTGCACGGTAAAAGCGTAGGTTTTGCGTTGCAAAACAACCGTTTTCGCAATGTCAAAGCGCAGTTATCACTTTTTAAGAGAATTATTTTTACAGATCTGGACAGAAAAGCTCGCACTTTCTTATTGAGAGGTTGCTTAAAAGAATATCTATAGGATTGCTTATTTAACCAGCTTTCTTATGCCAAGCTAACATCAGTAAGTAATGGCCAACAGATGTGTTTCTATTTACGAAAATTCAATAGAGCTTCCCCAAAGTCTATTATCGAAAAGGTAGAAATACGTACAAACAAAGCATATCAAGAGAGAAAGATAAGTAGATATAAGAAATATTTTTCTAACAGTTTGTTTCTTTTCTCTTGCTTCATCACTTTGTAGAATTGTTCTCTTGCGTCTGTCATTTGTTTTAATAGCTAAAAATTAGGGGACACTGTTCTGTGTCCCCTAATTCAATTATCATATAATATTTTATTCTTTATGCACCCTTCACAAGGTACATATTTTCAAAATAAAATATCTCGTTCCAATCTTATTGAAGCGGATTTTTAATAGTCCCAATGTGATTGGTTGCCGACTTTCTCTCCTATTTCGCTTCCTTCTTCTTCGAAGAAATCGAATTCCTTGCTACCTATTTCTTCGTTAGGGTCATAGTCTCCACCTACGCCAGGACTAGCTGTTAACATTAAGTTCTCTATTGCCAAGCGATTCTTAATGGTCTTTGGCACTACATATATTTTCTTTTCCATTGTCTTCGTATTTTTATCTGATTACTATTTTCTTTCCTTTATGGATATAAATACCCTGCTGTGGCTTGTTAACACGCTGACCATTGAGGTTGTAGTAAGCATTGTCGGCGTTCTTCTCTTCTGCATCAATCGTTACAATGGCATTTGTAGTGTTATCGTCAGAGAAAGAGAACTCTACCTTAGAACCAGCAGGCATTCCTTCTATCTTGGCATAAGCCTTGTGTACAGGGATAGAAACGGTGCTAGCCATAGCCTTTTTAAAGATACCTTTCTGCATTACATAGATAACCTCGTCGACTGTTGATGCCCCTACATTGCGAGGATTTACAGTAACACCATGCATAATGTTGTTGGCAATGGTGTAGTTCTTGTCATCGTCCTCACCGATAGCGTAGTAGAAGTCGCTTGGTGTGGTTTCGTTGTCGAGAGCCTTAAGCAATACGCCTGTATAAGCAGGCACATAGCCAAAGTTACCGTTGCCAACGCCGTTCACATCTACACTTGACATTCTGATGTGGTAAGTAGAGGTTCCATAGTCACCATTGCCTGGCTTCACTTCGCCCAACTTAGCAACGAAGGCACCTATTTTAGCAGTACTCTTTTCTCTGCTGTAGATGTTGAAGTCTACGTCAAACTCACGAGCAAACGTTCCGTACTTGTAACTGATCTTCACGTCCTTAATTTGGTAATCAATTTGTGAGGTGAAGTTGAATTTACTCGTTTCCTCCTTATCGGTATCTTTGTTGTAGACAGTCTTAGCCCACTTTTCCTTATAGGTATCGAGCGCTGACTTCTTTACATATATTGTGGTTGTTGGTGCAAACTCGCTGTAGTTAGTTCCTGTTTCGTCTAACTCGAAGCGAGTGGTACTCAACATCTCCTTGGTAGGATTGCTCTCGATGAAGAACACGCTCTTCACAGTGCTCTCGAGCTTATTTTTGTCTTTGCTGGTGATGAAAGCCTTGGCACCAATGTACTTGACATCTTTTCTCACCACTACTTCCTGAACTTTCTCGCTTAGACCTTCGAAAGCGTAATCACCTATCAGGCTCACGTTGTAAGTCTTGCCTTCATGCTTGATACTTGTAGGCAACACAAAGGTGTGGTCTTCGCGTTTCGTGCTGAGCATATCTACGGCGTTGTCTGACACAGCGATATATTCCTCACGACCTTCGGTGAACGACTGTCCTATGCCTTTAAACTTCTTGTAGAAAGCTTCGGCATTATATTGGCTATAGAGTTCCTTGCGAACGTTAATGGTGATGTTCTTGAACATTTCAGGAGCCTGAGAACCATCGTCGAACGACATTGTATTCTTCGACTGATTGATGTTGTTCGGATTAATCATCTTATCGCAGAGGAAGGTAATAGTATTCAAGTTCTTGCAGAGACCGAAAGCACGTTCACCAATTGTAGTTACCTTGTTAGGAATTGTAACATTGGTAAGTTTGGTACAATCGAAGAAAGCGTAATTTCCAATCTTCACTATAGATGGAGGGAGCAATGTGAAATTGCTGTTCGCCTTTCCAGGAGGGAAGATACGAAGTTCTTTCTTGTCTTTTGACAGCAAGTAGCCGTCTACGCTTGAGTATACTTCATTCTTCTTGCTTACATTGATATCTGTCAGGTTGTCGCAATACTTAAACGCTTCAGGGTCTATCTTGGTTGTGAACTCGGTTACATCAATCTTGTTGAGAACCTTACAGCTACGGAAAGCTTCGCGTTCGATGGTCTTCACCTTCTTAGGTATGCTGATACTTGTCAAACCACAGTCGGCAAAGGCACCTGCGCCAATTTTTTCAATATCTGCATCATCATGAAACTTCACGGTGGTCATATTCTTACAACCACTGAAAGCATTAAGTTCTATATTCTTCACTGACTTGGGGAAGTTGAATGATTCAAGTTTCTCGGCATTGGCAAAGGCATTAGACTCAATGGTTTCCAAATCGCAGCTACCCTCAATATTGAAATTCTTGAGTTTCTTATTTGTCGCAAATGCAGAGGCTTTGATTGTCTTCAGCTTCGAACCTTCAGGAATTGTGATTTTCTCTAACTCCCCACATTCGTAGAAGGCAGCAGCAATCTCGGTAATAGAAGCTGGCAAAACCACTTCTTTCAATTTATCGCAAGCTCGGAACACATCGGCTTTGAGTTCTTTAACTTTAGAAGGGGTTTGAAAATTAACAGTAACAAGTTCTTTCATATTACGGAAAGCTTCCACACCGATGGTTTCCACTGTGTTAGGAATATCCATTGATTTAAGTTTGTTTGCCCCTTGGAAGGCTTTCTGTGCTAACTCCTTAACAGTTGTTGGGATATTGTACTTTTCTCCGTCCTTAGCAGGTGGATAGAAATAGAGGATATCCTTGTTTTTAGAAAAGAGGACGCCTGCTTCGTCAGTAAAGTCAGGATTGTCTGAATGCACCTTGTATTCTTTAAGTTTTGAACACTCCTCAAAGGCTCCTTCTTTTAATCCAGTTGTTCCAGTCCCTTTTAAGAGGGTCTTAGGTATCGTAATCGTCTCGAGCTTCTGTGGTTTGTAAAGTGCAGATACTTCCATTGTTTCCACATTATTCAAATCAAGAGAAGTCATATGTAGATTAAGCATTATTGCAAATACAGCAATCCTCTTGATGTCAGCTGGAACCTGGTAAGCCGCAGTAGTTTTTGCTCTTGGATAGCAAACCAACGTTTTCGTAACGTCATTGAACAGTACGCCATCTTCGACTCTATAGTTTGTTGTACCACCAGCAGGCATCTCAAATTCTACCAAGTTGGTAGAAACAACAATAGAAGGGTATTTCTCTTGTACGTCTTTCAAATTCTTAGGTAGCACTATCTTCGTAAGATTGGTAATGCCGTGAAAAGCATTGACGCAAATTCTTTCCACTTCGCCGTCAACCGTATAAGTGCCAGTTGAATTTCCCTCCATTACTTTTGATGGAACGCAACGAAGTTCTTTTTTGCCTTTCGTATAGAGTGCGCCTTTGTCATCAGACTCAAATACGGTATGACCAGACTCAACAGTACACTTGGGAACCTCTTCCACCGCCGACCATGCCGTTTCTAATATTTGTGTTACACTTTTGGGAATGTTTATTTCGGTGAGTTTCGCACCCTTGAAACAATCATTGTTTAACTTTATAATGGTTTCAGGCAATTTTACAGAGGTAACCCCAAAAGAAGTATAACCACTTTGGAAACCCACCTCGGTAACCTTGAAAGTTGTTCCCTTATTATCGTTTATCGTAGCAGGAATCTTCAACGCTCCAGTTATTTTTGTGCCCAAAAACATTAAAGAAGCGTTTTCCTTTTCTGGCACAAGAACTTTGTAGTAGGTATTACCATTATCGAACGAAACAATCTCATGGACTGTGTAAGCCCAAAGGCTTTGGGGTATTGCCATGAGCAGCAATGGTAATAATAAAAATCTAATTTTTCTCATATTTATCATTTAACGTGATTAATCTTACCCTCAAGCTAATTTTGTCCATACTTACCATTGGACTACTCTTAATACTTAAATAAAGATGAAATTCTTTCAAACTATGGTTTACCCATATTATCCTTAGTCATTGATTACATAATGTTTGCAAAGTTAAACATTTTATTGAAAATAAACAAACTTTTATTGAAAAAATACATTATTGCTATGCAAAACAGACTCACCGCTTCCGAGACCTCAAGTCCTTCTACTTAGGCTATATCTGCCAGCATATGCGTGGAGACTTCCCACATCGGATTTCCTACAACCGCTTCATCGAGCGTCAAGCACAGGTCGCACTGCACCTGTTGCTGTTTCTCCAGACATGTGCACTGGGCAAGTGTTCAGGCATATCCATCATTGATTCCACACCACTGTCTTCCTGCCACATCAAGCGTGAGCGGCAGCACAGGACCATGAGGGGCTGGGCGGCAAAGGGAAAGTGCACCATGGGCTGGTTCTACGGCTTCAAGCTACATCTTGTCATCAATGACAAGGGAGAGATTATCCAGTGGAAGCTCACGCCAGGAAACGTAGATGACAGGGAACCATTGAAGGATAAACGCTTCACCGAGAGGTTGTTTGGAAAACTCTTCGCAGACAGGGGGTATATCAGTCAGAACCTCTTTGAGATGCTCTTTGTGGACAATATACATTTGGTGACCAAGATAAAGAAGAACATGAAGAACTCCCTGATGAGCCTGTATGATAAGTTGTTGCTCAGAAAGCGTTCTGTGATAGAGACGGTGAACGATGAACTGAAGAATGTGTGTCAGATAGAACACACCAGACATCGCTCTTTTGATAACTTTGCAACAAATCTGATAGCAGGAATCATTGCATACAATCTGTTGCCAAAGAAGCCAGAAATGAACATAGAGATAATTGATAAAAGCAGGATAATTGCATAGAGCTTATATCGAACTCACGTTCTCATAAAAGCAATATGCCGTAAGTGCAGAACATAAGTTCATGATAAAGTTATGTACCGAGCGGTGTCGTGAGTGTACGAGGTTAGCTTTGTTCTTTAGCAGTTCATTAATGCACTCGATGATGTATCTTTTTCTCATCATAATCTTGTCCCATACAGGCATAAGCTTATTCTTCATTCTTGCTTTAAGTCCATGAACGAGCCCGATACCTTGACTGAACAGACTCTCGAAGAGTTCCTGTTTGATGTATCCTCTGTCAGCAAATACCTTTCCATAGAGAACCTTTGCAAATACCGACCACACTCTCCTATCCCTGTCATCTACGTTTGCCCCTGTAAGACAGAACGTTATGACTTCACCGGAATCATTGCAGAGCAGATGCAGCTTGAATCCATGACACCAGCCCATGGTACCCTTTCCGTTCTTGGCAAGACCAGCAAACACCTTATTGAAATGCCGTCTTACATTGTGACATACAGGAATCATCGTGCTGTCAACGAACGTTATGCCCGTACACCTGCCGAAGGCATGGAGCTTCATGAACAACATCATCTTGAGGAACACACGGGGCATGAGTTTCACAAAACGGTTATAGGAGACGGCAGCAGGGAATTCATGCCTGAGCCAGCCACGGATACAGTTCTGATAATACTCCTTGAAATTACGATATGTACCGAAGTGATAGCACACAAGGATTGTCATGATTTCACTCTCAGAAAGCCTTCCCTTACGATTCCTGCAACGTTTTCCATTGCTGTTATAGGACGGTAAACATAGGTTTTTACTCAGTACAACATTCAAATTCTTGTCAAACTCATCAATAATACAGAATATTTCCGTAACTTTGTCTTTGGTAATCATCGCTTGGTTGTTTTGTAAGTTATTGATTTACAAATATAAAGTTACAAAAAACTAATGAGATTTCCAACTTTTACAAGGACATTCTTAACCCGAACTCGCGTAAAATTATTATATTTTTCTGTAGAACTCGCATTTTGGTGTCTCAAAATTGAGTTTCTGTTTCGGCGTAGAGTCAACCAGCAAGTGCAAAATTACAAAACTTGTTGTTTTGCAATGCGTTGATAATAAAGCATTTATGCAATAGATATGCTTGTGAAAAATATTTACACCATCATCGTTTGTTTTTCGCCTACGCAACAAGTTTTGTAAGCAAGGAAGAACAAGCATCCAAACAGTTTTTCGGCGTAATGGACATTTGGTAGGCTGAAACCTCTTAAATGTCCTTTATTTATTACCTTTGCAGCATTTGAAAGCTTATGAATAAAAAAACTGTATATTCTGTAACAGTTCAAATGTTAAAAAGAATGGTCATCGGCGTAATGTCCAGATGTACTTTTGCAGGGATTGTGGCAGGCAATTTCAAAGTGGTCATCGTATAGACAATGTTTGTTTATGGAATGACTATCTGACCGAGAAACGAACTATTTCTGAGCTTTCCACTCTTCACAAATGTTCAGAAAGAACCATACGCCGTAGGCTAAATTCTGTGGCAGACAGCTTCACTCCCATCTATCCTGAATCTGCGACAATAATACTGGACACGACCTACTTCTCCAAGACCTTTGTGTGATGCTCTTTCAAGATGCCGCATCAGGCAGGATGCTTCATCGCAGGTTTGTCAGGAACGAGACCAACAAGGAATACCTTGAGGGACTCAGATGCATTGAGGAGGGTGGAACTCGGATAAAGGCAATGGTGTGTGATGGGCATGTCGGGCTTTTACAAGCTGTAACATCCTGCCCTGTACAGATGTGTCAATTCCATCAGTTGCAGATAGTCAGGAGGCTTCTTACCAACAATCCGCATTTGCCAGCAGGCATCGAGCTGCTGGCATTAATGAGAAGCATGTTCTCTATCGGGAAAAAAGAATTCACATCAGGCTTTGATAAATGGTGTGACGAATGGAAAGAGTTCCTTGATGAACGAACTCTACTGATCTCAGGCAAGACCACCTATACACATAGAAGGCTGAGAAGTGCAAGGCGTTCGGTAAAGACACACCTTAAATGGCTATATACGTATGAAGAATATCCTGAATTAGAGATACCCAATACAACAATTCTATTGGAAGGATTCAACTCACAACTTAAAAAGGCACTGCGTAATCATAATGGAATGAAGGAGGTTAATAAAAACGTGAGTTCGATATAAGCTCTATGCAATTATTCTGCTTTTATCAATTATTTCTATGTTCATTTCTGGCTTCTTTGGCAACAGATTGTATGCAATGAGTCCTGCTATCAGATTTGTTGCAAAGTTATCAAAAGAGCGATGTCTGGTGTGTTCTATCTGACATACATTCTTCAGTTCATCGTTCACCGTCTCTATCACAGAACGCTTTCTGAGCAACAACTTATCATACAGGCTCATCAGGGAGTTCTTCATGTTCTTCTTTATCTTGGTCACCAAATGTATATTGTCCACAAAGAGCATCTCAAAGAGGTTCTGACTGATATACCCCCTGTCTGCAAAGAGTTTTCCAAACAACCTGTCGGTGAAGCGTTTATCCTTCAATGGCTCCCTGTCATCTATGTTGCCTGGCGTGAGCTTCCACTGGATAATCTCTCCCTTGTCATTGATGACAAGATGTAGCTTGAAGCCGTAGAACCAGCCCATGGTGCACTTTCCCTTTGCCGCCCAGCCCCTCATGGTCCTGTGCTGCCTCTCACGCTTGATGTGGCAGGAAGCCAGTGGTGTGGAATCAATGATGGACATGCCTGAACACTTGCCCAGTGCACATGTCTGGAGAAACAGCAACAGGTGCAGTGCGACCTGTGCTTGTCGCTCGACGAAGCGGTTGTAGGAAATCCGATGTGGGAAGTCTCCACGCATATGCTGGCAGATATATCCTAAGTAGAAGGACTTGAGGTCTCGGAAGCGGTGGGTATGGAACAGAACCAGAATGGTCATGATTTCACTGTCCGACATACGGGAAGCACGGTTACGGTGCCGCTTGCCGGGTACTTGAAGCGTATGTTTTTTCAACTCAGGAGTAAAATACTTGCAAAAATCGTCGAATATACAGAATATTTCTATTAAATTTGTATCAGTCATAGGAGTGGGTATTTGTTTGTAACTATTTGGTTTACAGGTATAAAGGTACAAAAAAAATATTCCACTCCTACAACTTTTAAAACAACTTTCTTATATCGAACTCACGTTAAGAAAAAGAAGTTCATAGATGGGTTTCTGAATATAAAAAAGTAGGCTGGAATTACCAGCCTACCAAATGTCCATTACGCCAGTTTTTCGTATTCGGAAAGGCAGGGTTAAAGCAATAAAAAAATAAAAAGCCGACACCCAAAGATGTCGGCTTTTGTTCTATTGTCTTAAAAAATTTGAGATATGAAACTTCACAGCTTCGTACTTGTTTTATTAGAAAATGATTTGTTTTATAGAGAAAGCATCAAATGATATTCTTATTTAATTGTACTCTGTTTCAGTGATTGCGCTGACCTTTTGGGTTGAATCTACCTTTGCAGAGTCGGCTTTTGCTACTGCGGAACCTTTAGGTGCCTTGACCGTGTTCGACATTTCAACAGGCTGTTGAGCAGTAGGCGTAGTGTTGGTGAATGTTTCCTGCAACGCATTCTGAAGTGTCAGCAGAATGGCTACAACCGCTGCTGCCTTGAACAATGGCGTCAAGCGTTTGCGCATTGTGATGACACGAGCCTTTACAGGTTGGTCTTCGTTCACCATTTCGAGTATCTTTTGGTCAAAGTCATCGCCCAGTTTGTCGGTTGCCTTCTGTTCTTGTGCGTAGCCGAACAAGTCCTTATAAGGCAGCAAATTGGTAGGAACTTCTCCTTGAGAGAAGAACAAGCGCAATATCTCTTCCTCTTGAAGAGATGTTTCGCAGCGCCAATAACGCTCCATTAACTGTTCTATGTACTTATAATCCATATTGTTCTATTTTCTGAAATCTTTGTTTTACCGCTTGGCGGGCACGGAAAATGTTTACCTTTACCTGTTCTTCCGTAATGCCTAAGATGTCGGCAATTTCTTTGTATTGCTTGCCTTCAAAGTCGCGCAACTGCATACAGGAGCGTTGTTTTTCGGGCAGAGAGTCTACAATTTCCTTTACTACACGCAGCCTGTCTTGGTCTATCAAGCGGTCTTGCGGAGTGGAAGTATGCACTGTGTCGAGTTGTTCCTCCTCGAAAGAGTCGTTTTGGTTGTCTCGCTTCTTCAGCCTGTCGAGCGAAAGGTTTCTACATATCCGCAAGCTGTAGGCTTCTATGGAGTCGATATTGCTCCATTCGTAGCGTTTGTCCCAAACTTTTATCATCGTGTCCTGCACTATGTCCTCTGCTTCTTCCCTGCTGAGAGTTATGCGGAGGGCAAGTCTGAAGAGTTGATTCTTCAGCGGTAACACATCGTTTCGGAAACTCACTTTTTTCATACTCTCTGTTTGTATGACGAATTAGTTGGGGTAGAAGTTACAAGAACAAGTGTAAAAAGGCTATATTTTAACCTTCGTTAAGAACCTGAATACTCTTTCCTGCCGAAAGAAACAATAGTTGGCACCTTGCGCCAATGCACCTATGTTGGAGTTTTTACTCCAAATAGGTGTAGCCGTAAAGTCCGCTGCGGTAGTTGCTAAGGAATTCCTTGCCCTCTTCGAGCGAGATTTTTCCTTGCTTAACGCTCTTTGTTACCCATATTTCGAGCTGACGGACGAGTTTCTTCGGATTGTATTGAACATATTCGAGTACCTCTTCCACAGTTTCGCCATCGATGATTTGGTCGATGTGGTAGCTACCGTCTTTCACTGAAAGGTGCACGGCATTGGTGTCGCCGAAAAGATTGTGCAAGTCGCCGAGTATTTCTTGGTAGGCACCAACAAGGAAAACGCCAAGATAGTAAGGCTCGTTGCGGCGCAGCGAGTGCACAGGCAACACGTGTCCGGTACGTCCTCCCGTTACAAAATTTGAGATTTTGCCGTCGCTGTCGCAGGTAATGTCCTGTAAAGTGGCTTTTCGTGTAGGGCGTTCGTTCAATCGCTGGATAGGCATAACGGGGAAAAGCTGGTCGATAGCCCAACTATCGGGGAGCGATTGGAAGAGCGAGAAGTTGCAGAAATACTTGTCGGCGAGCAGTTTGTCTAAGTTTCGCAGTTCGTCGGGTACGTGCTTCATACTTTTTGCCAGTATGTTTATCTCGTGGCAAACGCTCCAATACATTGCTTCTATTTCGGCACGGGTTTTCAAATCTACCAATCCGTGCGAGAAAAGCTCTAAAGACTCTTCGCGTATCTGCTCCGCATCGTGCCAGTCTTCAAGCATATTGCGCGAGTTTATGTTGTCCCAAATCTTATAAAGCTCACGTACAAGCTGGTGGTCGGTATCCTTTGCCTCAAATTCTTCCGACATTTCGGGGAGCGAAGCTGTTTCCAAAACGTTGATGACAAGTATGGAATGGTGGGCTGCAACGCTACGACCGCTTTCGGTAATGATGTTCGGGTGTGGTATTCCGTGCTTGTTCGATGCGTCTACGAAGGTAGAAACACAGTCGTTCACGTACTCTTGAATGCTGTAATTCACAGAACTCTCGCTGCTTGATGAACGCGTTCCATCGTAATCGACGCCCAATCCACCGCCACAATCTACGAAATCGACATTGTAACCCATCTTTTTAAGATTGGCATAGTATTGCGCAGCTTCGGTGAGAGCGGTTTGAATACGGCGTATTTTCGTAATTTGCGAACCGATATGGAAGTGGATAAGGCGCAGACAATCGTGCATTCCTTTCTCGTCGAGCTTATCAAGAGCCTGCAAAAGCTCCGATGCCGTGAGGCCGAACTTCGATGCGTCGCCACCACTTTCAGCCCATTTGCCTGAGCCAGTGGTCGCCAGTTTAATACGAATACCTATGTTTGGCATTACATTAAGCTTCTTGGCAGCTTTCGCAATAATATCTATTTCGTTCAGTTTCTCTACCACAATGAAGATACGCTTGCCCATTTTCTGAGCCAAGAGCGCAAGTTCTATATAGCTTTGGTCTTTGTATCCGTTGCAGATAATGGGCGAATCGCTCTGGCACTGCACAGCTATAACGGCGTGCAATTCAGGCTTTGAACCAGCTTCCAAGCCGAGATTGAACTTCCGACCGTGCGAAATAATCTCATCAACGACAGGTTGCATCTGGTTCACCTTGATAGGATAGATGATGAAATTTTCGCCTTCGTAATTGTATTCCTTCCTTGCAATATCGAAACAAGACGATGTTTTCTCGATACGATTGTCGAGAATATCGGGGAAACGAAGCAAAACGGGAGGCGTAACATCGCGCAAGACCAACTCGTCCATTATTTCGCACAAGTCCAACTCTGTATTATCCTTGCACGGTGTAACGTAAACGTGCCCAGCTTCGTTGATACCAAAGTAAGAAGTACCCCAACCATTGATGTTGTAAAGTTCCTTCGAATCTTCAATAGTCCATTTTTTCATAACCTATCTGTTGTGTTTATAGAGAGCCTTTGCGCCGTTATGGTGCGGTCGGATTTCGCTCCCGATAATGAAATCGTATTGTTGTTTATTATTTTTCTCTATTCTCTGTTAAGTCTTTTTGCTTATTCCTGTCATCGCAATAAGCTGTTCTGCCATCGTATTTACCTTTTCGCGATTGTCCATCAAATGCACTTCGAGAATGTGCTTTGCCTTCATATAGAAAGCATTACGCTTGCTTATCTGTTCATCTACAAAGGCTTTGACCTCGTCGGACGACTTCCCTATCAGCAGTGGACGAACATTCTTGCTCATATTAAGATGCTTGCAGATAATGTCGGTTGTAGCCTTCAGATATACCGTTTCGCCCTGTTGGTTCAGATAGTCCATATTATCGAAGAAACAAGGAGTGCCTCCACCGCAAGAGATAATGACGTTTTCAAACTCTGCAACTTCGTGCAGCATATTGCGCTCTATGGTTCTGAACCCCTCTTCGCCCCGTTCTCCGAATATCTGTGCTATGGTTTTGCGCATTCGGGTCTCTATGTACCAATCCAAATCGTAGAACGGAAAGCCCAGAATCTTGGACAATGCCCTACCGAGCGTGGTCTTCCCCGCGCCCATATAGCCTATTATGATAATTCGTTTCGGATTGTTTTGTAGGTTCTCCGCCATTCTTCACCATTCTGCCTTCCCCGTTAAGGAAAGGCAGCAGTATGTTTGTTTATTTGCGTCCGCGCCTTGCCTTGGGTTCGGGCGCGTTCTTTATAATGTCCTGACACTCTTCGTAGGTAAGTTCGGAAGCCTTCTCGTGCATTGCCTTTGGTATGCGGTAGTTCTTTCCGTCGTATGCAATGTAAGGGCCGTAACGACCGTTCATCACTTCCAACTTAGGGTCTTCGTCAAACTGTTTCAGGTGTCGCTGCGCATCTTGGAGACGCTTTGACTCTATCAACTTTATAGCTGTGTCGAGCGAAACCGTAAGCGGGTCTTCGTCTTTCGGCAGCGAGACGTACTTTTTGTTGTGCATTATGTAAGGGCCGAAACGTCCTGCGCCTATCACAACGTCGGTTTCCTCAAACTGTCCGATAGTACGTGGCAGCTTGAACAGTTCCAATGCGTCGTCGAGCGTAAGTGTTTCCATACTCTTATCGGCTGGAATCTGCGCAAAACGAGGCTTATCGGTGTCGTCGGCAGTACCAATCTGCACAACAGGACCAAAGCGACCAATCTTTACAAATACAGGTTTGTTGGTCTTAGGGTCGATGCCCAGCTCGCGTTCGCCTGCCTTATGCTCCGACCGTGCATTCATTACGGCTTCCACTTCTGGGTCGAAACGCTTGTAAAACTCTTTCATTGCAGCATTCCAAGTCGCCTTTCCTTCCGAAATCTTATCGAACTCCTGTTCCACCTTAGCAGTGAAATTGTAGTCCATAATGTCGGGGAAGTTCTCCATCAGGAAGTCGTTTACCACAATGCCAATGTCGGTTGGAATGAGCTTTCCCTTATCGGCACCCACCATTTCTTTCTTGTTCTTTGAGGTAATCTTCAACGCCTGCAAGGTGTCTACCACGTATATGCGCTCTTCGCCCTTCTTATCGCCCTTCTGAACATACTCGCGTTGCTGAATGGTTGAAATGGTTGGAGCGTATGTTGATGGGCGACCAATGCCCAATTCCTCGAGCTTATGCACCAAACTTGCTTCTGTATAGCGGCTTGGTCCCATAGAATAGCGTTCGGTAGAAACAATGCTGCGTCGCTCCAACATCTGACCTTCGCTCATAGTGGGCAGTGCGTGAGATGTGTCTTCGGTTTCGTTTTCATCGTCGGTAGATTCGCGATAAACTTTCAAGAAACCGTCAAAAGCGATGACTTCGCCTGTAGCTACGAACTGAAGTTTGTCCGATTCGCGTCCTTCAGCATCTAAAATACCGATGGATACGGTGGTTTTATCAATCTTGGCATCTGCCATCTGAGACGCCACAGTGCGTTTCCAAATAAGGTCGTAAAGACGCTTTTCCTGACTCGTACCATCAATTCCGTGCGCACTCATATCGGTAGGACGAATAGCCTCGTGGGCTTCCTGCGCACCTTTGCTGCTGGTATGGTACTTGCGAGTCTTGCTATATTCTGCCCCATAAAGGGTTTCTATTTCGTTTTTTACAGTGCTGACGGCAAGATTAGACAGGTTTACGCTGTCGGTACGCATATAGGTGATGCGTCCAGCTTCGTACAGTCGCTGTGCCACCATCATCGTCTGACTTACCGTAAAGCCTAATTTGCGTGCTGCTTCCTGTTGCAAAGTCGATGTTGTAAACGGAGGAGCAGGAGTTCGTTTCAGCGGTTTCTTGGCGATGGAAGATATTTGGAACGATGCGTTCTTACACTGCTCAAGGAATGCCAAAGCCTCTTCGTGAGTGGCAAAACGCTTGTTCAGTTCTGCTTTCACTTCGTTTTTCGTGCCGTCTTCGCTGGTTGCAGCAAAGATAGCATTCACTCTGTAATAGGGTTCAGACTTAAACGCCTGTATTTCGCGCTCGCGTTCTACTATCAATCTTACGGCAACACTCTGCACACGACCTGCACTCAATGCTGGTTTCACCTTGCGCCACAACACGGGAGACAGGCGGAAACCCACCAAACGGTCTAACACACGGCGTGCCTGCTGTGCGTTTACAAGGTTCATATCCAACCGACGTGGGTTCTGGATAGCAGCAAGAATGGCTGATTTCGTGATTTCGTGGAACACGATACGGCTCGTTTTCTCCTCGTCGAGCCCTAAAACTTCGCAAAGGTGCCAACTTATGGCTTCTCCTTCGCGGTCTTCATCGGACGCCAACCAAACCTTTTTAGCGGCTTTAGCATTTTTCTTGAGTTCTGAAACAACCTTCTTCTTCTCGTCGGGAATTTCGTAATTGGCTTCCAAAGTGTCTAAATCCACACTTAATTCTTTCTTTTTCAAATCACGAATATGTCCGTACGACGACATAACCTTAAAGTCTTCGCCCAAGAACTTCTCTATTGTCTTTGCCTTTGCAGGGCTCTCTACTATAACTAAGTTTTCTTGCATATCAGCATTAGTAACATTATTCAAGGACGCAAAATTAAGCAAACTTTTTGCATACACCTTATATATATGGACTATTTTTTGTTTTTTTAAGAATACCGTTCCTTAAACCATTACATCAAACACTATGATTCAGTGGGACTTTATCAAAGGGGACAGCTCTCTTTCTTCGCTTGCGACTGATACTAAAACAGCCGCTGTTTTGTAAAGAAAATTCTCTTAAAAAGTGATAACTGCGCTTTGACATTGCGAAAGCGGCTCTTTTGCAATGCAAAACAGCCGCTTTTACCGTGCAAAACCTACGCTTTTGGAACGCAAAACAATAGGTTTTATAATACCTTAAAAATGAGATAGTTACACAATGGTAACGCTTGTGAAAAATATTTACACCTTTATTACCTTCTTTTTACTTATGCTATGAGAGGCGAAAGGGTAATTTACACCTGTTCTTAGGGAATTCATGGTGTCTTTAAAACGACAGCATCATTTTGCAATACCTTGAATTTCTTCCAACGATACACGTCCCAACAAGTTCACAATCGTAAGTTCGTCGCGTTCAACATTCAGCAGTACGTACTCGTTCTTGCCGTTCTGGTATTTCTTTTCGTATATCGTAACATCTTCGCCATTGCTTTTCGTTTTCATCACGACGGCGTACTTTGCTTGCTTGTAATAAGCGAATGCAGCATTTTTTATACTGTTGATGAGCGAAGGACGCTCGCATTCCAACACGTGAATATGGTCTAATCGCTTTGCAATGCGGCTTATGTCTTTGTTGCCCACTTGTACATTGCCCATCATTTTCAGCATTGTTGCCGAGATATAAGCCGTTGATATTCCTTCCTTATCGTCGTACTTGTCGAAGAATGCTTTCTGTGCGAAGGTACAATTGAAAGTAAAACCGAATAGCAAAAGTAGTAATATCTTCTTCATTTCTATTTGTCTGTTGATTGTTTTGTTATGTTATTGATTGATTCCAACCCCTTGTTGAGCGATACGGAGAACTTGGTGAGTGCCTTGTTTGCTGTGGCATAAGCATCTTCGGGGTTATCGTAAGTGTCTGTCTTCTCGATATCCGACAACTGTTTTCCTTCGTGTTTATCGACAAAAACACCTACTGCCAGCAATATCAATATACTGGCTGCAATGCCTACCACCCAACGCAAGCCTGCCTTGCGTGCCGTTTTGCGCGCCGTAGACTCTACCGTGTTCCATTGATTTATTTGTCGTTCTATCTTGTTTTCCAAATCGAACGGCACTTCAATGGCAGCATTTTGCTGCAGCGCAAGGAACATTTCGGCTTCCTCGCGCAACTCCTCGTCTACCTCGTTGTTACAGAAGTACTCCGCAAGACGTTTTTCCTCGGTTTCATCGGTCAATCCGTTGTAAAACCGCTCCAATAGTTTCTTTGTTTCCTTCGTTTCCATTATCGCTTTATTTCCTTTATTCTTTCTCTTATTTTCTTTCGTGCCCTACTCAGAACAGAACGTAGATTGACTTCCGTAAGTCCTGTTTCGGCACTGATTTCTTCGTATGTCCGCCCTTCCACATCACGCATAAGCATCACCTTTCCTTGCGGGTCGGGCAGCGCAAGTATCATTGCTCTGATGCGTTGCCATTGGTCTTGCGCGTCAATGCGTTCGCTTAGGTTCTCGGTTGCTTTGTGTTGCATTTCGCTAACGTCCCGTTCGGCTTCATCAATGTGCTTTGTACGTTTTATATCGTAGAATATTCGGCGCAACGTCATAATGCTGTAAGCCTCTGGGTTGTCGATGTCGGCAAGCTGATGGCGACGTGTCCAGAGTCGCAGAAAGGTTTCCTGCACGAGGTCTTCGGCAGCCTGCGTATTGCCCGTCAGACGCCATGCCACCACATAAAGTCTGCGATGGCACGGCAAGAAGATTGCTTTGAACTGCGAGGCTTCCATTTATAACTGTTTCGTGAGTGTGTTTACTTCTTCTTTTTCTTGCTTTGGCTATTGATAATCTCGCTGAGCTTGCCCAATGGGATTTTACCTTTCACCAATACAAGGGAGCAGTCGGAGCCTTCAGCATCAATGACAACAAGTTCGCGAACTACGCCATGCTTCATCTTAATCTGAACACTTGAAAAGCCATCTTTCTTGTTCTGCCTGACAAGTTCGTGGTAGTTTCTGTTGTTTATGCGCTTTGCCCGTGTCCAAAAGTTTCTTTTCACATCGTCTGAACATCGGTAAAGGTCTAACGTCTTTACCGATTTGATGCACTTCAGCATAGCCTGCGCATCTTCGTCGCTATCTTTTATAAAGGTCTTGGCAAACGCAAACAACAGCTTTCCTACGTGGCTGTACTCTGCATGCTTGGCGTTTTTAAATGTCGCCATTAGGCTATGCACGTCCTCGCCCACTCGTTGGCTGGCACTTACGGTGCTCGTGCTTAGAACAAGAACAAATATAAAAAGTAGCTTTCTCATATTCTTACTTTGATGTTGCACTATCTATGATGCCATCAATGTCTTTCGGAGCGATGTTGCCATCTATTACTACAAAGGCGCATTCGTCCTCTTCTACGGCGTAGATAACTATACGTTTGATAACTTCATCGGTACCTTGCGTCATAATTCTGACCTTTGAACCTTCCGAATTCACTTTTACCATTTCGTCGTAGCCCTTCCAATTGAAGGCTTCCACTGCCTTTTGAAATTCTTCCTTTGTAGCTTTGGTAGCTTCTTCGAGCGACAATACGCGCAGATGGTCTATCTTATCTACCCAATTTTGTGCATCTTTATTGCCCGAAGCCTTTAAGCCAAGAGCCAGCAATTCTTTAGGAACGTCTACCAATTCTACGTTTTCGTGATTTTTGAACTGCTCAAAAATGCTTTCAACGTTTTGTGCTTTAGCAACCATACTTACTGCCAAGAGGGCAAGTGAAATGAATAATGTTCTCATAATCGTATTCTTTTAAAGAGTTTTTAATTTGTTTGTATTGGTATAGACGTAAGTTGTTGCGATTTTGTGGCAAAGAAAACAAGAAAAAATACTTTTTATTTGATTTTTTCTTTATTGCAGTTTAGAGAAGTCGTACTTGAGGTACCGCACGGGCACCTCAAGCCATTGTTATTCAAAGAGCGAAGGTTCGCCTACCGCCGAACCGCGCATTGTCTTGCCAAGATGTTCGTAAGCCAACTCTGTTGCCATACGTCCGCGTGGCGTTCGCTTGATGAATCCTTCCATAATAAGATAAGGTTCGTAAACCTCTTCCAGCGTTCCTGCATCTTCGCCGATAGCCGTTGCAATGGTAGAAACGCCGACAGGGCCTCCACGAAACTTGTCGATAATGGTCAGAAGTATCTTGTTGTCTATCTCGTCAAGGCCGTATTTGTCGATATTCAGCGATTGCAACGACGACTGTGCGATAGCGTGGTCGATGGTTCCGTTGCCTTTTACCTGTGCGAAATCGCGTACACGACGCAGCAAGGCATTGCAAATACGGGGCGTACCGCGTGAGCGTCGGGCTATTTCAACGGCAGCATCGCCTTCAATAGGCACCTTCAACAGGTTGGCAGAACGCTTTATAATGCGACTCAAAGTTTCGGGCGCATAATACTCTAAATGCAGATTAATGCCAAAACGAGCACGCAAAGGAGCCGTTAAAAGTCCGCTGCGAGTAGTCGCTCCAACGAGTGTAAACGGATTTAAGTCTATCTGAATAGAGCGTGCTGAAGGACCTTTGTCTATCATAATGTCGATTCGATAGTCCTCCATTGCCGAATAAAGGTATTCTTCAACAACGGGAGAAAGGCGGTGAATTTCGTCAATGAACAGCACATCGTTGGGTTCGAGCGATGTAAGAATACCTGCCAAATCGCCCGGTTTATCGAGTACAGGACCCGAAGTAATCTTAAAACCGACGCCCAACTCATTGGCAATAATGTTGCTCAACGTGGTTTTTCCCAGTCCCGGAGGCCCGTGAAGCAACGTGTGGTCGAGTGGTTCGCCACGATATTTGGCAGCTTCAACAAACACCCGAAGGTTCTCTACCACCTTGTCTTGCCCGCTGAAGTCGTCGAACTTCGGCGGTCGCAGTGCGTTTTCAAATTCCTTTTCGGCTGTTGTAAATCGCTCTTCTCTTATATCGAAATCTTCATTCATACCTTCTTTCGTCTGTCTTTATCACGAATAAATAGACTTGTAGTTTGCAAAGATAGCCAATAAAAACGAGAAACGAAGTGGGTTCCTCCATAAAACATTTAACGTTTTCGGTGGCTGTATTCACGTCAAAGTGTCCGCAAACGTTCTCTGCAATTCTCCAAAATACCGATGAGTTCGTCCATTTTGTTAGCTCGAAGCATCGCAATTCGTGTTTGCTTGAAATCAGGAACACCTTTGAAAATGGGCGACGCAGCAAGGTGTCGGCGGGTATGCAATATGCCTCTATACTCGTCAATCTTCTCTACATTGATGCGCAACATCTCTTCCAAAATGTCGATTTTATCGTCCAAAGTAAGTTTTTGGGTATCTGGAGCATCGGTTTCGCTAAACAACCATGGGCAGCCAAAGGTTGCTCTGCCTATCATTACGGCATCTACGCCATAGCTGTCGAAACGCTTTTGCGCATCGGAAACGCTGGTTACATCGCCATTTCCTATTATCGGAATGTGTATGCGTGGATTTTTTTTCACTTCACCTATAAGCGTCCAGTCGGCTTCACCTGTGTACATCTGTGCGCGGGTGCGACCGTGGATAGTCAATGCCTGTACTCCACAGTCCTGAAGTTGTTCGGCAAGGTCGGTTATAATAAGGTTGTTATCGTCCCAACCCAAGCGTGTTTTCACCGTAACGGGCGTGTTTACAGCCTTCACAACCTCGCGTGTTATCTCCAATAGCAACGGTATGTTCTTCAACATACCCGAACCTGCCCCTTTATTGGCTACCTTCTTCACGGGACAACCAAAGTTTATGTCGATTACATCGGGCTTTACCTGCTCTACTATCTTGGCAGCCTCAACCATCGATTCAACATCTTTTCCATATATCTGAATACCTACAGGGCGTTCCTCTTCGTCAATAACAATCTTGTTGAGTGTCGATTTTATACTACGTATGACTGCATCTGCCGACACAAACTCTGTATAGACCATTGCCGCACCGAAGCGTTTGCACATTTTACGGAAGCCTATATCGGTTACATCTTCCATCGGTGCCAAGAACAAAGGACGTTCTCCAAAATCTATCGTTCCTATTTTCATACTGCAAAGATACTGCTTTTTATTTGAACTACAAGCGTTAAAATGCACTCACAAAAACAGTAGAAGTCAACCAAAAGTCGCTACAGACTTTCCTGAAACCCCAAAAACGCACAATAAACTTCGTGTTTTACCTTGGTTATTCGTACCTTTGCAACTACCAACAATCAACTAAACAGATAAATCAATTAATTGATTATTTCAATATTTATAGTCGAACAATTTTAAAACATCACATCATTATGAAAAAAGTCTATTTAACTTTTGTGTTCCTAATCGTGGGTATTCTCACATCGTTTGCCCAAAGTGCTGGCTGGATATTCCAACCTGGCAGTGAAGGACCTTGGTTTGAAAAGGAAATCGAACAAGGAAAACCAATGGAGTATTACGATTATGGCGGCCCCGAAAAAGGTATGCGAGGCAACTATGCTTACACCCTTCAACGTCTGAAACCAAGAAATTCAGACTCGCATATTACCATTATATTCGAGAAAATAGAGTTCGGCGAAGAAGACGAACTTCGCATTTACAACGGATTAATCGAGCTTTCTTGCGAAAAAGACCCCGACAGTGGCGACTATTTGTGGGGTTGGGCAAAGCAAGAACCGCTCAAAATAATCAAGGGAACACCTGAAAATCTGCCCATCAGAATAAGTTCAACCGCTGCCGATGGCGGTCTTTCGGTTGGTTGCTATGCTGCTACCACTATGCCAGGGTGGAAAGCGATGGTTTATTGCGTGAAGAACGGAGACCCCGAACCAAGCATTGAGACTCCCGAAGATAAGCCAAACTTCACCTTAAGGGTAGACCCGAACGCAAAGATTGAATACGACGAAGATGGCGAACCTAAGCCAATCTATCTGTATTTAGAGATGAAGGGCATCAAAGACAACCAGAACATTCAGATAGAACAGGACGGACAGAAGAACGACTACACGCTGAACAAGAAGGTTACCAACTCTATACAGTTGGAAGTAGAGCCTAACGACGTCATTAAAGTGTACGCCGACTTAGCTGCCTTCAAGGCACAAGCAGGCAAGTTGGTAACTTGTGAGTTAGGAAAGAACGTCCACCTGGAAACCCTTGACCTTATGATGAACAAGATTACGGAGCTCGATTTGTCTCAACTTCCTAAGCTTCGCGAACTTGCCATCACCGATAACCGACTGACAACCATCGACCTTAGCAAGCTTCCTGAACTGGAAGAGTTCTATGGCAGCTACAACAAGGTGGGCAAATTAGATATAAAAATGAACCCCGAGCTTGAAGTATTGGCGTGCGCTGGTATGGGATTGACAGAATTAGACCTCAGCAAGAACCATAAGCTCGAAAACATTACGGCAGGAAACAACGACTATACCACATTCCCCGATTTAAGCAACAAACCTTATTTGAAGTGGATTGATATGGAAGATTGTGGCATGAAGGAACTTGACGTAACAAAGTTCCCTAAGCTGAAATTCCTCGATTTATCGGGCAATCAGCTTACAAACATCGACCTTTCAAAGAATCCTTTGCTCCGCAAACTCGACTTGGACAACAACCAACTCGATGCTTGTACCATTAACGACATTCTCTTCACAATTCCAAAGGCTAAGAAAGACGATGAGGCAGTATTGCTGATAAAAGGCAATACAGGCTCGGCTACCTGCGACAATGCACTGTTGGAGGGCAAGAACTGGAAGATGAACGTTACAGGCGATGGCTCTGGCTGCAACACAGTGCGCCTGCGCTTCGAGGAAAATACGCAAGGTTCTTTCAAGACAATCGTTGAAGAAAAGAATGTTCCTGAATGGACACCTATCGAAAAAGGCAAGGACGTGAAGATTGAAGCTACACCAATTTCAGGTTATAAGTTTGTAAAGGCAATGCTCGACGGCAAGGACATTACTGGCAACACGTTTAAAATCAACCAATATGGCGTTTTAGCAGCCGTGTTCGATGTTGACAACGGCATTCACAACGCTCAGGCGGAAGCCGTGAAAGTGGTACGCCACAACGGCAACATCGTTGTTATGGGCTTGCAAGCCGAAAAGAACTACAACATCTACGATGCATCTGGTAAGCTGCTTAGCACAGGTCTTACCGATGCAAACGGCGAAGCTACCGTATCTTTGCCAGCAGGACACATTATTATAATACGACAAGGCAACCTTGCTATTAAGGTTATGCAATAATCAAAACATTGTTTCAACAACAATCAACCGTTTTTTCAAGCGCGTGCGTCAGACTATTCTTTGGCGCACGCACTTTTCTTTTTCTGCGCACATAGAGTTCTCTTTCTTATCTTTGTTATAGGCTCGGGAACGTTTCCTTTGTACTTTGCAACTTTATCTTCTCAAGTTTTGTGTTGTATTTATCGTTCTTAAGAATGTGACAAATCACACCCTTACAAGGCTTTCCCCAATATTTTATTTTGTAAAAACAGCACATTGGCAAATTACTTACATGTAAATAATTCTTTTTCAACGTGTAAGTAAATATTTCTTTACGTGTAAATAAATATTTTTCTACACGTAAAGAATTTGGCAAATAAAAGTTTTGATGGGTAGAACTGCCTTTAAACAAAGCCAAAGGGCGTAGTTGTTATGCTGTGAAATAAGGAAAATGTACGGTTCGTTATTGGGGACTGAAGCGTATAAGGATAAGCTTGTGTAAGTGTTTTAGTACAAAAAACGGGTGTGTCAAGTTCTGTTTTTGACACACCTGCTTGTTTTATTTCGTTTCTTAAGCGATTGTTCCGCTGTTGCTTTTTGCTGTTTTGCTCTTTACTTTGAACTTGTCGAAGCCGTGCCCGAATACACTCATTACCTGACTTTGCGTTACAAAGGCGTGTGGGTCGATATCGTTGATGAGGTGGTAGAGCATTCTGGCTTCTCGCTGGCGTGTAACAACCAATACCACTTTCGTGTTTTGTCCGCTGTAATAGCCGTGCGCATCTATCGTCGTGCAACCACGATGGGGTGGCGTTTCTGTAATCTGCTTGCATATTTCTTCGTATCGTTCCGAGATAATAAGGAACTGAACAGACCGCCTGCCTGCATTTACAACTTGGTCTAACACGAACGACACAATGGCCAAGCAAAGGTAACCATAGATTACACGCTCCCAATCTTTCAGCACTACATAACTTAATGTAACGATAGAGGTATCGACCAAGATAAGCACACGGCCGAGAGAGATGTCGTGATATTTATTAACGATGGCTGCTACAATGTCGGAACCGCCCGAACTACCGTTGTATGAGAGGCAGAAACCTAAGCCTAAGCCGCAGAACAGCGAACCTATGAGGGCAACCATAAACGGCTGGTCGTTCAAGATAGTAGGGTTTGGGAAAGCCTCGCGCATAAATCCTACCGCGAAAGTCATAACCAATACGCCGTAGATAGTTTTAACACAGAACCGCCAACCAAGTGTCTTGAGGGCGAACGACAAAAGAAGAGCGTTCATAACGAAGTAGGTAACAGATACCTTAATATCCCATGCCCAAAACAAAATAGACGACAAACCTGCCACGCCACCTGTACTGATGTTGTTGGGTAGTAGGAAGATGGTCCAACCAATGCTATACGAGATACACCCGATAGCAATCATAATGTAATCTACGATTTCACGATAAAGTACCTTTTTTGTAATTGTAATCCCCATTGAATAAGTCTATTTATTTTTTGCAAAAGTACTTATTTATATCGAACAAAGCGATTTTTGCGATATAAAAAATGCCTTCATAAAGCATAAATAGCAATATGAAGGCACTTAATTACAGTTTTGTTTCTATTTATTATCTTGTTTTTTGTGTTGGCATATTGTTTTCTCGAGATAGGTGCGAACTACTTATTTTACCCTTAAAGCGCGGGTAGCATTGAGCACGGCAAGCACCATTACGCCCACATCGGCAAACACTGCCATTCCCATTGTTGCGACGCCGACGGTAGAAAGTGCAAGCACTGCCACCTTAATACCGATGGCAAACACTGCGTTCTGGCGCGCTATGCCGATAGTACGACGAGAAATACCGATGGCTTTGGCTATTTTTGAAGGTTTGTCGTCCATTAAAACGACGTCGGCAGCCTCAATTGCAGCATCGCTTCCGAGTGCTCCCATCGCTATGCCGATGTCGGCACGAGCCAATACGGGGGCGTCGTTTATGCCGTCGCCGACAAAGGCGAGTGTGCCGTCGGCAGGCTTTTCGCCCAGCAAGCGTTCTACATACGCCACCTTGTCGGCAGGCATCAGCTCGCTGTAATGCTCGTCTATGCTCAGTTGTTCAGCTACAAACGCAGCCACTTCCTTGCGGTCGCCCGTCAGCATTACGGTTTTTTCTATGCCCGCTTTCTTCAGTGCGGCAATCGCAGGTGCAGCATCTGATTTTATTTGGTCGGATATTACGATGTGTCCGGCATGTTCTCCGTCCAACGCAACATATATCGTAGTGCCTTTAAGGTGTTGGCATTTTTCGCAAGTTGCTATCGTTGCACCGATTGACTCCATCATTTTCGCATTGCCGACACACACTTTTTTACCGTTGATTTCGGCAAAAATACCTTGCCCGGCAACTTCTTTCGTGTTTTCTATCTTACATTCGCACGACGTTCCCTTGTGGGCATTGCGCAGTGCTGCCGCAATGGGGTGGTTGGAATACTGCTCCACGTGGGCAGCAAGATGCAGGAGTTCTTGTTCCGAAAGTTCGTTCGGGTGAACGGCTTCGACCTCGAAAACGCCGTGTGTAAGCGTACCCGTCTTGTCGAATACAATTGTTTTGGCACGGGCTAATGCTTCCATATAGTTGCCACCTTTTATAAGAATGCCGACGTGTCCTGCACCACCAATACCGCAGAAGAACGACAACGGAATAGAGATAACCAAGGCACAAGGACAACTTACAATAAGGAAAGTAAGCGCACGGTAGAGCCAAGTAGACAGCGCATCGCTGTAGCTTGCTGCAAAAAATGGCGGAATGAACGCTAAAAAGAGGGCTGAAATAACCACGATTGGTGTGTAAACACGTGCAAAACGACGAATAAACGATTCGCTTTTCGACTTGCTTTCGCTCGCTTCTTCTACCAAATTCAATATCCTTGATGCGGTAGAATTGCTGAAAGTCTTGCTCACTTTCACCTTCAACAAGCCCGAAATATTCACACAACCCGACACAACAGCATCGCCAAGCGTTACATCTTTGGGTATGCTTTCGCCTGTCAGGGCTACCGTATTCAAACTTGAGCTGCCCTCAACGACCTCGCCATCGAGTGGAATCTTTTCGCCTGGCTTCACCAAAACCACCTCGCCAACGGCAACGGTAGCGGGGTTTACCACAATGGTTTCGCCGTTTCTTTCCACATTTGCCGTATCAGGGCGTATATCCATAAGGTCGGAAATGGAGTCTCGCGTCTTGTCTTCGGCGTAGTGTTCAAACAGTTCGCCCACTTGGAAGAACAGCATAACGAAGACACCTTCCAAGAATTGCGGTTCTCCGTTGGGCAAAAAGCCGACCACGAAGGCACCTATTGTGGCAACAGACATAAGGAAATTCTCGTCGAAAGGGTTGCCCTCCATAATTCCTTCCACCGCTTCGCCCAACACATCGTAGCTGATAAGCAAGTAAGGAATAAGGTAAACAACAAGCATTTGCCACGTTGGCAAATTGCAATTGCGCTCTACAATCCATGCCAACAATAGCAGCACGGACGTAAGAATGATTCTTATAACTTTTTTCTTCATCGCTTTTTATGTTTTGTTACTGATTTCGATGCAAAGGTAAACAAAAGGTTGCGCAACCAAGTTGCAAAGTTGCCGTGCGCTCATCGAATTGGAATGAGAAAGTCCAACGAATCGTACATAAATGCCTATCGATTAGGGTGAAATGGCTGAAAAACAAGTTAAAGCAAAAAATAAATGGACTTTTATTCGTCTGTTCAGCAATTAATCCTTAATTTTGTGCGATTTTAAAAAGTTATGCGGAATAAGTAAACGCTTCACAAGGCAAAACTATAATTGTTCTTTTGCCTTTTTGTGGTCTTTACTTTTCCTTATGATGTTAGGTCAAAACAATAAGTATTTTAAATTTTAGATGAACGTAATTACGAAAACTCTTCAATTGGCTGATGGAAGAAACATCACAATTGAAACTGGAAAGGTTGCAAAGCAAGCCGATGGCGCGGCAGTAATCAGAATGGGAAACACCGTGCTCCTCGCAACAGTTTGTGCAGCCAAAGAGGCAGTTCCAGGTACAGACTTTATGCCTTTGCAAGTAGATTATCGCGAGCAGTATGCTGCCGCAGGCCGCTTCCCTGGTGGTTTCACAAAGCGCGAAGGCAAAGCCAACGACGACGAAATTCTCACATCGCGTCTTGTAGACCGTGTGCTTCGTCCTCTTTTCCCTTCAGATTATCACACAGAAGTGTTCGTTACAGTAATGCTTCTTTCAGCTGACGGCGTTGATATGCCCGATGCTTTGGCAGGATTTGCAGCATCGGTAGCTATGCAATGCTCGGATATTCCTATCGAACACCCAATCTCTGAAGTGCGTGTAGCACGTGTAAACGGAGAATATATCATCGACCCAACCTTCGAACAAATGGAGGAAGCCGATATGGATATTATGGTTGGTGCCACCAAGGACAACATTATGATGGTGGAGGGCGAAATGGACGAGGTGTCAGAACAAGACCTTATCAATGCCCTCAAGGCAGCGCACGACGCTATCAAGCCTATGTGCGAAATACAGGAAGAACTTGCAAAGGAACTCGGTACAGACGTTAAGCGCGAATATTGCGACGAAGTGAATGACGAAGAGCTCCGCGAGCAGGTGAAGAAAGAAACGTATGATGCTTGCTATGCACAGGCACAGAGTGGCGACAACGACAAGAAGCACCGCGAAGAAGTTTACGACAAGATTAAGTCGGACTTCATTGAACGCTACGATGCAGCACATACCGACCTTTCGGAAGACGACCTCGAGGAAAAACACGCACAGATTGAACGTTACTACGCTGATGTACAGCGCGACTCAATGCGCCGCAGCGTTCTTGATACAGGTAAGCGCATGGACGGCCGTGCATGCGATGAAATTCGCCCAATATGGTGCGAAGTAGACCCACTTCCTATGCCTCACGGAAGCGCATACTTCCAACGTGGCGAAACATTGGCACTCGCTACTTGTACATTGGGTACGAAGTTGGACGAGAAGATGGTAGACAACGTGCTCGACAAGAGCTACCAACGTTTCCTTCTTCATTATAATTTCCCTCCTTTCTGTACGGGCGAGGCAAAGGCGCAACGTGGTGTTGGCCGTCGCGAAATTGGTCATGGACACTTGGCTTGGCGCGGTTTGAAGGGCATGATACCAGAAGATTTCCCTTACACAGTGCGCCTTGTAAGTCAGGTGTTGGAGTCTAACGGCTCTTCTTCTATGGCTACCGTATGCTCTGGAACACTTGCTTTGATGGACGCTGGTGTGCCTATCAAGAAGCCTGTATCGGGTATTGCAATGGGCTTGATTAAGAATCCAGGTGAAGAAAAGTATGCCGTACTGAGCGATATTCTTGGCGACGAGGACCACTTGGGCGATATGGACTTCAAGACAACAGGTACTCGCGACGGTATTACAGCGACACAGATGGATATTAAGTGCGACGGACTTTCGTTTGAAATCCTCGAGAAGGCACTTATGCAGGCAAAACAAGCTCGCGAATACATTCTCGGCAAGATAGTAGAAACCATTTCTGAACCACGCGAGGAGATGAAACCACAGGTTCCACGTATTGAAGCACTCGAAATTCCAAAAGAATTTATCGGTGCTATCATCGGTCCTGGCGGTAAGATTATCCAGCAGATGCAGGAAGAAAGCGGTGCTACCATCACCATAGACGAGGTTGATGGCGTTGGTAAAATCCAAGTTTCTGCACCTAACAAGAGTGCTATCAACGCAGCAATGGGCAAGATTAAGTCGATTGTTGCTGTACCAGAAATCGGTGAGGTTTACGAAGGAACAGTTCGTTCTATTATGCCTTACGGTTGCTTTGTTGAGATTATGCCAGGCAAGGACGGCTTGCTCCATATTTCAGAAATCGACTGGAAGCGTCTCGAAACTGTTGAAGAAGCAGGCATTAAGGAAGGCGACAAACTTCAGGTTAAGCTCCTCGACATCGACCCTAAGACTGGTAAGTACAAGCTTTCACGCCGTTGCTTACTCGAAAAACCTGAAGGCTATGTAGAGCCACAGCGTCGTCCACGTGCCGACAGAGGCGAACGCCGCCCACGTCGCGACGACAACCACCGTTCATAATCGTAGGAACGACAACCATGTTGTGGTTCCAATCCTACTTGACGGACTATTTAACGATTGATTTTAGATAGTTTACATAACTCCAAGTCCCGCAAACTCAAAACGAGTTTGCGGGATTTTTGTTTCTTGCCCTACACGTGAGTTCAGCATAAGAAAGCAGGATAAGCAAGCAATCGTATAAGTATTCTTTCGGTAAGCCTCATAATAAAATAGTGAGAGATTTTCAATCTAACTTTGTAAAGATTATTTTGTTAAAAAGTGATAACTGCGCTTTGACATTGCGAAAGCGGCTCTTTTGCAATGCAAAACCTACGCTTTTACCGTGCAAAACAGCCGCTTTTGGAATGCAAAACAATAGGTTTTGTAATGCATTGATGAACAGATGGTTAGACGATAGTCGCTCTTGTGAAAAATATTTACACTTTTATTATCTTCTTTCCGTTCATAAAACAACTCGTGTTAATCTACCGAAAGCCCGATGAAACCGTAGACTTTTGCATATAAAAGCTATGAGATGGTTAGGTTATTGAACAAGTCTGGTATGGTTATAAGATGAGTACGGCGGCTGTACAGTGGCTTTGTACTGAAACAATCATATCTCTGCAGTTCCATCGTTCTGCATTCCTTGCCTAATAAAAGCAGTCTATTTCTTTGATGTTTCTACTATTTCCATTACCTTTGCATATATTAAAAACTCGAAGATATGGACAGCAAAGAATTGTACAAACTATACGAACAGCACCCTGTTATAACAACCGACAGTCGCAATTGCCCCGAGGGCAGCATATTCATTGCACTGAAAGGAGCTTCGTTCGATGGTAATAAATTTGCAAAAGCTGCATTGGAAAAAGGTTGCAGCTATGCCATTATCGACGAAAAAGAGTATGCCGAAACGGGAAACGACCGCATTATACTCGTAGATGACGCCCTTGTTGCCTACAAGGAAATAGCAAGGGCACACCGCCGCACATTCCAAATACCTGTAATAGGTATTACGGGCACAAACGGAAAAACCACTTCAAAAGAACTAATATCGGCTGTACTGGCAGAGAAATTCAATGTTTTGCATACCGAAGGCAACTTCAACAACGATGTGGGAGTGCCTAAAACCTTGCTGCGTCTGCGTCCCGAACACGAAATTGCCGTAATAGAAATGGGAGCATCGCACAGAGGCGACATTACGAAACTGGTTGAATATGCAGAGCCTACTTGCGGACTGATTACCAATGTGGGTTGTGCGCACCTGCAAGGATTTGGCAGTTTTGAAGGCGTAAAGCAAACCAAAGGCGAACTGTACGACTACCTGAAATCGCACGACTGTCTGCTTTTCCTAAACGAAAGCAACGCCGATTTGGCAGAAATGGCTGCGCAACGCGATTTTGAACGTGTGGTTTCGTATGGTCAGGACGAAACAGCGAATGTGCAAGGTGAGGTGGTAGACTGTGCGCCTTTCCTGCGTTTCCGTTGGCACGAAGCAGGGGGCGAATGGAAAGAAGTGCTGACCCACCTTGTCGGTGCATACAATTTAGACAATATGCTGGCTGCCATTGCCATCGGTTTGCACTTCGGTGTTGCGCCACAGCAAATTTGCCACGCATTGGAAAACTATATACCGAGCAACAACCGTTCGCAACTTACTGAAACACCGAACAACAAACTCGTTGTAGATGCCTACAATGCCAACCCTTCGAGTATGGCAGCAGCCATAGAAAACTTCCGTTTGATGGCAGTAGACAACAAGATGGCAATACTTGGCGATATGCGCGAATTGGGCGAAGCAACTGCCGAGGAACACCAAAAAGTGGTAGACTTGCTTGTGGCAGCAGGCATTACGAACGTTTGGCTTGTGGGCGAGGACTTCGGAAAAACCGATACTACCTTTAAAAAGTTCAAGGACGTTGAGGAAGTAAAAGCGGAAATAGCCCGCTGTCAGCCCAAGGAACACTACATATTAATAAAAGGTAGCAACGGCACGAAGCTATACGAACTGCCCGAACTGTTGTAGGAGCCCTTACAGAAATAGAATCTCGATGCGTTTTTAGCTTAATTAACCTGTAAAAATATGAAGTTATTATTGATATGAAGCGACCTGTACACAATTTGAAACCTACTCTACCCAGTTTCTTTAAAACTATTTTCTGTGCGCTTTATATCTTTATAGCTGGTTTTTCTGTTGCGTTTGCTGGCGTAAATCCTGCCACTGTTCATAGCAAAATGCAGCAATTGCCAAAAGAGAAACAATTGCCCTATTTGCGCAATATCTGCGATGATGCCATTGGAAAAGACGACAAAAAGCAATACGAACTATTGAAAATTTATATTGCAGAAGCACAAAAGCATACTTCAATACCCCATGAGTTGTATGGCTTGAAACGTTTGATAGGCTATTATTACAATTACGACAAGACCAAAGAACTCCAGAAAGAACTGCCCGAAGCTATGAGTAAAATGATAACTCACGGCTATACCGACTACTATTATGAAATGTGGTCGCTTTTGGTAGAACAGTATTTCTACACTGAGAAAATCATTCATGCACTTTCAGAGGCTAAAGAATTGTTTGCCGATGCGAAGAAACGGAAAAACGGATATGGGCTTGCTGTGGCAAACAACCTATTGGGAGAAATCTACGCAGGTATGTACGATGGTGTCATATCGTTGAAACACTTCGCCATTGCTCTTGAATATGCCAAGAAACTGAAACACAATAACCGCCTGCTCGTACTGATTTATTCAAACTATACCGATGCTTTGTATAATGAAAGAAAATACGACCAAATGCTAAAGGTTGCTCAGGAGTGGGAGAAAAAGCTAAACGATTATGCAGAAAAGACAAAGAAAGAAGGCAAATCTTTATTGCTCTTGACACCGTGGTATTCTTATTGTTACCTTTCAATAGCTGACGCACAAATGCAATTGGGTAACTATGATGAAGCTAATGGGTATCTGCAAAAGGTTGCTTCGACCATAAACACTCAAACCATAAGGGTAAAATCGGCTTACTATCATAGTATAGCGCAGTTTTGGGCGTGCAAGAAAGACTATAAGAATGCTCTGAAATACAGCGATATTTGCTTGAAAATAAGTGCCGAAATTAACGATGCTATGGGTATGAACAGCCTACTCATCGACCACGCCAACATCTTAAACAGTGCTGGTAGATACAAGGAAGCATCGCAACTATACAGCAGTTTGATGGAAAAACGCGATAGTCTGGAAGAAGAATATATGCGTAACCAACTCAACGAAATGAGCGTGAACTACCAATTGGAGAACGAACGAGCAAACAAAAATCAGGCAAATGCAAACTTAGCCATATCCTTAGGTGCGCTGTTGGTATCTATATTATTAGGTGTGATTTATTATATTTACACACGAAAGCTCAGACAACGGGAAAAGATAATGTTTAAAACTGTGCAACGTTTCAAACTGACGGAACGCTTGAACCTTGCTTCGCTGGAAACTTTATCCGAAGAAAAGCTAACGATGGAAGAACGTTTGTTTATAGAAACTTGCCAAATGATGGATAGGGACAAGCCTTATCGCGACCCAGACTTTAATCGCGATACGATGGCTACGCTGTTAAATACAAACCGAACATACTTAGGAAGTGCCATCAGGAAGTATGCCGACGGACTTACCATATCTGAGTTTATTACGCGCTATCGCCTACGCTATGCAGCTGCATTGTTGGTAGGGCGGCCCGATATGAACATTAACGACACAGGATTGATGGCAGGGTTCAATTCGCGAAGCACTTACAACCGCCTTTTCCGTAACTTCTTCGGTGTATCGCCCACCTCGTTCCGCGATATAAAAATACAATCTACTGACGAACAAAGAACCGAAATGGAGGATATGTAATGCATACGCTTACACTTTTTGCCGTGTATTGAGCCAACGCAAAGGGGTAGTACCTTCCAGTCGTAAAAAGATTTGAATGAAGTAGCTGCTTGACGAAAAACCCACTTTATAAGCAATCTCCTCTATCGTGAGCGTTGTGTCCGACTGCATAATTTGCTTGGCTTTGCGAATACGCAAGCTGCTTATCCAACTGCTGAAGTTAGAATTGTAAGTCTCGTTAATATATCTTGATAGGTAACTGCGGTTAGTTTTTATTTCACGAGCTACCGAATCAATAGTCAAATCCGAATTACAGTACTCCTCATTTGAAAGCCAAATACGCATTAATCCCTTTTGTGCTTCGGTTAAAATATCTTCCTTTTTAATGCTTGAGGTACGGGATTGAGTTTTTTTCAACAAGATTTGTTGTTCGTAACTTAATCTAAAAGAACGTTCTACCCTTTCAAATACGAACGAATAGTTAATGAACGACACGGCTATATAGACATTCATAATGGTTGCTGCCACAAAGTAAACCACTCTAAATATATAAGGTGCAAAAAGCACTACAACGCTGAAGACTCCAAGAAGAACAATGAACATAATGCTTCGGCGTATCCAAAGCACGAAATTATACATTTGGTCGGTATAATAATTATCGAGTTGTGCACGCGCTATCTTATGCAACCTAAGGAAGCGAAGAACACAAACAATGGTAAAACATATCAGCATACCCCCTCCGACAAAAGCCAATATTATTTGAAACGTATGATTCTTAGTGGTTAGAGATGTCAGACAGGTGGCACATACTGCGCACCACGACAACAAATCGAATAGCACACGTTTGAATGTTCCGAAAGAATGGTCGAGCAAATGAAAGAAAGCTAAACATAAAAATATAAGCTCCATATAAAAGAAAGGTGTATCGAAAGCAGCAAGAACTTCTGCTGGAAGTGTATTTTTAGGTAGTGTCCACCCCAAAAATATCTGCGAAAAGAGAAAGAAAAAAGCCACCACCATAAATCCACGCGACCTCCGATAAGGTGCAAATATTTTCCGTTTCGGAATCCTCATAAATATAAAGATGAAGATGAATACAAGATATATGCCCCACGAGGCATTTAATATGCTTTGCACTAAGTTTTCTATTGTCATATATACGTTTTTATTAGTTGTTTGTCAAATTTACGAATTTTATTTTAAAAGAATTGCTCAATTTCGTAAATATTATGCCTTAAATGAGCAAGTATTTGTTTTTCAGTTTATTATAATACATTGTAATATTGATTTATTATCTATTTTCGATAAATTTCTGCAATTTTAATAAAGTATTAATATAGCAATTTTACGTTTTTAGAATATCTTATTTAACGTTTTTATGATATTAGAATCGAGTGGAAAGGCTATTATATATTTTTGCAGAAAAATAACAAGCCTGCATTAAGTCAGCATGAAAATAAATGTAAAACCAAAACAATTATTATTATTATTATTATTATGAAATTAAAAAGACATTACTATCAAGCGAAAGAAAGAAGATGGTATCGCACCATTATGCTTCTTTTCTTATTGTGTCTATACGGACACACGCAAGCACAAAATGTAACCATTAGTCCCAAGACGGGTAAGCTGATGGCTGCATTAACAGAAGCTAACGAAATCGGATTTGAGAAAGGTTGGTCATCTCTTTGGCGTCACGAACAAATTCCGTTGTCATTAACAGTAGCAGACTATGGTGACCTTACACCAGGTGGGGAGCTGAAGAGACCCGCTGGCAACATTGCTATTCACAATGACGAATTGATTTTAGTGGGCGGAAGAAGATACAACCTATTTATGGAAGTTTCTTTGCCTAAAGGTTATCGCATTACAAGTTATACGCTTGTAATGAAAAACAACTTAAATGGTAAGACTGTAAAAGATATGCCATTTGGCAATGTAAAGAAGCAATTGTACGAAACCAATGCAAGTTTTGATATAGCTGGTTATAAAGCTACATCTGGAGAGATTAATGGTTTTAAGGAAGATAATAAGGAATACACGATTACTCGTACATCAACCGCAAGTGGTGATATGGGCAACCAGCTTTATTTCTGTTTGGATAAAGGAAACGCAGATGCGTTTTTTGGTGTAACTATTAAGTATTTTGAAATTCACTTTACTGCCGAAGGCGACTTTACAGAACACGTAGTGCCTGTATCGCTTGGTGCTATGCCAAAGCCTACTGTAAGCTGTTATGAAATGCCATTTACCACATCGAAGCTTGACATTGGCCCTATTCAGTCACGTGAAAAGAATGGTAAAACTTATTACAGCTACGACTATAAAAATGTTGCTGACCTTACTGCAAATATGATTATTTATCAGAAAGATGCAGTAAATGGCAATAAGCAAGCTGCTGATGTTGCTCCTAACAAGCATATTTCTGCTTTTGTAATGGACGGCAAAACTCATTTCGGATTAGGGAACGATACTTACTTTATTGAAACACCTACAACTGCTAAGACTGCACATGGCGAGAACCTTTTGTTAGGTTATCGCATTGTAGGTGCAAAATTCAACTGTGCATACGCTAAAGCTCGAAACTATGCAGAGTTTATAGTAAGTGGGAAATTTTTTGGCAAACCTCATTACTTGACGGCAACAGGAGGTAATAATACTGATTATGCACAAGCTGCCAAATGGTTTATTGATGATTATGGCCATATGCGTACAGGAAATAACTATTTGAAGGTAGATGATTCGGGCACAATATCTGTAACTTCTAATAAAAATGGCGCAAGTGTGCTACGTAGAGATGGCGACAATATATTTTTCGGTAACAAGAGATTGAGTTATGATAGAAGAAAGTTCTTTTTTGGCTCATCAACATATAATGTAGCATCTGCTAAAAATACAGGAACTGATTTTACTGTTAATTCTTACGGTGCACCTTACATTCTGAAGATTTACGATAAGACGGGTAAGGAAATTATACAAGAAATTGTCATTAACAATGCTGACGCTACCGGTACTTACGAACTCACGGGTTTGAACAACGACGCTGTTAAGTTTGAAATTACAGGATTGACAGGCGATGATACGAAAGCGGTGGTTTCTGTTGATGTAACAATGCAAGCACTCAACCCATTCATACACAGTATTGATATTGTGTGCCACGATTGGCAGAATGTAGGCAAGATGACACAAACCTTTACTGCTAACGACTTCTCTGTACGTGGTGGCAAGTTTACTTTCTATGTACCGAAAGATTTCAGCATCAAAGATGGCGAACAACAACCATGTAAGTTTACTTTTGAAAACTTGTACAGCCTCTATGGCGATAATACCTATTATACGGGAACACCACAGCAAAAGAACGGTAACGCACGTTACGTCTTCATTGAGTCGCCATATGACAAAGCATTCAATGGCTTGTATGCCCCAACCTACAACCCTAATGCCGACTACAAAGATAAGGTTCAAGCTATCGTAAGTGGTACAAAGGCTTTCCGTTTTAACAATGCTGACGAATTGGGTAATGACAATCATAGCACTGAAATCAGATACTTCAAGGAGTTTCCATTCACAAAAGATGATTATGAGAATACTACCCATGGTGAATTTAAAGAGTTGAAGTTAAAGGAAAATGGCAGCGAAGTGCGTTACTTGTTCACCGCGGACGAAACGCGCTACAACATTTCTCCAGCTACTGCAACCGAACACCGTAGCCACGCCTACTATGTAATGGACATTCAATTGATAATCAAGGAGTATAAACCTAAGTTCACATGGACTAAGATTTATACATCAACATGCTACGATGAGAATGGCAAGGACGTTGAAAAACCACAATATGGTTTGGAACTTGGTACTACAGAAGTAGACGAAGATAGCAAGATGGGCTATTTGACTATAGAACAAATTAATAACATTCTTCAAAATAAGACTGATGAATTAGGAGCGGAAGAGGGCGAACCTCGTCCAGCAGACATTGAAAAGCTAGACCAAGTGCTTTATGTTGATGCCAGCGACCTTAAGACGGTAGTTTATAAAAAGGCTGCTGAGGGTGCTAAAGACGATTTGGACAATACGATGAGCCTACTCGGCAAGAACGCACTCTTCTACTTGCCAGAAAATCTTGCTCCTGCAAAGGACAACTTCGCAACAAAGACTGGTTCAGGCGAGTTCCGTGCATGTAAAGACATTGTGCTTACCGACAAGAAACCTTTCTATGCACCATACGATATTCGTGTAGATGCTGCACAAACAGCAACTTATACTCGCAAAATAACTGTACCAAAGAATGGTAAGGTTGCATTCGCTTCTGTTATGTTACCATTTGCACTTAACGTACAAGATGGTGTACATACCAATGCCGATGGTCTATGTAAATTTAGATTGAGCACGATGAATGAGAGCAATTGTATTACTCTTGAGCAAGGCGAAGCTACATCACCTAAGGACTATAAGGCAAAGGCTAACTTCGTACCTATTACAGGTTCTTCAACAGTGGCTAACAAGCCTTATATGGTAGAAGTTCTGACAGCTCCTACAAACGAAAAGATTTCGTTCATAGCAAGCCAGAAAGGTTCTACTGTTGTTACAAGTAAAACTATGGACAGCGACTCTTACCTCTTCAAAGGCGAAACTGCAAATGGTAAGATTGGTCCATACGATGTGAGCTTCACAAACTATGGTTCTTACTCTGGAAAGAAGATTGATAAGAATAAGAAAATATTCTACTTCTCTGGCAACATGTACTTGTGCTCAAGAAACTTAAGCCCTAGCTTGAATTGGCTGTATGTATATCCATTCCGTGCATTCTACGAATACACAGGTGGAGCAGATGCTAAAGACTTGAACGGTATGTCGATTAACTACGACGACAGCGAAGGTGAAACTACTGGCATCGAATACTTGCAGACACGTCCTGACTTGGCTGTACAGGCTGGCAATGGTACCATTACCTTCACAGCAACAGCAGACAGAAAGGTGAATGTTTACACCGTAACCGGTACTTTGGCTAACAGCGTAAGCATAAAGGCGGGCAACACCGAAACCATCAATGTTCCTGCTGGCATGTATGTGGTAAATGGAGTGAAAATAATCGTTAAGTAAGGAAGGAGTACAATCATGAAAAAGAAATATATAGAGCTCCAAATGGAGTGTATGCAAATGCAATACGAAGGCAATCTGCTTGAAGGTAGTTGGAATGACCACGCAGATTCAAAGGAATTTGATTTCGACTTCGATGCAGAATTTGATAATTACGATGACGATGAGATTAATACTTTAAAAGATAAGAAAAACTCATGGGACTATTAACTTACGTACCACTTAACTATCTATGATTAGTTATTAATTTATTTAATTGCTGATGTTTGAGTAAGAGGGTGTCCAAGATAGCGATTTTGGTTCACCCTCTTATTTCGCAATGTCAAAGCGCAGTTATCGCTTTTTAACGGAATTTATTTTACAAAATTACGGTGAATGTTGTGTTGGGAAGGGTAGGAATTATTATATCCTTCCTTCTTCACGATAGGAGTAAAAACGTTGGTCGGCAACAACGATGTGGTCTATGAAATGTATGCGCATAGTGTCGGCAGCCTTCTTTACGGATATGGTTATGCTGTCGTCTTCTTTGCTGGGTGAGGGGTTGCCGCTGGGGTGGTTGTGGCACAAGGCAATGGCGGTGGCGTTTTTCAGCAGTGCTTCTTTTAGAATGATGCGCACGTCGATGGCGGTTCCTGTTATGCCTCCGTGCGAAATACACTTTGCTTCGATAAGGTCTAACTTTTGGTTCATCAGCAAAATCCACGCTTCTTCTACGTCTTTGTCTTGCAGTTTCGGGTGCATATAGCTGTATATGGCAACAGCCGAATTGAGGTTAGGGCGTTTTGCAACATCTGCTGCCTGTCGTCGTTTTCCCAATTCGCAGGCGGCAAGAATGGTAATGGCTTTTGCTTCGCCTATGCCGTTGTAGGTTGTAAGGTCGGCAATGGATAGTTTTCCAAGCGTATTAAGGTTGTTCTCGCAGTCTGCCAAGACACGCTTCATTAGTTCTACGGCACTTTCGCGCGGCGAGCCAGAGCCTATCAGAATAGCCAACAGTTCGGCATTCGAGAGGGTTTCAGCCCCAAGGTTCATCAGCTTTTCGCGTGGGCGGTCTTCTTCTGCCCATTTGTTGATGGTGAGTTTCTTCTTTTCCATCACGCAAGACAGTTATTTGTAGAAGTTCTTTTCAAAGGCTGCAAATTCGTCTTTGCCCTTTATGCAGCGTTTCCACCACGCTTCGAGAAATCCGAAACCGTAGCCCATAAGCTGTACAAAAGCTGCACGAATGCTGAGGAAACCTATCTTTATGCTTTTGTTCTGAAGAGTGCTATCCAACAAAATCAGAAGCGAATAGAGTAGGACGGGAATGATGGCACATATACAAAGGAATATGCCAATGGCTTTCGATGCAGAAGAAAGAGATGGTGCGAACGAAAAGAAAAGCCCGATACAGAGAAGCAAGACAAGGAAGATGACGCCCACCGTGAAGACCATTGGCAGCAGATGGACGAGCTTCAGCGACTCTGGATATTTCTTATAAAGGTTGATGCGTGCAATGCCCGAGTTGTATACTTGGCGGTAGAACTTTCTGAAGTCGGTGCGGCGTTTGTGCCATACCCACGCTTCGGGAAAGAGTCGGCAGCGTTTTCCTGCCTTGAAAATGCGGATAGAAAAGTCTATGTCTTCGCCAAAGCGCATCTTGGAAAACCCTTTGAGTTCCATATAGACGTCGCGGCGTATGCCCATATTGAAAGAACGGGGATAGAACTTGTCTAATTTCTTCTTGCCACCACGGATACCGCCTGTTGTAAAGAACGAAGTCATAGAGTAGGAAATCGCCTTTTGGGTGTCGGTAAACGAATCGTGGGCTGCGTCAGGGCCGCCAAATGCGTCGGCAGGTTCACGCTTCAGCTCCTCTTCAATGGCGTTTAGGTAGCCCTTGGGCAACACTACGTCAGAGTCGAGAATGAGCAGGTACTCGCCCTTTGCACGTTCAGCACCATAGTTGCGGCTTTGTCCCGGCCCCGAGTTAGGCTTCATAAAGTAGTGCAAATCAAGTCGGTCGGCATATTTGTTGCAAACCTCGTCGCACGGTTTCTGCGAGCCATCTTCCACGATGAGCACTTCAAAATCGGTGAAAGTCTGGTTCAATAGGCTCGACAGAAGTTCGTCTACTTCGTCTGGGCGGTTGAAAACGGGAACGATGATGCTGTATTTCATAATACTTGGGCGATGTTAGGGTGTTACAAGGTGTTATAGAAAGAACAAAAGGACAAAAAGGTGGGCTTGACGTCCTTACCTTTTTGTCCTTTTGTTGTATTATGCGTTTACACGACCTAAGTAGCTTCCGTCGCGTGTATCAATCTGAATGACTTCGCCTTCGTTGATGAACAATGGCACACGAACTACAGCACCAGTTTCAAGTGTGGCAGGCTTTGTTGCGTTGGTGGCAGTGTTGCCCTTTATGCCTGGCTCGCTGTGTGTAATCTTCAATGTTGTCTTGACAGGCATTTCGGCTGAAAGGATAGTGCCGTCAGAAGTGTCTGTAACAACTTCTACCACATCGCCTTCCTTCATGTAGTCAGCACCTGTAATCTGATGGAGAGGAATTGGGATTTGTTCGAATGTTTCTTGGTTCATGAAGATGTAGCCCGTTGGGTCTTGGTAAAGATACTGATAAGGGCGACGCTCTACGCGTACATCTTCGAGTTTGAAACCTACTTGGAACGTACGCTCGAGTACACGGCCATCAGATACATTCTTCAGTTTTGTAATCATAACGGTGTTACCCTTGCCTGGCTTTCTGTGTTGAAAGTCGATACAAGTCCAAATCTTTCCATCAAGGCGGATACATGTTCCGATTTTGATTTCCTGTGAATTAATCATAATCTGCTTATATATAATTTGTTATTTATTTGTTACGGAATAATTTGCTTTGCGGTGCAAAGATAAGCAAAATATAGAAAAAAACATAAATTATTTTGCTAAAAAACTTTCTTTTCTTGGTTAATTGAAAAAGAATGAGTAATTTTGCAGCCCATAACGTGAGATTATGTCTCGGCGTGATGTTTATAATCGCATAATAACATAAAAAAGAATATAAAGCAATGAAAAGAACATTTCAGCCTCACAACCGTCGTCGTGTAAACAAGCACGGTTTCCGTGAAAGAATGGCAACAAAGGACGGCCGTCGCGTATTGGCAGCTCGCCGTGCTAAGGGTCGTAAGAAACTTACAGTATCTGACGAGCATCACGGAAAATAATCTGAAGGGCTTGCAGAAAATTGAGTTGAAAACGGAAAGAAGGAGAGGATATTCTTTGCTTCTTTCCGTTTTTTTCTTTAACTTTGCCCCTATAATAAGTTATTAATAAGGTAAGATGACATCAAAGGATTTTGTCCATAGCTTTTTCAGCACCTACATTTGGGGAAATATCCTCGCAATAGTCATTCTCGTAACGATGCTCTCGATAGGAGTCAGATACGGAATTGACTATTATACCCACGTTGGCGAGTCTATCGTTGTGCCCGATGTGATTCATAAGCAGTACGACGATGCACTCGATATAATGGACAAAGTGGGACTGACAATGGAGGTTGCAGATACTGGATACGTAAAGGAATTGCCGCCAGACTGCATTCTTGAACAGACGCCGGCAGGCGGAAAGCGTGTGAAATCTACACGTGTCATCTATGTAACCATTAATGCAGCCACTGCACCGACCCTTCCTTTGCCCGACCTTGCCGACAATAGCTCGCTTCGAGAAGCGCAGGCTCTGTTGCTCTCAATGGGCTTTAAGGTAGGCGACCCCGAATATATATCAGGCGAGAAAGACTGGGTTTATGGTGTTTTAGTAAATGGAAAGCTCGCTCAAGCAGGCGACCGTGTGCCTAACGACGCAGTTATTGTATTGCAAGTGGGCGACGGCACGCGCGATGCAAATGATACAACGAGCCACCGTCCTGCAGTTCAGTACGAAGAAGTACAGGTGGAAGAGCCCAGATACGAGGAATATTACGATTGGGTAGAAGTGCCTGTGGACGAGAATGGCAACGAAATTAAAGATGGCGACGGCACTCTGCCACGCACAGTACCGTCGGTTCCACCGCAGCAACCTGCATTGCCGCCCGACCACAATGCGCCAAAGCCAACCGATTAAGTAGTATGATAGACGACGAGGAATACTTTGACGACGAGCTGATTGACAATCTTTTGGACGCAGACGAGGCTGTTACTGGTGGCGAAGAACTGTACGAGCACTTTCGTATAGAGGTGGATAAAGGGCAAGATGCTGTACGAATAGACAAGTTTCTCTTCGAGCGAATGCAGCATTCCAGCCGCAACCGCATACAGAAAGCTGCCGACGCAGGCAGCATTCACGTAAACGGAAGCCCTGTAAAGAGCAGCTATAAGGTGCGACCGAACGACGTTATCACCTTGATGCTCGACCGTCCGAAGCACGATAACACCATTGTCGCAGAGGATATACCGCTTGACGTGGTGTACGAGGATAGCGAAATAATGGTGATAAACAAGCCCGCAGGACTTGTTGTGCACCCCGGAGCAGGCAATTTCCACGGTACGCTCATCAATGCAATAGCCTGGCATCTGCGCGATTTGAAGGATTTCGACCCTAACGACCCTGCCGTGGGATTGGTTCATCGCATTGATAAAGATACAAGCGGATTGCTCTTGATAGCCAAAACCCCCGATGCAAAGACGTTTCTCGGCAAGCAGTTCTTCAATAAAACCACGCATCGAAGTTACACGGCCTTGGTTTGGGGAAACTTTATCGAAGAAGAAGGGCGCATAGAAGGCAACATTGGGCGTGACCCAAAGGACAGATTGCGTATGAATGTGTTTGTTCCAAATTCTGGAATAGGCAAGCCTGCCGTTACGCACTATCGGGTTTTGGAACGATTTGGCTACACTACGCTCGTCGAATGTATATTGGAAACAGGAAGAACCCACCAGATTCGTGCGCACATGAAGCACATTGGGCACCCGCTGTTTGGCGATGAACGCTATGGAGGTGCGGAAATACTGCGCGGACAGCGCACCGGCACATACAGAGCCTACATACAAAACTGCTTGAAGTTGTGCAACCGCCAAGCCTTACACGCACAGACGCTCGGCTTTGTCCACCCACGAACAGGGCAGCAGATGGACTTTACAAGCGAGCTTCCCGACGATTTAGCAGCCGTAATAGAGAAATGGCGAAATTATATAAACGGTAAACAAGAACTGTTGTGAGTTTCTTCGACAAGAATCCTTGCAAGGTTAAAAACAAAAGAATATAGAATGAAAGATATGAAACGTACAATAGCCATCGTTTGTGGTGGCGATTCTTCAGAGCACGATGTCTCTCTCCGTTCTGCACAGGGGCTGTATTCCTTCTTCGACAAAGAGCGTTACAACATCTATATAGTAGATGTAAAGGGCACAGACTGGCACGTAAACCTTGACAATGGACACGTTGCAGCCATCAATAAGAACGATTTCTCGTTCAATAACGGTGCACAGACCGTCTTTTTCGACTATGCGTACATTACAATACACGGGCGTCCGGGCGAGAATGGTATAATGCAAGGATATTTTGAGTTAATAAACATTCCTTATTCTACCTGCGACGTGCTGATGTCGGCACTCACTTTCGATAAGTTTGTGCTGAACCGATATTTGAAATCATACGGTATTCGTGTGCCAGAGAGTATCTTGCTGCGCATCGGAGACGAGTATGACGAAAAGGAAATCGAAGCGAAGATAGGTATGCCTTGTTTCATTAAGCCAGCAACCGACGGCAGCAGCTTTGGCGTTTCAAAGGTAAAGAATGCCGACCAGATAGCTCCTGCCCTCCGCAAGGCGTTCATGGAAAGTTCGGAAGTTATGGTTGAAGGTTTCCTCGACGGTATAGAAATAACGCAAGGTATCTATAAAACGAAAGAAAAATCGGTTCCGTTCCCCATCACAGAAGTGGTTACGAGCAACGAGTTCTTCGATTACAACGCCAAATACAATGGCGAAGTAGACGAGATAACACCTGCCCGCATCAGCAATGAGTTGGCTGAAAAGGTAACAGAAATAACCTCTCGTATCTACGATATTCTGCATGCGAATGGCATTATCCGCATTGATTACATCATAACGAAGGACAACGAGGGCAACGATGTTATCAATATGCTCGAAGTAAACACCACGCCGGGAATGACAACCACAAGTTTCATTCCGCAGCAAGTGCGTGCAGCAGGTCTTGATATTAAGGACGTGCTGAGCGATATAGTGGAAAATCAATTCTAAACATATATTCATATAAGGCGCAAACCGTAAGGATTGCGCCTTTGTTGCTTTATAGCGACGTTCAAAGAATAAGCAAACACATAGTAAAACAAGTTATGAAAACACCATCTGAATTTGACGATATACGACCTTTTGAGTCAGAAGAACTGCCTGAAGTCTACGACAGACTGCTTGCAAGCGAGCAATTCCAGCAAGTGTTGAATTATCTTTATCCCAATGTTCCCATTGAGGCGATTGGGCAGAAGATGCACCAATGCAAAACCAGTCTTGAGTTTCAGAAGGTTTTTGCTTATCCTTTCCTCAAAGGACTCATCAGCAAGGCAAGCACAGGCTGCGAGATGGACTCGTCGGCAATAGACAATACGAAGCAATATACCTTTGTCAGCAACCACCGAGATATTGTGCTCGATTCGGCTTTCCTTTCCGTATTGCTGATAGACAATAAGTTTGAAACTACTTGCGAAATAGCGATTGGCGACAATCTGCTATCGTTACCGTGGGTGCGCGACTTGGCACGACTCAACAAGAGTTTCATCGTGAAGCGTGGACTGACGCCCCGAGAACTGATGCTGTCAAGCGTAAAGATGGCACGCTATATGATTTTTGCACTTAAAGAAAAGCACGAAAATCTGTGGATAGCACAGCGCGAAGGGCGTGCCAAGGATTCCAACGACCTTACACAGAAGTCCATTCTCAAGATGTTTGCACTGGGAGCAGAAGGCACATTACTCGAAAAGCTGCAGCAGTTCCACATTGTTCCACTTGCCATTTCTTACGAATACGACCCTTGCGACTATCTGAAAGCTGCCGAAATGCAGGCGAAACGCGACGATGCGAATTGGAAGAAAGGTCCGATGGACGATGTTGTAAGTATGCAGACAGGAATTATAGGCTATAAAGGTGCTATCCATTACCAAGCAGCCCCTTGCATCGACGAATATCTGGAAACGCTGAAGGCGGCTACGGATATGTCGAACGGACAAATGTTAGACGCCATTTGCTTGCACATCGACAAGGAAATACACCGCAACTATCGCCTTTATGCCAACAACTATGTTGCGCTCGACGAACTTGAAGGTACGGTAGCTTATACCGACAAGTACACCGCCGAAGACAAGGCAAAGTTCGATGCCTACCTCGAAAAGCAGTTGGCAAAGATAGAAATACCCAATAAGGACGAGGCGTATCTCCGCCAACGTATGCTCGAAATGTATGCAAACCCTACCCGCAACTACCTAAAGGCGAATGCGTAAACATATATTTTTCTTGTTAGTTGCAGCCCTCGTGTCGGTTGCCTGCACCAACGACGCCTTCAAAACAGGCGATTCGGAATATTCTTATTTACGTTCCGACTTCGTTGAGGCTGCTACCGACGGCACCGCCGCCTTTGTTTCGGCAATCACCGACGATGGCGATACACTTTCGCTGCACCCTCCTTTGCGTGCGAAATGGGCGACGAAACCCGATACAACCTATCGGGCGCAACTGCTGTATAACAAGAAAGATGCAGAAATAGAACCTGTCTTAATCTCTAAAGTGTATGTTTTGTCGGTTCAGCAACAGCCCAAGACCGAACCTATAACCACCGACCCAGTGGGCTTTACGAGTGCGTGGCTTGCTAAAACAGGCAAGTATATCAATCTCGAATTGGCTTTAAAGACGGGCAAAATCAATGCCGAACAGCAACCGTCGCAGTCGTTGGGCATAGTCTTGGAGTCGGTCGAGGCGTTGGAAAAGGGTGCAAAGAAATACAAACTCCGCTTACAGCACAAGCAAAACAATGTTCCGCAATACTACACGGTGCGCACTTTCGTAAGCATTCCTACTGACTTTTTCCATAAAGGGGATAGCGTAGAGTTGCACATAGATACCTATAAAGGCGAAGTTATCAAAGGCTTTATAATGAGCAACAGCAGGTAGGGAGGTAATTTATCGCGTTCTTTTACCTATGAATTCTAGTCTTCCTAGAATCTCTAGATATATTAAGCAACACGTAGATACAGCCTTGATTTTGTAAAGATAATTCCACCGAAAAATGATAATTTCGATTTGGCATTGCGAAAGCGGCTCTTTTGGACGGCAAAAGAGCCGCTTTTACCGTGCAAAACCTACGCTTTTACAATGCAAAACAATAGGTTTTGCAACACGCTGAAAGCAAGGTGGTTACGCAATAGTTTCGCTTGCGAAAAATATTTACACCTTTATCGCCTTCTTTTCGCCCAAAAAGCAGGTTCTCATCATCAATTTTCCACCCTTCTCACGCCTATGTTCTGAAAGGCTGTTTAGAGCGTTTAACCCAATAAGAAAAGGCAAGTGAAATTGTTTTCACTTGCCTTTTCTTATGTCGGGATGACTGGACTCGAACCAGCGACCCCTACGTCCCGAACGTAGTGCGCTACCAACTGCGCTACATCCCGATGTTTTCCGTCTTGTTTCTGTGCATTTATATCTTCTGCAAAGTTATAAAAAAAAGTAGAATTGCAGAAACTTTTACTCAACAATCGAATAAATATTCTCGTGCTTTTGCCTGCCTTTTACTTTGTAAACTGTTTGCTCATATAGCGTACAGGATACCATACAGCAAGCCAACCAACGATGATGACGGTAGCGAAAATGCCGACAATGTCCCACGGGTGCACGCTGATGGGGTAGGCATTCACTACAAAGTTGCCTGCTTGGTCGCCCAATTTCACCAATCCGTAAGTCTGTTGCAGCCAGCAAAGCAGCAGTCCGATGGCAATGCCGATGATGGCTCCTGCAGCCGAAATCATACGTCCCTCAAACAGAAACACTTGATTTATTTGCTTGTCGGTAGCCCCGAGGTTGCGCAAAGTCTGCACGTCGTCCTTCTTGTCAATCATCAACATCGAGAGCGAACCTATGATATTGAAGCACGCCACCATAAGAATGAAGGTAAGGAAGACGTATGCGAAGAGCTTTTCGATGCGCATAATGTTGAACGTGTCGGCTTGTTGCTCGTATCTGTCTTTCACAACGAACTTGTCGCCGCCAATTTCTTCTATTTCGTTCTTCACCTTATCAACGTCTTCGCCTGCTTTAAGGCGTATTTCGAGCGAAGTTATCTCGCCCTGACGATTGAATATTCTGCGTGTAAAAGCCAACGAAGTAACGATGTAATTGTTGTCGTACTTTCCCTGTTTCACTTGGAAGACTGTCTTCGGCGACAGTAACGAGTCTGCTACGAAGGCGTTTGTAGGGTTCGATGCATCGTATTGACCTTTGCGTTGTGGCGCGTAGATGTGCAAATAGTTGTTCCATTCCACGCCAGTGTTCAGCTGTTGCGCCACGCCAATGCCGAGAACGCCGTAGTCTAAGTTGGCTACATGCAGTTTAAACTCTCCCTCTCCGAAAAGAATGTCGCTGATGTGGGTGAGCGAATCGAAGTTGTCGGCTACGCCTTTCACCATTACCATCATCTGTCTGCCTTGGTAGGTAGCCAATGCTTGGTCGGTTACACACTCCGTGGCAACCTCTATGCTTGGCAACGACTTTATTTTTTCCAGTGTAGGGTCGTCTGCTGCTATCGCCTTTCCCTTTGCCGCTTCCACCTTTATCTGTGGGTCGAAGTTGGTAAAGAACGATGCCACGAGGTCGGAAAACCCGTTGAATCCACTCAATACCACTACCAACGCCATAGTAGCAACGGCTACGCCAATCACTGAAATCAGACTGATGACATTGATGGCGTGGGTGCTTTTCTTAGAAAAAAGATAGCGTCGGGCGATGTAAAAGGGAAAGCTCATTACTTTTTCAATAATTCATCAATGCGCTCGATATAGTCTAACGAGTCGTCAAGGAAAAATCTTAGTTCAGGAATGATGCGCAACTGATTGTGGACACGCTGCCCAAGGTCGTAGCGTATCGTCTTTTCGTTTGCGTTGATGTTCTTCAACAGCTCTTCTGCCTTGTCGGAAGGGAATATGCTTAGATACGCCGTGCAGACGCCCAAGTCGGGACTTACCTTTGCACGTGTTACGCTGACCAACACGCCATGCATTGCGCGTGTCTGACTTTGAAATATGCTTGCCAACTCTTTTTGTAGGAGTCGGGCTATGCGGTTTTGTCTTGTTTCTTGCATTTTGTTCTTATTTTATTGCAAATTTACAGCAATTCTCTCACATATCAAAATAAGCCTCTGAAAATTAACATAGCTTGTGCGTAGAATGGGGTTGGTATTTCTTTTAGAAAAAAGCTCTTTTATATTATTCTTTGTATATGCCTGTTTATTAGTTGGTTATGTGCTTTTGTAGTGTTGGGGGTTGAAAATAATAGTATAAAAGAATGTTAATTATGCGGGTAGAGTAGGGGTTTTGCTTTTTTCGCTGTTTTATAATCGAAGTTCAGCGGATACTTCAGAAGTTAGTAATGAACTTTTTAAATACAATATATGCTTTTTTCTACAGATTAAGTTAATGTAACTATGTGATGAATAAGTTGATGCCCTTCGTTGTTGAAACGCGGGGCACCACAAAAAAGAAAGACAAGACTGTCTACAAACCCTGAAGGTAAACTGAAGCTGAGTAGATTTTAATCATTTTTCGAAAAGTCTGAAGAAAACCAAGAACCTACTTAAATATAATCTACAAATCGGAGAGGGCGCATCTGAAAAGATGCGCCCTCAATGTTTCTGTATGATATATGAATGTTCTGAACAGTCGCTGCTGTTTGCGTTAAAAAAACACTATTTAGGCTTAAATTGAAAGAAAAATGCTATATTTGCGAAGAAACAAAAGAACGATTATGCAGAAATATGCCGATTATATTGAAGAGATTGAAATAGATTCGCTGTGGGCAGGCTTGAAGCACATACGCTGGACACTCGACCGAAAGGTGAATATTCTGAGTGGTATCAACGGTGTGGGCAAGAGCACCATATTGAACAAGGTGATAAAAGGGCTTTCGCAAGGGGGCGAATTTCCAAGCCATATGATGAAGGGCGTGCATATAAAGGTGTCGCCGAGAGATGCAAATTGGATAAGGTACGATATCATACGTTCGTTCGACCGCCCACTGCTGAACATCGAAAGCATAAACAAGGTAGACCTGAACCTTACCACCGAGCTTGACTGGCAGCTGTTCCAATTGCAGAGAAAGTATCTCGACTATCAGGTAAATGTGGGCAATAGGATTATAGAGGCATTGCAAAGTGGCAATGGCGAGGCTGCTGCAAAGGCGCAGACCTACTCTGCACCGAAGAGATTGTTTCAAGACATAATCGACGAATTGTTTGTAGAAACGGGCAAGAAGATTGTGCGTTCGGAAAACGAGATACGCTTTTCGCAGGTTGGCGAAACGTTGTTCCCCTACCAGCTGTCGAGTGGCGAAAAGCAGATATTGGCGATTTTGCTCACCGTCTTGGTGCAGGACGGGCTGCCTTACGTCTTGTTCATGGACGAACCGGAGGTGAGCATGCACGTAGATTGGCAAAAGAAGCTCATCGCACTGATATTGAGTTTGAACCCGAATGTGCAAATCATACTCAGCACCCACAGCCCGGCGGTTATCATGGACGGTTGGATTGACAAGGTAACCGAAGTCAGCGAGATTACGATAGGATAGGTCAAAGGAGAACGAGCGATGGGAAAACGGCTTAAGGATAATTTATCGTCGGCTTACTTTGATGCGGCCAACTACCTGAATGGCCGCAATGCGCGAAAGCGGATAGTGGCGTATGTGGAGTCGTACGACGATATATTCTTTTGGCGCACGGCACTTAGCAGTTTCGAGAACAAGCACCGTTATTTTGAAGTAATGCTTCCTTCGCGCCACACGCTGACGAAGGGAAAACGCTCGGTGCTGATGAATTTGATTTCGGAAAATGTCGGCGAAAGTATGATAGCCTGTGTAGATGCCGACTACGACTATCTCCTGCAAGGTTCCACGTCGATGTCGCGCGCCGTAAACCATAGTCCTTACGTGTTTCATACCTATGCATACGCCATCGAAAACCTGCAGTGCTATGCCGCTAGCCTGCACGATGTGAGCGTTGCTGTTACGCTGAACGACCGTGCCATCTTCGATTTTGAAGAGTATCTGCGTCTTTACAGCGAGGCTATTTTCCCGTTGTTCGTGTGGAGCGTATGGTTTTACAGGAAAGGAATTTATGGAAAGTTCACCATTACCGATTTCAACCATATCATAGAAATGGGCAACTTCAGCTTTCAGACGGCTTATGCGAACATAGAGAAGTTGCGCCGAAAGGTGGCAAGGAAGATACGGCAGTTCCAGCACGAATATCCCGATGCCAAGGCTACCTACTTGGCTGTGAAAGAGGATATAAAGCGATTGGGTGTAACGGCACAAACCACTTATTTGTATATACAGGGGCATCATTTGTTCGACAATGTGGTGGTGCCCGCTCTGAAAAGAGTGTGCGACAAGCTTATACGCGACCATGAACAGGAGATTTATCGCAATGCGCGACACATTGTGCAACAGAGAAACGAACTTTCAAACTACAATCACAGCATAGAAGAAATTGTACCAATGCTGCGGCGCAACGTGGGCTATACCAACAGTAAACCTTATTTGCGTTTGAAAGCCGATTTAAGAGATTTCTTAGACGGAAACAGCGAGGAGTAAGCTGTTATTTCCGTTTTCCACATCTACTTCTTTAATTTTTCTGATAAATATGGTGTCATATTCGGACAGTTATGATGCCATGTTTGGACAATTATGTTTCCATATTCAGACAAGTATGACGCCATATTCAGACAAGCATGACGCCATATTCAGACAAGCATGACGCCATATTCAGACAAGCATGACGCCATATTCAGATAAGTATGACGCCATGTTCAGATAAGCATGACGTCATGTTCAGATAAATATGACGTCATATTCGGATAAATATGACGTCATATTCGAGCAAATATGACGTCATATTCTGGCAAATATGACGTCATATTTTTCACGCACTGCTAAGTCGTTGAAATAGAGTAGATAAGAAGTGCCTTTCCAGTACAGGTTTTTTCTCTAATTTTCTTTCCAGAAAGAAGGGGTGAAAAGCACCAAAACCGAGAAGAGTTCGAGACGTCCGACAAGCATCAGGAACGAGCTAATCCATTTGGCAAAGTCGGGCAGTTCGTTCCACGACATCGTTGGGCCAATCTCTAAACCTAACGTAGGTCCCACGTTGCCAAGGCAGCTTAGCGTTATCGTCATCGAATTGGTGGAGTCGATGCCTGCCGCAATCATCGTAAAGGCACAGATAACGGCAAGGAAAAGGTACAAGCCGATGAACCCCAATAGGGTTACACGCTTGGACATTTGAACATTGTAGCCGTCTATTTTCATCGGCAAGACAGCATTCGGGTGGAGTATTTGGCGAAATTCGTTCTTCACAACCTTCAGCAACATCACGCCGCGAATGCTCTTGATTCCACCGCTTGTAGACCCCGACGAACCGCCAAAGAACATGCAGGCTGCCAGCACCACCCACGTTACATGAGGCCATTTGGCAGCATCGTCGCTGTAAAGTCCTGTGGTGGTGATGAACGAAACCACTTGGAAAACAGAGCTGCGAAAGGCATGCTCCACTTCGTAGTTGCATTGGAAAATGAGTTCCAGCATGATGAAGACCGTGAAAGCCGCAATCATCGTCGTGTAGAACTTGAACTCGCTGTTCCTGAACAGTTGCTTGAACTTGAAGCCTGCCACAGATGTGTAGAGCAAAGTGAAGTTCACACCCGATAAGAAACAGAAGATGGTGCAGACATACTCTTCGGCAGGCGAATGGAACGTGGCAATCGAGCCGCTTTCCGTACCGAAGCCACCCGTTGCAGTGCTTGTCATGGCATAGTTGAAGGCGTCGAACCAGTTCATGCCGCACACCTTGTAGCTCAATATACATGCCACGGTGAGTACGAAGTAAACTATCCATATCCACTTGGCACCTGTGCTGAGGCGAGGGTGGAGCTTGCTCTTAATCGGTCCGGTAGACTCTGCTGCAAACACCTTGAGCGAACCGCCGACGAGCGAAGGAAGTATGGCGATGGTGAAGAACACAATTCCAAGACCGCCAATCCACTGCGTCAGCGAACGCCAGAACAGCAATCCCTTCGGTAAATGCTCGGGATAGTCCACGATGGTGGCTCCAGTGGTGGTGAAACCCGACATCGTTTCAAAGAAAGCATTGGTGAAATCTGGAATGTCGCCACTGATTAGGAAAGGCAGCGTGCCGAAAAGCGAGAATATAACCCACGCTACTGCCACCACGAAGTAGGCGTCTCGGCGACCAATGGTGTTGTTGGCGTGTCTGCCCATCAAGCGGAAGACGGCTCCTGCCATCACGGTGATAAGGATAGCCCATAGGAAAGCCACAATATCGTTGTCCTTGTACCACAGCGAAACGAATAGGCAAAGCGACATCAGTAAGGCTTCTATTCCTAAAAGCGCACCTAAGATTTTCGATATAGTTTTTAGATTGAGCATTGCTAACCTTTCTTACAGTCTTTAATTGAACAGTTGTTCCACCTTCTTCATGTTGGTATTGTAGCAGAATACGACTACAATGTCGCCCGCCTCAATTTGCGTATTACCCGAAACGAGCATACCCTCCTCGTGGCGAACCAGTCCGCCAATGGTCATTCCGCTTGGCAAATTCATGTCCTTGATAGGCTTTTGCGTTATCTTAGAGCCTTGAACGGGAATGAATTCGGCAACGTCGGCATCGACAGACATAAGGAAGCGCACGTTGTCTACGTTGGCATCGAGCAGCATCTGATAGATGTAGCCTGCGGCAATTGCCTTCTTGTTGATGATGGTACCAATGTCCAAATTGGCTGCCATGTCTACATAGTCGAAGTTTTCTACTGCTGCAATGGTTTTCTTGACGCCCAAACTCTTTACAGCCAAGCATGCAAGAATATTCGTTTCGGCATTCGGCGTAAGCGCAACAAAGGCTTGCGTGTGGCGGATACCCTCTTCTATGAGCAAGTCGGTGTCGCGTCCGTCGCCATTGATGACAAGCTGCGACTCGTCGAACATTTCGTTCAGGTATTCGCAACGGTCGATGCTTCTTTCTATAACCTTTACGTCCATGTATTCGGGCATTATCTTTACCGAACGGACAGCCGTGCGTCCACCGCCCATAATCATTACGTTTTTCACATCGACATAATGTTCTTTGCCCGTGAGCTTGCGTATGTAAGGTATGTATTCCTTAGTCGTCATGAAGTAGGCGAGGTCTTCCTGTTTCAGCGTCTCGTTACCATCGGGAATGATAGTTTCGTTCCTGCGCTTGATGGCTACAACGTGGTAAGGGTCGTTGGGGCCGCTTATGTCCCTGAGCGGCTTGTCTAATATCTCGCAAGTCTTGCGGAGCTTTATGCCCAGCATAACCAATGCACCGCCTTGAACGTCCCAGCGTTGGCGAACCCACGACATTTTCAGTCCGTTTATTATGTCTTTTGCCGCCAAGAGTTCGGGGTAGATGAGACTGTCAATGCCCAATTGCTTGAAAAGCTCTTGGTTCTTAGGCTCCATGTATTCGGGGTTGTCAATCTTAGCCACGGTCTTTTTTGCGCCAAGATTGTGCGCCATGGTGCAGGCTGTTATGTTGATGGTCTCTTTGAGGTCTACCGCAATAAAGAGGTCGGCATGCTTTACACCTGCTTCCTGCAGCACTTTTATGCTTGTCGGCTTCCCTTGCAATGTAAGAAGGTCGTAGTTCTGACCAATCTTGTTCAAGTTCTCTTCTTGCTCGTCAATAAGTATAATGTCGTACTTGTTGCGAGAAAGAAACTGTGCCAAATAAGTTCCAATGGCGTATGCTCCTGCTATAATTATCTTCATACCTCTGTCCTCCGTGTGTTGCTTACAATCTTTTTTCTATTTCCCGCTTTATGCTGTCCTTGTCAATTCCACACAATTGGCGGAGTTGCTGCACTGTTCCCTGCTCGATAAATTCATCGGGAAGGGCTAACCTTTGCACGTGTATGTTGTGGTTGTGCTCGTTCAGCCATTCCATAACGGCTGTTCCGAGTCCGCCGTTCTTCGCTCCGTCTTCCACGGTGATGACTTTCGAAAAGTTCTGTCCTACCTCTTCGAGTATGTTTTCGTCTATTGGCTTCAAGAAACGCATATCGTAGTGGGCAATGCGACCTGTGCATTTGTTTTCTTGTTCCAACTCCTCGATTGCTTTCTGCGCATCGTGTCCCACAGGGCCAATGGTAAGAATGGCTATGCTTTTCGTAGCTTTCTCTTGGTCGGTGCCGAAAGTCTTGTCGTAAAGTTTACGTCCTGTGCCCACTTTTACCTCTTCTAATGGGCATTGCCAATCCACCAGTACGCCACCGCCACGAGGGTATCTTATCACGAAGAAACCTTTTTCGGGCAATTGGGCAGTAAACATAAGTCGGCGCAATTCGTGCTCGTCCATTGGCGAAGCAATGGTAACGTTCGGGATAGGGCGCAAGAAAGCCATATCGAAAGCACCGTGATGGGTTGCTCCATCTTCGCCAACGAGTCCTGCGCGGTCTAAGCAGAGTACAACGGGGAGGTTCAAGATGGCGGTATCGTGAATGATGTTGTCGTAAGCGCGTTGTGCGAAAGAACTGTAAATGTTGCAGAATGGTTGCAAGCCGTCCTTTGCCATACCTGCCGAGAAGGTCATGGCGTGTCCTTCGGCAATACCTACGTCGAAGGTGCGGTCTGCCATTTCCTTCATCATAATGTTCATTGAGCAGCCTGTCGGCATGGCAGGCGTAACGCCAACAATGCGTGGATTGCTTCTTGCAAGCTCTAAAAGAGTGTGCCCAAACACATCTTGGAACTTTGGTGGCTTATTGCTGTCGTCCTGCACAAGACGCTGTCCTGTTTCGGGGTCGAACTTTCCAGGTGCGTGCCACACCGTTGCGCTCTTCTCGGCAGGTTCGTATCCCTTGCCTTTCGTGGTGTGCAGGTGCAGCAGTTTGGGGCCTTTCATATCCTTAAGTTGGTTCAACACCCTTACCACTTCCTTGACATCGTGCCCGTCGAATGGTCCGAAGTAGCGTATGTCCATACCCTCGAAGAGGTTCTGCTGTTGGGCAAGAGCCGACTTGATGGCGTTGTTCAGACGAATAATGCCCTTGCGTCGCTTGTCGTTCAGTATGCCTTTGGCGTGCAACCATTGCGATGCCTTGAAACGAAGCCTGTTGTAAGTTTCGTTCGTATCGAGGTTGAGCAGGTATTGTTGCATACCGCCAACGGCTCTGTCTATCGACATGTCGTTGTCGTTCAAGATGATGAGTAAGTCGTTGGGCTGGCTCGAAGCATTGTTCAAGCCCTCGAAAGCCAAGCCACCGCTCATCGCTCCGTCGCCGATAATGGCAACTACGTGGCGTTCGGGGTGGTTTGTCATCTTGGCAGCTACTGCCATTCCCAATGCTGCTGAAATGGAATTGGAAGCGTGCCCACAAGTAAACGTGTCGTATTCGCTTTCTTTTGGAGAGGGGAAAGGCATAAGTCCGTCTTTCTTTCTGTTCTCGCAGAAGCATTCGCGACGATGCGTTAAAATCTTGTGTCCGTATGCCTGATGTCCTACGTCCCATACAATTCTGTCGTCAGGTGTATTGAAAACGTAATGGCAGGCTACGGTTATTTCGGTTGCGCCAAGACTCGATGCGAGGTGTCCGGGGTTTACAGCCACCTCGTGAATGATGTCCTTGCGCAGTTCTTCGCATAGTATAGGGAGCTCGTCTATGCTCAATTTTCTTAAATCGGCAGGCGAGTCAATCTTGTTTAAAAGTTTGAAAGTATTCTCGTTCGACATTATTATAATGTGATAATAAGTGCAAAGGTAATCCAAATAGCTTGAACGGCAAAATAAATATAGGCGAATTTAGGGTAATACCGACTTATTGTGAGTAGCCGACGAAATAGTTTGCGATATGTGCAGAAAGGTTCGGTGGAAATGGAAAAGTGCAGCAGTTTTCCATTGAGGTAATTCGGACAGAATGGCACGAAATATCTCTGATTTTGTAAAGATAGTTCTGTTAAAAAGTGATAACTGCGCTTTGGCGTTACGAAAGCGGCTCTTTTGCGATGCAAAACCTACGCTTTTACCGTGCAAAACAGCCGCTTTTAGAATGCAAAACAATAGGTTTTGTAATGCGTTGGTAACAAGCTGGTTAGGTGATATGGATGTTTTGAAAAATTCTTTACAGTCCTATTGCTTTGTTTCTGGTTGTAAAATACGAAATGTGAGAGAAGTTATATTGCTCAGATATGTATAGAATGAGAGGTTCCTTTATAAAAAAAAGAGGGCAAGCCAGCGATGGCCTGCCCTCTTTTGGATTATGAATAATCAAGTGTGTGTGCTTCTTTTCGTAATCGTTAATAGACCCGATATTATCTTATTAGCGTTTCAGTTTGAACAGCAAAGGTGTGTTTCCTGTTTCGATTGCAACACGTCGCTCGCCGAGATACATACCTGCCATTTGAATGATTTGCATTGCCAGCTTGTCTTTTCCGACAGCTTGTGCTGCCGAACTTTTGCTATTAATTAGGAAAAGTGTCTTGATTTCTTGCTCCTTGCCGTTGTAGTTTATTTTGAAAGTAGCAGGAAGCGGATTTACTAACATTGTTACAGGGTCTTTACGCATAAAGCCTATGTTGCATTTTAGGTCGATGGCTCCAGCTTCTTCTATTGCTTTTTTCAGGTTTCCGTTTTCTAATATTCCTGCAATTGCCTTGGTGGGAAGGTTCTTAATAGTGAGCATAGTGCCAGAGTTGAGGCTTACCGAAACGGGCAGACTGTCTTTTTCTAATTCGTGTGAATTGTTTTTTCTCTTGTTGAAAAATACGTATCCCGTGTATTCGCCCTTTACACTTTCGTATGCAGCTTGGGCTTCTGCAGGAGTAAGATCGTTTTCTGGTTCGTCAGCGTTGCATGATGTCATACCGAGCATTGCTATGCCAGCAAATGCAACCAACATAATTTTGCTTAAATTCTTCTTCATAATTGTTCTTTGTTTCTTTTGTTGTCTTTTCTATTTATTATGCACTAAATGGAAAAAGCAGGAAAACATTGCTTCTGTTGTGTGAAAAAATGAAAAGAAGCAATGTTTTCTGCTTTTTTAGATAAAGACGTGTATGTATTTCTACATTATCTTCTATCGTTTGCCTTAGTTTCTGTTACCGAAGAAACGGAGCAGGTAGAGGAAAAGGTTGATGAAGTCTAAGTACAGATTCAACGACCCAAGCAATGCTATTTTCTGTGCCGATTCACCTGCATCGGGTGCACGCATCACCATTTCCTTAATCTTTTGTGCGTCCCAAGCTGTCAGACCTGTAAAGATAAGTACTCCTAATCCGCTGACAATCAAGTCGAACATAGTGCTGCGGAAGAACATGTTTACCAAGCCTGCAATGATTAAACCAATGAGTGCCATAAACAAAATGCCCCCCATCTTGGTTAAATCTTTCTTTGTGGTAGTGCCCACAATAGCCATTGTAGCGAATGTTCCTGCCGTAATGAAGAAGGTTTTGGCAATGGAAGCAGCAGTGTAAGCTGCAAAAATCCAGCCCAAAGTAAGTCCGTTCAAAACAGAAAAGATAATGAACCACGTTGTGGCAGCTGCCAACGAGAGTTTCTGAATGCGTGCAGAAAGGTAGAAAACAATGCCCAATTCTGCAAAGATGCAAATCAGTAGTGGCGCCATTCCGTTGTAAAGCATCATCAACATTGCCTCCGATGTACCAACACCGTATGCCACAACGCCTGTAATAGCCAGTGCCATTGCCATCCATGTGTAAACCTTGCGCATGAGTAAAGGCCATGTGCGCGACATTTCTAACTCACTGTAACGGTCTTTGCTTGTTTTTGAAAAATTGTCAAAATCCATAATTTGTCTTTTTTTATTTTATTTTTTCTATCTCGTATTGCAAAGAATATGCCAACTCAACATCAAGAAGGCGTGTCTTAAATCATTTTGCAAATATACTTTAAAGCTATGATAAACGCAAAAAACCACTTCTTTTTTATGTTTCTTTTATTTTTCTGATGTCCAAAATCTGATGCGATAGATAGACTTTTGGCTTTCCTGAAGCTGAAAAACGTGGGGTCATGATACTTCTCATGTCTCTTTAATGATGTAAATCTGACTATATATTATAAGGTGTAAATTGTTTCGCTTGTTGATTTATGTCAAATCTCTCCTGCAAAATGCAGTTTTTTTCATTTTTCTTCTTGAAACATTTGGTGCGTATTGTTTTTTGTTATACCTTTGCACTCGCTTTCAAGAAATGCCGCCCTGCGGTTTCTTTTTAGCACATTCGTTCTTTGAGAAGTTTTACATATACAGAGAAGTAGTACAAGAAGCGTCTGCCTCGTCTTTGATGTTGGCAGATGGGTAAAAGAAACGTCCTATCATTTTTCTTGATTTTGGTGTTTTGAACTTGATACTTCGGATGAGGGTTCTGAGCAGAGACAAATGGAGTGCGTCGCCTCGCTCGTCATGGTATGGGTTTTCCTTTACTTATATGACGAGTGCTTGTGATTGCATTTTCTTTATATGATTTTTTACAATGGAGAGTTTGATCCTGGCTCAGGATGAACGCTAGCTATAGGCTTAACACATGCAAGTCGAGGGGAAACGGCATTATGTGCTTGCACATTTTGGACGTCGACCGGCGCACGGGTGAGTATCGCGTATCCAACCTTCCCTCCACTCGGGGATACCCCGTTGAAAGACGGCCTAATACCCGATGTTGTCCACATATGGCATCTGACGTGGACCAAAGATTCATCGGTGGAGGATGGGGATGCGTCTGATTAGCTTGTTGGTGCGGGTAACGGCCCACCAAGGCTACGATCAGTAGGGGTTCTGAGAGGAAGGTCCCCCACATTGGAACTGAGACACGGTCCAAACTCCTACGGGAGGCAGCAGTGAGGAATATTGGTCAATGGACGTAAGTCTGAACCAGCCAAGTAGCGTGCAGGATTGACGGCCCTATGGGTTGTAAACTGCTTTTGTTGGGGAGTAAAGTGAGGCACGTGTGCCTTTTTGCATTTACCCTTCGAATAAGGACCGGCTAATTCCGTGCCAGCAGCCGCGGTAATACGGAAGGTCCAGGCGTTATCCGGATTTATTGGGTTTAAAGGGAGTGTAGGCGGTCTGTTAAGCGTGTTGTGAAATTTAGGTGCTCAACATTTAACTTGCAGCGCGAACTGGCGGACTTGAGTGCACGCAACGTATGCGGAATTCATGGTGTAGCGGTGAAATGCTTAGATATCATGACGAACTCCGATTGCGAAGGCAGCGTACGGGAGTGTTACTGACGCTTAAGCTCGAAGGTGCGGGTATCGAACAGGATTAGATACCCTGGTAGTCCGCACGGTAAACGATGGATGCCCGCTGTTAGCGCCTGGCGTTAGCGGCTAAGCGAAAGCATTAAGCATCCCACCTGGGGAGTACGCCGGCAACGGTGAAACTCAAAGGAATTGACGGGGGCCCGCACAAGCGGAGGAACATGTGGTTTAATTCGATGATACGCGAGGAACCTTACCCGGGCTTGAATTGCAGACGCAGGATACAGAGATGTTGACTCCCTTCGGGGCGTCTGTGAAGGTGCTGCATGGTTGTCGTCAGCTCGTGCCGTGAGGTGTCGGCTTAAGTGCCATAACGAGCGCAACCCCTTTCCTTAGTTGCCATCAGGTCATGCTGGGCACTCTGGGGACACTGCCACCGCAAGGTGTGAGGAAGGTGGGGATGACGTCAAATCAGCACGGCCCTTACGTCCGGGGCTACACACGTGTTACAATGGCCGGTACAGAGGGACGGTGTAATGTAAATAGCATCCAATCTTGAAAGCCGGTCCCAGTTCGGACTGAGGTCTGCAACCCGACCTCACGAAGCTGGATTCGCTAGTAATCGCGCATCAGCCATGGCGCGGTGAATACGTTCCCGGGCCTTGTACACACCGCCCGTCAAGCCATGAAAGCCGGGGGTGCCTGAAGTTCGTAACCGCGAGGAGCGACCTAGGGCAAAACTGGTGATTGGGGCTAAGTCGTAACAAGGTAGCCGTACCGGAAGGTGCGGCTGGAACACCTCCTTTCTGGATTGGGCTTTTGTTTGTTAGTATCTTAATTGTTCGATACACTTTTTTGAGAGAGGGATATGGAGTTTCCCTTCTTGGCTACACACTCTGATATGTTTCATATATTGAATGGAAGACAAGGTTCAAGGCCTGCACGGCAACGGTTCAAGTCCGCCATCTTCACTTTTCGATGCATCTCATGCTTCATGCGTTTTGTTGCATTGACATCGTTCTTTGACTTATTGACACAAGCAAGACTGTAAAGTAAGACATTTCATTCCGCTTTTTTGTGGAGTGGTTATAGATTTCAAGATACAGCTGAAAGTATGAGCAACCCTGTGGCGCGTATTTCATATATGTGCCACTTGGCGAATAGAAAGTAACTAAGGGCGTATGGCGGATGCCTAGGCTCACGGAGGCGATGAAGGACGTGATAAGCTGCGATAAGCTCCGGGTAGGTGCAAATGACCTTTGATCCGGGGATTTCCGAATGGGACAACCCAGCACTCTGAAGGAGTGCTATCCTGATTTTCGTTCAGGAGGCTAACGCAGGGAACTGAAACATCTTAGTACCTGCAGGAAAAGAAAATAACTTAATGATTCCCCCAGTAGTGGCGAGCGAACGGGGAACAGCCCAAACCCACGACGTGGCAATGCGCCGTGGGGGTTGTAGGACCACGTTGTCGTACTCTGATTGTGAGGAGAACGTTCTGGAAAGTTCGACCGTAGCGGGTGACAGTCCCGTATCCGAAGCATGATGAGGCGTAGTGTCATCCTGAGTAGCGCGGAACACGAGTAATTCTGCGTGAATCTGCCGGGCCCATCCGGTAAGGCTAAATACTCCCGTGAGACCGATAGTGAAGTTAGTACCGTGAGGGAAAGGTGAAAAGCACTCCTATTAGGAGAGTGAAATAGTTCCTGAAACCATACGCCTACAAGCGGTCGGAGCATATTTTTTTATGTGACGGCGTGCCTTTTGCATAATGAACCTACGAGTTACCATGCCCAGCGAGGTTAAGGGGTTCAGCCCCGTATCCGCAGTGAAAGCGAGCCTGAACAGGGCGTTCAGTTGGGTGGGGTAGACGCGAAACCAAGTGATCTACACTTGACCAGGTTGAAGTTCCGGTAACACGGAATGGAGGACCGCACGGATAAGCGTTGAAAAGCTTCCCGATGAGTTGAGTGTAGGAGTGAAAGGCCAATCAAACTTGGAGATAGCTCGTACTCCCCGAAAGGCATTTAGGTGCCGCGTGCGATGTTCTCCGTGAGAGGTAGAGCGACCGATAGGTCAAGAGGGCTTCACCGCCTATCGAGACCTGACGAACTCCGAATGCTCACGGACCGTAGTCGTGCAGTAAGGGGGCGGGTGCTAAGGTCCGTCCCCGAGAGGAGAAGAATCCTGACCGTCGTCTAAGGTCCCCAAATTCTGTCTAAGTTAGTCTAACGAAGTCTGGTCCCAGTGACAGCTAGGATGTTGGCTTGGAAGCAGCCATTCATTCAAAGAGTGCGTAACAGCTCACTAGTCGAGGGTCCGGGCGTGGATAATAATCGGGTATGAAGTCAGATACCGAAGGCGCGGGATAGCAATGTATATTAAAAGTATCGGTAGGGGAGCATTCCATATGCGTTGAATGGTGATGGTGATTGATCCTGGAGCGTATGGAAAAGCAAATGTAGGTATAAGTAACGATAAAGGGGGTAAGATTCCCCCTCGCCGTAAGACTAAGGTTTCCCGGGCGATGCCAATCATCCCGGGGTTAGTCGGGTCCTAAGTCTCAGCCGAACGGCGATGGCGATGGCAGACACGGTCAATATTCCGTGACTTGCCCATTCAGCGATGTGGAGACGGAGCAGTGACACTGTCGCGCCCTTACGGATATGGGCGTTGAAGGCTTTAGGCTATGATGGGTGCAGGCAAATCCACACCCTGAGCTGATGGCCGATAGTACGGTTTTCCCCTCGGGGCGAACCGATAGCACAGGTAATCATACTTCCAAGAAAATCCGCTAAGCTCAATGTTTGGGCAACCCGTACCGCAAACGGACACACGTAGTCGGGTAGAACATACTAAGGCGTTGAGAGATTCATGGTTAAGGAACTAGGCAAACTGACCCCGTAACTTCGGGATAAGGGGTCCTCGTTTTTTACGAGGCGCAGAGAATAGGTCCAGGCAACTGTTTAACAAAAACACAGGGCTGTGCCAACTCGAGAGATGATGTATACAGCCTGACACCTGCCCGGTGCTGGAAGGTTAAGAGGAGAGCTCAGACTTTTGTCGAAGGCTTGAATTGAAGCCCCAGTAAACGGCGGCCGTAACTATAACGGTCCTAAGGTAGCGAAATTCCTTGTCGGGTAAGTTCCGACCTGCACGAATGGTGTAATGATCCGGACGCTGTCTCAATCATGATCTCAGTGAAATTGTAGTATCGGTGAAGATGCCGATTACCCGCGATGGGACGAAAAGACCCCGTGAACCTTTACTACAGCTTAGCATTGACCTTGGTCATCCGATGTGTAGGATAGGCCGGAGGCTTTGAGGCGCGCACGCCAGTGTGCGTGGAGCCATCCTTGAAATACGGCCCTTTGGCTGTCTGAGGTCTAACGCGCTTGTTGCGCGGACATTGCTTGGTGGGTAGTTTGACTGGGGTGGTCGCCTCCAAAAGCGTAACGGAGGCTTCCAAAGGTGCCCTCGGGTCGATTGGTAACCGACCTCACAGAGTGTAATGGCATAAGGGCGCTTGACTGGGAGGCAGACATGCCGAGCAGGCAGGAAACTGGGGCATAGTGATCCGGTGCAAGTGTATGGAAACTGCATCGCTCAAAGGATAAAAGGTACTCCGGGGATAACAGGCTGATCCCCCCCAAGAGCTCATATCGACGGGGTGGTTTGGCACCTCGATGTCGGCTCGTCACATCCTGGGGCTGGAGAAGGTCCCAAGGGTTGGGCTGTTCGCCCATTAAAGTGGCACGCGAGCTGGGTTCAGAACGTCGTGAGACAGTTCGGTCTCTATCTATCGTGGGCGTTGGAGTTTTGCGTGGTTCCGCCACTAGTACGAGAGGACCGTGGTGGACAGACCTCCGGTTTGCCAGTTGTGCCGCCAGGTGCACCGCTGGGTATCTGAGTCTGGTATGGATAAGCGCTGAAAGCATCTAAGTGCGAAGCCTTCCGCAAGATTAGAACTCCTCATAGGGTCGTCACAGACGATGACGTTGATAGGGTGCAGGTGTAAAGACAGCGATGTCAAAGCCGAGCACTACTAATTGCCCGAAGCTTTCATTCCGGTGTTTATTCTTTTAGCTGTACGTGTCTTGTATGGCTTGTTTTACATATCCTTGCTTGTGGCATGGTCACCCTTACGGTGTGCTGAGGAGCACACTGACGGTTTTATCAGGTGGTTATTGCGTCGGGGTTCCACCTCTTCCCATTCCGAACAGAGAAGTTAAGCCCGATTGCGCCGATGGTACTGCAATGCAATGTGGGAGAGTAGGTAGCTGCCTTTTTTGTATTGAAGCCCCGACTGCGATGAGTGGTCGGGGCTTCGTGCGTTTATATAGCTTTTAGCAAGAGCTTGTATATGGTAAGATGGTTCCCTTTCATCGAATAGGGAATAGGCGAGTGCATTTTTTTAGAAATCGCTCTTGTTATTTCATTAGGAGGGCTTTTTCTTTCATAACCTCTGCTCCTATAATCTGATTCAATTTAGAGCCTATAATATCATCAGAGTAAATACTCTGCCAATGGCTTTCAAATAATGGCTTTTCTATATTGCAACTTCCTGAAGAGTCAAGAGCGTAGATGATGAGCCTTTCCTTGTCGCAAATGCCCATTAAGTTAGAGCGTAACATACGAGCGTATGACAATGCTTGGCGAAATGCTTTTTGTTCCTCTAACATTGATGAAATGTCTAGTTTAGCTTCAATTACCAGCGGAGCACTTTCAAAATGTTTAGCCCCTTGTGGGAAGAATACAAAGTCGGGAATAGCCTTCTCTTTTATCCCTGCTTTTAGCTGTAATTGTCTTGTCCAATCAGAAATGTGATAGCCTATTCGTTTTAATATGGGAATAAGAATATTCTCTTCTATATCCTTTTCTTGTTTAATTTCCCCAAAATCAATTGCTTTGCCAACATAGAGTTGGGGATAATTATCAGTTTTTACACCCTTTTCTTCTGCTAACCTCAATAACTCTGAATAGTCTTTGGCTGAAAATGCTACTCCGTTTATTCCTTGTAAATTCTTACGGACAATAGGTTGCTGCGAGAAATAAGGATCATTCTTCAAGTCTGCAAACGATATCTGTGGAAGTCTTATCCCTTTACATACAGTCGTTCGGCAATGGTAATAATCGAAAGGGTTAAAGATACCAACAGATTCTGTACGCCAAATAGAATGGATAAAACTTCTTGGCGATGTGCAATATATAATAACGAGGTCTCCTTTACGTGTTCTCTCGTTGCAAGCCCAAATAGATGTTTGGGCTTGTGAATCTTTCCCTAATGAATCGAGAAACTCAAAATCTCCTTTGCCAGATCCTCCAGTTAGCCATACATTTGTAGGTGGTGGCAATTCTTCATTCTCTTGTTTTTCTTCTTCTGACAAGACTCTTGCTCCGTAATCGTATATGCAGGCGCAGACTTCAGCGTCTGTTAGTCCATTTTCTTCTTGAAATTTATTTATTGCGCCACAAATATCATAGTAGTACATTAAATATTCTTTATAACTTTTGGTGCGAGGAATAGGTGGCAGTTCTATACCCAACGCATCACAGCTTTTTTGAATAATATCAAATCTACGTGGAAGAAGAATAGGCTTGAAGTAAGCATTATAAAAGTATAAGTACATTGATAGAGCATCTATTGTAGCTGCTTTTTGTCTGAATTTATCTGCTTTGATAAAATAATTTTCTTCAAACCAAACAACCTTTTCTTCCTGAAATTCAAACTCTTTTAAGTCATAGGATTCTACAAAAGTTTCGAAACTCTTGCGCTCGGAAAGTTCTTCGATTAAGAGATTCCGTTCGGAAAGGTTAACTCTGTGCACATATATAAAATCTGTAAAATACTGAGGTTCGATATCACTGTCCAACTTTTGTAAGAAAGTTGCTATGTTCTCTATTTCTTTATGAGTATCGTTTGGTTCAGGATTAAACATTGCAATTGCATTTTGTCCATCTGCTGACTGCTTATAGTAATTCCATAATGTTTTGTTCATAGTTTTATTTTATATATTTATCTCTTGGTATTGTTCGTCATAGAACGAAGATGCAATAATTAGAGATGTCTAAAATATTGATGCGATACTTCTTTACATAAGCCTTGTAGCGTAAATCTACTATCAATAACAGAGTATTAGAACTTATCGGTAACTATGGCATCTTCTTGTCTGTATATCAGTACTGCAAATGTAATTATTTCTATTGATAAAGGGAAATATTAGAAATAGTTTTTTGTATGATAGTATGATGAAAGTTGTCCTTGCGAATGTTTTATCATAAAAAGTTGATATTTTTTGCTGAAATATTTGGTGGATTAAAAAAAACGTCGTACTTTTGCACTCGCTAAAAAGAAATAGCAACCTGCTTCAGTAGCTCAGTTGGTTAGAGCACCTGACTGTTAATCAGGGGGTCGTTGGTTCAAGCCCATCCTGGAGCGCAAAGAGAGGATAGTCGTAAGGCTATCCTCTCTTTTTGTTTGTATTCTGTTGTTGGGTTTAATATGCTTGGGTAGTTTAGGCGTGTTTTTAATACTTCAACGGTATTGTTCTTTAATGGGGTGGCGTTGTGTCTTCTCGGAGCTGGACTGTAGGTCAGTAGAGTTTTGGTGGAAAGGGTGGTTTCTTTCTTGTTGTTTTTGGTAAGCGTTCTGTAAAAAGCATCTTGGTTTTGTAATAATAATTCGTAGAAGAAATGGTAATTTCGATTTGACGTTGCGAAAGCGTGGGTTTTGCGATGCAAAAGAGCCGCTTTTACCGTGCAAAACCTACGCTTTTGGAATGCAAAACAATAGGTTTTGTAAAGTGTTGATGATTAGGTGGTTAGGCGATGAATGGTGTTGTGAAAAATATTTACAGTGTTGTTGCGTTTTTCTGCTTATAGAATGATGTGTGTAAGGGGAGTAGGGACAGCATTTGAAACGTTTGTTCTATTCTGTAGGATTGCACTGTATGACAATTCTTTTGCTGCGTTTTTACAGTTCCACTTTATACCAGTAGGCTTGCAGGCAAATAGCTTTGAATGGTTTGTTGCTGTGGTAGCTTTTGTCTTTCGTATGGAAGTCTGTTTGTAAAAAGATGTTGCATAGTAACTTGCACATAGAATAAGAGAATCGTTTTATTCTGATTTTCTATTTTGAGTTTGTAGAGTATAGTGTGCATATAAACAGAGTAGAATAATAGCAAGCGTAATTGTTAATTGCTGTGTTTGTTGGTTGTTTTTTTTATTTTTTCTTGCATAGTATTATTATTTAGTTTATCTTTGCCCATTGGAAAAGAAGAATATTAGGTTCTTTGCAAATTTAACTACAAACAATTTAACAACAAACAATTTTAAATTATGAAGAATTTTTTACATTTGAGAGTTTTGGTGGTAATGCTTACTGCCGTTTTAGGAGTGTCTAACAGTTTCGCTGACAATGATCTTGACGAACAACTTGTTTTTCTTGGTCAGAAGATGACAAAAGAAAATGGTAACAAACTTGACTCTGAACGTAAGTGGGTTAAGTCTGGAACTGTGAAGTTTGATGCTGATACTCGTACTATTACATTAGAAAACGCTGAGATTGTTGTTACTGCAGAAAACTGCCCTCAGTATCAATCAGAAAGCGGTACTTGGTATCCAGTTATCGGTACTTTCCGTTTTTATTGCCCAACTGACAATATTACTGTGAAGTTGATAGGTAAAAACTCTATTACGACAACTCAGACAGGTTTTGTGATGCTGACATATCAAGATGCAGAGTCTGTGAATATTGATATGACGGGCGGAGGTAGCCTTACTATTAATGCTGGATTGAATGGTATCGATGCCAGACATACAGGTACACTTAACATAAAAGACGTAGATATGAACATTAAAGGAGCCAGATGTGGTATTTGCGGCGGATATGCAAGTCGTTTGATAGTTGATAACTCAAATATTACATCTGAAGGTAAATACGGCGCAATTTGCTCTTTCAAGAAGTTTTCAATGAAGGGTGTAAAGTGTGTTTCACCTGTTCCAGACCCCAGTGCAACTCCAGAAGATGAAGAGGACCCACAAAGTACTAAAACCGTTTCGTTTGAAAAAGGCGGTGTAACCAATGCGTATGGCACTCCATGGGGCTTGGTTGTTTTGGAGCGCGAAACGACTGGTATTGCTACTAAGCCAGCTGTTAAGAACAATGTAACAGTAGTTGCTGTTTACGATGTATCTGGCCGATTGCTCAACGATTTGCAGAAAGGCATCAATATCGTTCGTTACAGCGACGGTAGCGTGAAGAAGATTGTTAAGTAAGCAATGTTGAAAAACGAATTTGCATCGAAAGAACAGTAGTTTATGAATGTTTGAGTATGATGTAGAATTCGTTCGGAATACTTTAGGAAACTCATATCCGCAATTAGGTTATGAGTTTCCTTTAAACAAAAAAGAAGTTAAGGTAACTTTAAAGAAGTTTGCTATTGTAACTTGTAGAGTTGGGAGAATTTTAGACTATAAATATAATAGAATTAGAATTACTTTAGAACTAAACGTATAATCTTATGAAGAAAATATTGCTTTTACTTGTACTCTTTTCAGTGGGAAGTATAGTACGAGGCAATCCTGTGAGTTTGGAGAAAGCACGCCAAATAGCTTTAAAGTATATTAAAGGCAACAGTGCTCGCTCCCCCCATATGCACGCACAAACTTCAAACGCTGTAAAGAGCGTGCAACTCTCTACCGATGCTTATTATGTTTTCAACGTAGGGAGAAATGATGGATTTATTATTGTAGCTGCCGACGATAAGGCACCAGCCGTTTTGGGACATTCTTACAACGGTACATTCGATGAGAAGAATATTCCCGACGGAATGAAATGGTGGTTGGAATGTTGTCAGCGTTATGTGAAATATGTTGCTACCCATAAGCAACCGACAATGTTGGCAAAGCCAGCAAAGCTTCAGGATTTGTCAGGATTGATGACTACAAAATGGAATCAGACAAGTCCTTATAACCTCAGATGTCCGAAATTCGATGAAGGATATGCTGCAACGGGCTGTGTTGCCACTGCAGCAGCGCAGATTTTGAAGTATCATGAATGGCCACAGAACGAAACTTCGGTGATTCCAGGCTATGAATCAAAAATGCAGAAGTACGAACAAACTCTTCAAGACCTCCAACCAAAGAAATTCAATTGGGGAGCAATGAAGGATAGTTACAAATTTCAAGAAGATGCGGACGAGGTTGCTTGGCTTATGCGCTATGTTGGACAAGCTGTGAAGATGCAATACTCTCCTAAGGAATCGGGTGCCAATGTCTTGCTGACATCGTTCAAGGAATATTTCAACTATGCAGCTACGGCACAAGAAATAGAACGCTCGTTATATACGGAAGCTGAATGGCAGCAGAAAATCTATGACGAGATAAAGGAAAAACGCCCTGTGTTGTACACGGGTGGTAAGTTTGATGTTGTGTCTGGAGTCATTGGTTATCACGCCTTTGTTTGCCACGGATATAAAGATGGCAAGTTCCTTATAAACTGGGGTTGGGGCGGTTTGTCAGATGGCGAATACGATTTGTCTGTGCTCAATCCGACCTTACAGGGAACAGGTTCGTTCTCTGGTGGCAGCGGTTACACCATTAAACAAGCTGTCATTGTTGGTTTGAAGCCAAACAAGACGGGTCAGCAGCCTGAGAATGCTACCAATACCATCTTTGTGCAAGATATAAAAGACGTACAAGACAAGTATCAGCGAGCAGACAATTCTGCAGATTTTGTCATCGACAGAATTGGCTTGAAGGTCTTGGCAAACAATTACACGAAGCAGAAGATAACATTTGGCTGGCAGCTTAGAGATGCAGAGAACAAGCCAGTAGAAGGCACTGCAATTCTTGGTCAGGTAGATATTCTTAATATGATGCCCAACAACCGCACATACGAATGTGTGAGCAATTCGTTGACTTTTGGTAAGAATCTGTCTGCGGGGATTTATTATCTTGTTCCAATGTATGCTGCCGAGTCAGATGGCGGCAACACTTGGAAGCCTTGTGTAAACTCAAGTATGTATATCAAACTTGATGTTAAAGATAAGGAAATGCTTGCTACAGCTTTCAGCAACAGAAGCGATGTGGAATGCAAAACGCTGACACACGAAGGACAAGCAGAAGAAAATATCGAAACAAAGATAACTGCAACGCTTCTTAATAAAGGTATATCAAATACCGTAACTGTATATCTTTACGACGCAACGATAGGCAAGAATGCGAATGCCGTTGGCTTTATGATAGATGCAAAAGCAGAGCAGAAAGTTGAAATTCCTTATACTCCTAAAACAGCGGGCAAACATCGCGTTGAACTCTATGCTGATAACGTAAGGAAAGTGAAGATAGGCGAATTGGAAATAGATGTTAAGGAAGGCTTAGATGCTGAATTAACGCAAAGTGGCTATAAGATTAAGAATGCCCAAGGCAATGTTGTAATGGACAAATTTGAATGTGATGTTACAGTAGAAAACTGGGATAGTAAACCTTATAAGAACAAAATCATAGCCATTCTTTCCGACCGCAGTTCTGCCAATGTGGAAGTATTGACCCAAGATGTTGATATTGCTGCAGATGAAGCACAGAAACTTACATTTACCTTTAGTAAGATGGAAGATGGTGGCGAGTACTGTGTGAAGATTTATTATATGAAAAAGAATCTGCAAACAAGACTTTCTCTCGCTGCTCCGCCATATTATACATTCCGTTTGAGCAATGGTATTGAGAATGTAGAGAGCGGTAATGCAGAGAACGGTATTGTAACAATCTACCGTATTGATGGCAGCGTGGCAGCACGTGTGAAGCAAAATGTCGTGAAGCAGACGCTGAAAGAAATGCCTCATGGTGTTTATATCATAAATGGTAAGAAATATCTGAGCTATTAAAAGTATAAGAATGTCTAAATTTAATATACATAAACCGTAACTAATTGGAGGCAGTGTAGGCTTTCGAGAGCAATCTTAAGAGCCTATCACTGCATAAGATTAAAAAAGAAACTATAAACTATGAAACATTTATTTATGTCATTAATAGTAGCTTCTGCCTCAATGTCGGCAGTAGCACAAGACATACAGATGATGGATACACCAGTCCTTTCAGGAGTGGTGGCAAAGGCTAAACCACAAATTGAAGCAAACCAACGTTTAATAAGCGATTATCACGAAGTAGGAGGATATGGGAATGCTCCATTTAACAATGGAGAAAAAATGATAGGTTCTTTCTACTCTCAAGAGATGTTGAAGCCTTTTATTGGTTGCAAGGTTAAATCAATTAGAGTACTTTCTGCAGATGCAAGTCGTATCCAGAATGTTTTTATTAAGGAAGGAAACACAATATACGATGCCGAAGAAGTTAAGGCAGAGGGAACACTTGGCAATTCTATTGGCGACAATTGGTACGAAGTTAAGCTAAGTAAGGAAATTGAAATAACAGCAGAAACTAAGGGATTTGCAATCGGATACAATTTGGTTGCTGGCAATCAAGGTAAAATAACCGTCGGAAAGAATGGTGTAAACTCTTATAGAGGCAATCTTTACACTTATTTTGGAGCAACGAATGAATGGATAAACCGTTCTACAACCCAGCCATTGACATTACCATTGCAATTGGTAGTAGAACCTGCTGCTGGAACAACTATGAGCGAATTGGTGGTCAGCCATATCGAATTGCCAAATTATACTGAGGTTGGAAAAGCCATTAATGTAGATTATTGGCTAACCAATGCAAGCTCAACACCGATAAACGACTTTGAACTTGACGTTCAGATAGACAATAAGAGCGTAAAGACCATAACGGTGGAACAAGGTGTTGGTGTTGGAGAAACTAACAGGAAGTTTAGTATTGCTGAACTTCAGCCGAATATCTCTACTGCAGGTAAGCACAATCTTGCTTTGGTATTGAAGAAAGTAAACGGAAAGGAACTTAAAGATGTGAAGGGCGTTGAGAACAATCACAAGGTTCTTTATTATAAAGAGGTGGTTGCACGTCAAAAGACATTGGTGGAGGAATATACTTCTGAACGTTGCAGAAACTGTTATAGAGGTGTTCAGAATATTAAAGAACTTAAGAAGCGACAGCCTGATATGGTGATGGTTGCAGTACACCTTAACGAAACTGCATATCCTGATGATGTAGCTGCACCAGAGAGCCAGTTTATCAAACGAATGGCAAATGTCCGTGGCTTGCCTTCTTTTGCTTGCAATAGAACTGCATTTATTTATAATAAACAGGAAACTATAGCAAATCCTAATATTGCTGGTGAGTCTTCTCCTGAACTTACACAGGTGATTGATAATTTCTACAATTTTTCAAAGAAGAATACTTGCGTGTTCTCAACACTTGGCATCGTGAACAAATACGATAAGGACAGCAGGAAGATTAACATAACAGTAACAGGCACAGGCGTGAACAAGGCGAAGGAGTTGCTTGAAGACTATGCGCTCTTTGTACTTGTTACGGAGAATAATGTAGACGGACACCAAGGCGATGAAAATGGATTGCTCGTGGAAGCTAAGCACCAAGATGTACTTCGTGGATATGTTTCAGATGTAAAGGGCGACAACGACCTTGTGTGGGAAGGTGATAACTTCACAAAGACTTACGACTTTGCCATACAGAATGATTGGAAGCCTGTTGATTTGGAAATAGTAGCATTTATTGCTCCTAAAATAAAGGAAATCGGTGTGAATCTTGAGAGCTTGGCTGTGCAGAACTGCATTAGTGAGCCTCTTGCGAAGGACCCTAATGCTATTGAAAATGTAGCGACAGACTTGCCTGCAAAGGAAATTGGACGCTACAATGTCAAAGGTCAGCGCATATCAGCACCACAGAAGGGATTCAACATAGTGAAGTTCTCTGATGGCAAGGTGTTGAAAGAAATAGTCAAGTAACGATTAAAAGAGATATGCTGTTCCGCAGAAATGATGGAACGCATATCTTTTTATTCCAACGAATGCAAGACATTTTTATTTATTAACAATTAATACATCATGTTATGAAAAAAACTTTTTTATCACTTTTAGTACTACTTACTTGTGCTATCAGCACAGTTAGTGCGCAATTACCATCGGTAACGCTTAAGGACATTAATGGCAAAACTGTACGTACAGATACTTTGTCAAATAATGGAAAGCCATTCATTATTGATTTTTTTGCAACTTGGTGTAAGCCTTGCAACCGTGAGCTGAAGGCTATTAGCGAAGTATATAATGAATGGCGTGAAGAAACTGGTGTGAAAATCTTTGCTGTTTCTATTGACCAAGCACAGAATGTGAACAAGGTGAAGCCACTTGTAGACGAGAACGGCTGGGAGTATGAAGTGTTGCTCGACCCGAACAGTGAGTTTAAGCGCGCTTTAGGCATACAGATGATTCCTTATGTTCTTATTTGCGATGGCAAGGGGAATATCGTGTACAAGCACAACGGCTATACAGAAGGAGCCGAAAACGAGTTGATAGAGAAAGTTCGTGAACTTGTAAAATAGCAAATAGTTATGAAAAAAAGTATCTGGTTGCTATGTTTGCTTGCTCTTGGTGCAGTAAAGGCTACTGCACAAGAGCAGGACGATACCGACAACGGGAAGGTCTCTGTTACAGGAAGTATTCAGAGCGATATTCTTATCCCACAGGAAGACCTCAAGATTGGGTCGCCCAAGTACAAAGACAAGGTATTGACGAACTCTTTTCTCGACCTTAATCTCATTAGCAAGAATGTAGATGCGGGTGCTCGATTTGAATTCTTGAGATTCCCATTGCCAGGTTTCGAAAAGGATTATAAAGGGTATGGCGTGCCTTATTTTTATTTGAAAGGAAAGTTCGAGAAGCTTGAAATCACATTAGGAAGCTATTACGAGCAGTTCGGTTCTGGTTTTATTCTTCGAACTTACGAAGAGCGTAGTTTGGGAATAGACAATTCATTGTTAGGAGCACGAGTTGTTTACAAACCTTATAAAGGTATTGTGATGAAAGCCATAACTGGCGAACAGCGTAGATATTGGGCGCACAACGACTCTTGGATAAATGGTGCTGACCTTGAATTAAACCTTGGCGAATGGTTCAGTGGATTGCAAAAGAGCGATACACGCATTATGTTAGGAGGTTCTTTCGTAAACAAATACGAGAACAACAAGGACGACAACATCATGGTAGACCGTACACACAAGTTAAATCTACCACAGAATGTAAACGCATGGGACGCTCGTATTCAATTGCAAAAAGGCGGATTCAATGTACTTGCCGAGTATGCAGAGAAAACACAAGACCCTTCGTTTACAAACGGCTACATCTATCGTAAGGGAAATGTGGCTATGCTTTCTGCCTCTTATTCACAGCGTGGAATGAGCGTTCTGTTACAAGCAAAACGTTCTAACGATATGGCTTTCAAGAGCGACAGAAACAGCATTGGTGTATCTTCGTACATCAACCACTTGCCAGCATTTACCCAAGACCAGACCTATGCGCTTGCGGCATTCTATCCTTATGCAACCCGTCCTGACGGCGAGTGGGCATATCAAGCACAGTTAGGCTACAAGTTTAAGCGCAAAACTTTCCTTGGCGGTCCTTATGGAATGAATGTGAAAGTGAATTTCTCACACGTTCATGCCATTGACAAGCACACCAACCTCGCAGGTTCTATAGACAACGCTACTGTAAAAGGTTCAAAAGGCTATGGCTCTGCCTTCTTTAAGTGGGGCGACCAAACCTATTATCAAGATTTGAATATACAGCTTGAGCGTAAAATCTCTAAAGCATTCAAGCTGAATTTGATGTATATGAACCAGTTCTACAACAAGACTGTGGTAGAAGGTGAAGGCGGTATGATACACTCTGACATCTTTGTTGCAGACGGTAAGTACACTTTCTCGCCAAAGGTAAACCTTCGCGGAGAGGTACAATACCTTTCTACAAAAGAAGATCAAGGCAACTGGTGGTTCGGTTTGCTTGAATTGGCAATCGTTCCTCATTGGATGTTTACAATAAGCGATATGTATAATTCTGGTGACAGCAAGCTACATTACTATCAAGGATTGGTAACTTTCAATGCTGGTGCCCACAGGTTGCAGGTTGGCTATGGCCGTACACGTGCAGGCTTTAACTGCTCTGGCGGTGTATGTCGCTATATACCAGCAAGTAGAGGTGTTACAGTTTCATACAATTATAATTTCTAAACAAGACATAAAATGAAAAGAATAATTCCATTACTAATAGCGTATGTGGCAATATTTTTCTCTTCATGTGCAAATGTAGATGAAGGCGATAGATATATTAAAGTAGAATCTTCTGAAGCTAAGCGTGCCGTACTTGTTGAAGAATTTACGGGGCAGAGATGTATAAACTGTCCAGAGGCGCACGAACAATTGACAAAGATACAAAAGGAATATGGAGAAGACAAAGTTATCGCTGTTTGCATACACGCTTCTGCGTTGGCGGTGTCTCCATTGAAAACAAAGGTTGGTGAAGAATATTATAAGCACTGGAAGGGCGACGGTATTCCGAGTGCCATTATTAATCGCTCTGGTCGTATGCAGCGAGTAAGTGCATGGGCAGGTATTATTAACAGTGAACTTCAGAAACCCACCTCTGTTTCGCTTTCTATGACCAACAAGTACGATGCTGCTAATCGTCAATTATCAATTGATGTGAATGCGTTGAGCCGAGAAAAGTTCGATGGCAAGTTGCAAATATGGATAGTAGAAGATGGTATTGTTGCCAAGCAACTTCTTAAAGACAATCGCGTTGATGCCAACTATGTTCACAACCACGTATTCCGTGCTGCTGTAAATGGAACATGGGGGACAGATATTGCTTTACAAGAGAATGTTGAAGCAAAGAGCAACTTCTCTATTCAGTTAGACGCAAAATGGAACGAGAAGAACGTTTCAATTGTAACTTTCGTTTACAATGATTCCGGTGTGCAACAAGTGGTTAAACAACATGTAAATAGCTAATGATATTTTTTAAGTTAATAAGAAAGGGAAAAACAATGAAAAGAATACTATTTTTAGCAGCTGTGTTGCTCTCAATGGGTATGGGTGCAATGGCTCAAAGTGCAAAATCTGCACTTCAGTTTGTTGATGACAAAGGAAATGTAATAGCTGATGGAGCTGTTTTTGAAGTTACTGAAGTGACAGTTGATACTGACTTTGGTACAACTTATATGAAACCCCATCTGTTTGTAAAGAATGTAGCTCCTCTGAGTAAAACGGTAGCGGTGAAGCTTGATTTAACTTCTATGCCTTATGGAAACTTTCAATGTTGTGTGGGGCAGTGTAAAACATTTGAAGGGCCTTCTGTGGAAATGTCAGATACAAAGGCTGTAAATCCTGGTGAGTCTTTAGATATTCAAGCAGAATGGTTCCCTACAGGAGAAGCCAATTCTCCAACAACTTGGATTGCAACGCTGACAACAGGTTATGCTGAACAGACAAACAGCCCAGATGGAGTGCCTGAAACTAAGATGACAGACGAAGGTCCTTCAGTTAAAGTTAAGTTCGTTTATACTCCAACAGGTGTTGCCTCTGTTAAAGACAGCAATGCAACTGTAACTGAAGTTGAGCGTTACAATGTTCAAGGTCAGAAGATTTCAAAGCCTTGCAAGGGCATTAACATCATCAAGCTCTCTAACGGAAAGACCGTTAAGAAATTGATGCAGTAATGTGCAATGATGGGCAGAACTATCTACTCTAAAGAAGCAAAGGTCTTGTAATTTACTAAGTTCGTATAAATACAAGGTTATATAAAAGCCATATCTTTTTCCTGTTAAGGGATTAAGATATGGCTTTTTTTGTTTTAACGTGAGTTTGAGAATTATAAGTGTATGCAACAATGGGAAATCGTTAATTTATATTAACTATTCGGTGGAGGTGTAGGTATAGATAACGACAAGTCCTACTTTCGTGGGGCACGAAAGTAGGACTTGTGCCCCACAGGTTATACTTTAGTTGTTATTAACATTTCGATTCTTTTTGGAGTATAAAACATTCAGCACGATAGTCTATTTGTCGAACTTACGTTGTTTTTTATAATCGCATCAGCTATTTCCTGTATTTTTGAAGGAAGGTAGATAGTGCGTGGCGAATGGAGCGCAATCCAAATTCTTCGGTGTGTACTTCTTCAAGGTCGAGCCACAATGCTTCTTCCGCATCGTCGTTGGCTTGCAGTTCTGTTTCGTTGCTGACTTTACAGATGAAGAACGAATCGAGTGTAGGCACAACAAAACCACTGTATTCGTATCGGTTGGGGAGGGTGGTGAAAAATTCAAATTCCGTAACTGTCAGTCCTGTTTCTTCTTTCACTTCGCGTATCAAGGCTTCGTCTATGGTTTCTCCAATATCGGCAAATCCTCCTGGCAAGTCGAGCGTTCCCTTTGCAGGTGCCTTGCTGCGACGCAGCGTCAGCAGTTGTCCTTTGCTGTTCAGAACGAAGGCTGCAACGGCAGCACTTGGGTTCAGGTAGTATTCAAAGCCACAGCGTTTGCAGCGTTTGCTTTTCTCGTCTTGTTCTTCAAAGCTGCTGCTGCCACATACGGGGCAGTATCTGAATTTCTCTAATACGTGCATTGATTTTACTCTGTTTAGTAAGTTGTTAATATAAAGTCTATATTCTTTAAAAATAGTTTAAGTGCAGATTGAATCGTCTGCTATGTTTGCAAATATACTAAAAACTCTAAACATTCAGAATTATTCCACCGTTTTTTACTAAATTTGCCTATAATACTTGATTTTTGCCCATCTTTTACAGCGAGGCAGATAATTTTCAGAAATAAAGACAATGAATTTTAAGAAGTTCTTTTTAGTAGCAGGCTTAGCAGCCACCACAATGTTTGCTGCTGCACAAAGCAGATTTGAAGTGAAACTATATAATAGTCGCCAGCCTTATAACAACGGCGATAATATGGACACAGCCAAGGTGCGTGTCTATTTGCCTATCGACCGCGAGGCTACCGGCAGAGCGGTTATTATTTGTCCTGGCGGCGGTTACAGTTCGCTTTCTATGGATACGGAAGGCTACGACTGGGGCGAGTTCTTCCAAAACCAAGGCATTGCTGCCATTGTTCTGAAGTATCGTTTGCCACACGGCAATCCCGAAGTGCCCATTGCCGATGCCGAGCAGGCTATAAAACTGACACGTATGAATGCAGCTTCGTGGAAGATAAACCGCGACAATGTGGGCATTATGGGCTTTTCGGCAGGCGGACACTTGGCTGCTATGGTAGCAACAGCATCGAAAGGCGAGGCAAAGCCCAACTTCCAGATTTTGTTCTATCCTGTTATTTCCATGATGGAAGGATATGGACACGAGGGAAGTTTCCACAGTTTCTTGGGCAAACGCCCTGGCAAGAGCGAGCAAAAGAAGTATAGTGCCGATATGAATGTTACCCGAATTACACCTCGTGCCTTCATCGCACTTAGCGACGACGACGACACTGTACCACCTGCAAACGGCGTAAACTATTATACCGAACTTTATCGCAACGATATTCGCGCATCGCTCCATGTATATCCTGGTGGCGGACACGGTTGGGGCAGCAAGATAGGCTTCCGCTATCACGAGGAAATGATGATGGACTTGAAGGCGTGGCTTAGAAGTTTCTAATGGGTATTGAGGCGGAAAAATGCACTTTTTAAGGAATTTAAAAAGTGCATTTTTAGCGAAATGTAATAAAAAAGACGTACATTTGCACCCTAAAAGAAACTATAAACAAAATACTCATCTAATAAAAATGAAAAGAAAAGCGATTGCAATAGCACTGCTGTTGCTAAGTGTGCTGACCGTAAGTGCGCAAGAAGAGATAGTTCGCGACAAGAGTGTTTATCTTGAAGTCTTTGGCCCTTCAAACTATATTGGCGTAAATTACGACGCTCGTTTCAGTAAAAACTCCAAATGGGGGTATCGAGTTGGTTTCGGCTTTGGTTATTCCGGTTCTTCAGATCCATTAGGCAACGCTTCTACCCGGGCTTATTCTGTGCCGTTAGGAGTGAACTATTTTGTAGGAAACAATAAGCACAATTTGGAACTTGGCTTAGGTGTGAATGTGGGTCTCTATAATGTCCACGACTATATATTGGAAGGAATGGATGGAAATGATGCCGCTAGAAATCCTTGGCTTTTAGGTGTAAAGAGCGTTCCTACGAAGGATACCAAATTCGGTATGTTTGGTTTTGGAACCGTTGGCTATCGCTACACAGCCAAAAAGGGCTTTCAGTTCCGCATAGGTGTTACTCCAGCCCGAATTATTGCTGCCGATAACATTTACGACCGTAAGACGGTGTTAATGCCTTACATTAGCTTCGGTAAAGCCTTTTAGCGACTCTTCGCAGTCCATTTTGAGGCGAGAAGAAGCTTACAGATATGTAAAAATTCTTCATAAGAACACTTGTTGTCTAATCTTCTTATTATCAATACATTATAAAACCTATTGTTTTGCATTCCAAAAGTGTAGGTTTTACACGGTAAAAGCGGCTGTTTTGCATCGCAAAACAGCCGCTTTCGCAATGTCAAACCGAAATTGCTATTTTTTATCAGAATTATCTTTACAAAATTGAAGAGCTTTTTAAGCATCTCCCTTGAATAATAAAAGGAAAAGCAGTTCTGCATAAAATCTCTGCCAAACTCGTTTAACAGCAGTGCAAATAAAAAACAAATGCACCGATGAAGCTATTTACACGTTTCATCGGTGCATTGCGTTTTAATCGATTAAGGAATTATAAATACATCTTTTACAATACAATGCCATATCCTATTGTTAAGACCCAATTGCGGTTGCAGATATTTTCCTCTATGTAGTTATAGACTTTCGTTAGTCCGATATTGTATCTAAGGTCTAACGAGAACTTGTTATATTCGTAGGAAAAGCCAATAGGTATAGAGAGGTTGGTGCGTTTGTAGACCTCTGTGGTGGTGCCACTTGATTTCCCAGAGCCTTCGTTGTCTGGCATCCAAGTGTTTCCATTCTTATTATAAACTTCTGTTGTATTTTTGTTTTTTCCTTTTAATAAATATCCTATTTGAATACCGAAATCAAAGGAAATAGAAGCGTTTTGCCATTTCATTATATCAATCGTTGCCATAATTGGTAACTGCAAGTAATGAAGTTGAGAAGAAAAATCTTTTATATCCCATTTTTTTGCTTCGCTCTCAATTGTATAGTCAGCGAGCTTGCTGCCCTCTGTGGAATATAGAAGTCCAATGCTTGCTCCTGTCTTTTCGGTAATTTGCTTGTGCAACTCAGCCCCAATCGTATATCCAGACTTAAATTTACTTTTTGTCAGTTTCGATGGTTCATATTCTGGTTGAACTGGTATTTGCTTGCTGTATTTGCTGATATTATAGCCTAAGCGTGGATACAGTGTTATATCTCCCTTACTGCGTTGAGCAGTTATGGTTATACAGGAAATGCTAAAAAGCAACAATAGTGCCCATTTTCTCATAGAATGTTTATTTTAAGAATTAATTCTCTTTTCTTATTAAAACGTTCTTTTCTCGTTCGTTATTATTTCTATCAATACATATACTTAGTCTTTCTTCTTGGAAGTAAACCATCTGAACACTTCGCCAAGCAGCAGAACTCCCGATGAGGCTACGATGATGATTTCCCAATCGGTAAGACTTAATGGCGTTACGCTGAACATCTGACCGCCCAACTCGACGATGAGGATTTGTCCGATGAGTATCATCAGGACGATAAAGCTAAAGCCTCGACAGCCTTTAAAGTGGAAAGCACTTCGGTTTGTTGCAAAGGCACGTGCGTTAAACATATTCCAAAATTGCAGCATTATGAACATTGTGAAGAACAGACTTAACTCGTAGGGGGTGAGTTCTTTATGATTGCTGAAGTTGAATTGCAGCAAGTCGGTCATTTGTCTTATATCCGAATGTTCCAATACATACAGGAAAGCCAAGAGTGTGAGGAAGAAAATGCCACCAAGCGTGCCGATGCGTATCCACATGTCGCGCGTAATGATGAATGCGTGGCGGTTGCGTGGCTGGTCGTCCATCACCTGTTGCGATGGTGGCAATGAAGCCAGTGCCATTGCTGCAAAAGTATCCATAATGAGATTTACCCACAACATCTGCGTAACCGTGAGCGGACTCTGTGTTCCCATGAAAGCACCTGCCAGGACAATGAGGCACGCCACAACGTTTACGGTAAGTTGGAAAAGAATGAAACGCTGTATGTTCTGATACAGACTGCGCCCCCACATGACAGCACGGCCGATGGAAAGGAACGAATTGTCGATGATTGTGATGTCGGAAGCCTCTTTGGCAACACTCGTTCCGTCGCCCATTGACAGTCCTACGTGTGCAGCTTTCAGCGCAGGGGCGTCGTTTGTTCCGTCGCCCGTAACGGCTACTACTTGGTTGAGCGACTGCAAGCACTCTACCAAACGCTTTTTGTCCATTGGCTTTGCGCGTGCTATAATCTTTAAGTCGAGCACACGTTGCTTCAGTTCTTCGTCGGTAAGGGCTGCAAATTCAGGACCTGTAATGATGCTGCGGTCGGTGTCTTCCTCCGTCCATAAACCTACCTGTCTGCCTATTTCCTTTGCTGTTCCAGGTGTGTCGCCTGTTACAATCTTCACACTGATGCCTGCGTCGATACATTCTTTTACTGCAGCGGGCACCTCCTTGCGTACAGGGTCGGCAATGGCAACGGTGCCCAAGAAGCAGAAATCAGCGGCTATGTCGGTTTCGCCATTCATTATTTTGGCAATAATGCCTGTGCTCAAATCGGTTGCAACCGCTTCGGGCAGTTCGAGATAGGCAAAGCCCAAGGTACGCATAGCCTTGTTCTGCCACGTTTGCAGCTGTGCGAATATCTCGTCCCACGACGTGTTGTCTGCTAAAGAGGTGCAGAATTGTTGGATAATGTCGGTTGCACCTTTCACGTAAAGTATGGTTTTGTTGGGCAGCAAAGCCGACCGCACCATCGTAGCCATATACTTTCGTTCGGTAGAGAAGGGGAGTTCGTCTACGATTTCAACATCGTTGCGCATTTGCTGATAGTCAGACCCTTGCTCGCGCAGCCATAAAAGCAACGCTCCCTCGGTAGGATTGCCCAAGGCAACAGGCTTTTCGGGGTTGGAAAGGTCGAGTGAAGCCGTCGAGTTTACGGCAATTCCTTCTTTCAGCAGTGCTTCGTACGTAGCGTTTTCCCTGTTGGTTTGCATGGCGTAAACGCGCATTTGGTTTTGCGTGAGCGTACCTGTCTTATCGGTACAAATCACGGTTGTCGCACCCATTGTTTCGCAAGCGTGCATCTTTCTTACGAGGTTGTTGGTTTGAAGCATTCTGCGCATCGAGTACGCCAAGCTCAGTGTAACCGCCATTGGAAGTCCTTCGGGTACGGCGACAACGATAAGGGTAACACAAATCATAATGGTGTCTAAGAAATACTGAACGAAATGCACCCAGTCGAAGGTGTTTTCGTTGAAATACATCAACAGACGCCCTACCAATATCAATGTTCCCAAGACGTAACTTGCCCACGTTATAAGTTTGCCAAGTCTGTTCAGCTGTTCTGTGAGTGGCGTTTTTACACTGTTGTCTATCTGTGCAGCCGTGAAAACCTTTCCGTTTTCGGTTGCATCGCCTACACGTGTAACACGGAAAACGCCGTGCCCCTCCATTACTTTCGTGCCACGCAGAACGTGGTTGGTGGGGAAGGTGGCATCGTTGTCGAACTCTTCTGGCTTTATACCCTTCTTGCAAATGGGTTCGCCCGTAAGTGTAGACTCGTCCACGCTCAGCGATACGGCATTGAGAAGCTCGCCGTCGGCTGGTATGTTTGCGCCTGTGTTGAGCAGGACAATGTCGCCCACGACAACTTCGCGCTTGGGAATGTTCGTCGTGTTTCCGTTTCTTATCACTTCTACAAGTTCCTCATCGTCTACTTGATTTAATATGGAGAAGGCTTTGTTGGCTTTTTCCTCGAAGAAGAAAGCCAAACCCGTTGCAAGCAAAATGGCTATGAAGATACCCACAGGCTCAAAGAACGCCTGCGTTCCTTCGTTGAGACCAAAATGCTCGTAAAACGATATGCCGATAGAAAATACACCTGCTACAAGAAGAATGACGATGAGAGGGTCGTTGAACTTTGCAATAAATCTTTTCCAAAGTGGGGTTTGCGCAGGGGGAGTGAGAATGTTTTCTCCGAACTTTAATCTACTTTCTTCGACTTCCAGTTCATTAAGTCCTACATAATGTTGTTTGTGTTCCATAAAAAACAATGAATAAAGTGCAAAGATAATCAATCTATTAGAAATAGCAACTTATTTTCTGCAGGAATAAAGCCATATATAAAGAAAAACTATAAAACATTTGGTAGACTGCGGATTTATTGCTAACTTTGCATCGTTCAGTGGAATGAGGAGCTTTTAGGAGTTCCTCATTTTTCATATTTTAATGTGGGATTGGTAATGGTTTTAAATTAAAAACTGCCCCACGATAAAATTGTAAAAGTTCGGTGGTAATAATCAGAATCCACCTAAAACAGTATATGATAGATAAAAACGTTGTTAAAAAACTTGTTGATGAATGGTTGGAAGGTAAAGAATACTTCCTTGTTGACATTCAGATAAGCCCCGATGCCAAAATCGTAGTTGAGATAGACCACGCCGACGGTGTGTGGATTGAAGATTGTGTAGAGCTGAGTAAGTTCATTGAAGAACGCCTCTCTCGCGACGAAGAAGACTACGAACTCGAGGTTGGGTCGGCTGGTTTAGGGCAGCCATTCAAAGTTCCACAACAGTACATCAACTTCATTGGAAAGGAAGTGGAGGTGTTAGACCAAGACAGACGCAAGATAAGAGGAATCTTGAAAAGCGTTGAAGGTGAAAAGTTTGTGGTTTCGGTCAATGAGAAAGTACAGGTGGAAGGAAAGAAACGTCCTGTGAAGATGGACGTAGATCACGAGTACGATATGAATGAAGTAAAATATACAAAATATATAATTAGTTTCAAGTAAAACTATGGCAGCAAGAAAAGAAGAAGAACGTCCGAATATGGTCGAAACCTTCAAGGAGTTTAAGGATATGAAGAGTATCGACCGCACAACATTGGTAAGCGTTTTGGAAGAGAGCTTCCGCAACGTTATTGCCAAGATATACGGCTCGGACGAAAACTTTGATGTTATTGTAAACCCAGATAAGGGCGACTTTGAGATATATCGCAACCGTGTTGTTGTTGCAGACGGCGAGGTGCAAGACGAGAATAAGGAAATCAGCTTGACCGATGCACAGAAAATTGAACCTGACTATGAGGTGGGAGAAGATGTTTCGGAACCTGTAGACTTTGCCAAGTTCGGTCGCCGTGCTATTCTTAACCTTCGTCAGACGTTGGCTTCAAAGGTTTTGGAATTGGAACACGATTCGTTGTATAATAAATACAAAGACCGTGTGGGACAAATTATTTCTGGCGAAGTTTACCAAGTCTGGAAGCGTGAGGTGTTGCTCGTAGACGAAGACAATAACGAGCTGATTCTGCCTAAAGGCGAACAAATACCACGCGACCAATATCGTAAGGGTGAAACCGTGCGTGCCGTAATTCTGCGTGTAGACAACGAAAACAATAATCCGAAGATTATTCTTTCGCGTACTGCGCCAACATTCTTGGAACGATTGCTTGAAGCTGAAGTTCCTGAAATAGAAGACGGACTTATCAGCATTAAGGGCATTGCCCGTATGCCAGGCGAACGTGCAAAGATTGCGGTGGAAAGTTACGACGACCGTATCGACCCTGTTGGTGCTTGTGTCGGTGTACGTGGTAGCCGTGTTCATGGTATCGTGCGCGAGCTTTGCAATGAGAATATAGACGTTATTAACTGGACAGCAAATACAAAGTTGTTTATACAACGTGCCTTGTCGCCAGCTAAGGTGAGCAGCCTTACTATCGATGAAGAGAACAAAAAGGCAGAAGTATATTTGCAACCGGAAGAGGTTAGCTTGGCAATCGGTCGTAGCGGTATGAATATCAAGTTGGCAAGTATGCTGACAGGATATACCATTGATGTGTTCCGTGAGCTTGACGAGCAAGCTGCTGAAGAGGATATCTACTTGGACGAGTTCTCTGACGAAATAGATAAGTGGGTTATCGACGCTATCAAGTCTATTGGCCTCGATACTGCTCGTCAGGTATTGAACGCTCCTCGTGAAATGCTGATAGAGAAGGCAGACCTTGAAGAGGAAACCGTTGATAACGTATTGAATATATTAAGAGCAGAATTTGAAAGTTAGGTGTTGTAAGGTAGATGCTTCGCATAGAAGCAATATCATAGGAAGAAGGGCGTAGCATCTATCTTTAAAGTTTGAGAACAAAAACATAACACCACATTCAAAAAGAAAGAAAATATTAATGAGCATCAGATTAAACAAAGCAATTCGAGAACTGAATATAGGACTCCAAACGGCAGTGGAGTTCTTGGAGAAACGACAGGAACTGGGCGAAGTGAAGGGAGACCCGAACTTCAAGCTCAGCGATGACCAATTTAAGGCACTTGAAAAGGAATTTAAAACCGATCAGGCAGTAAAGAACGACGCTGCTAAAATCTTCCAAAAGAAGCAAAAGGATAAAGTGCGCACAAAAAAGACGACCGAGCAAAAGGCGGAAACAATTACTAAGCAAGAATTTCCAAAGTTCAAACCGCTTGGTAAAATCGACCTCGAACAGCTTAATAAGCCTGTGGCTAAAACATCTGCTGCTCCTGAGGAAAAGAAAGAAGACAAGAAAGAAGCGGGCGTTGCCGAAAGCCCAAAGAAAGAAGTAAAGGTGGAAACTGCTCCGTCAAAGGTTGAAAAGCCAGTAGAGGCAGAGTCTGAAAAGCAAGAAAAGCCACAAGAGAAGCAAGTTTCAATCGATACAAAGAAAAGTCCGAAGAAAACTGAGGAAGTTCAAAAGACCGAGACTCCTAAGGCGGAAACCTCAAAGAAGGAACCTATGGTTGAAACAGAACAAGAAGAAAAGAAGAGCGAAAAAGAAATGGAAGCTGAAGACAATGGCATTTTCCAAACGTCAAACGAGAAGAAAATGCTGAACCAGCCAAAGGTGAATATCTTAGGTAAAATAGACCTTAGTAGCATTAACCAAAGTACGCGCCCAAAGAAAAAGACAAAGGAAGAGCGCAGAAAGGAACGTGAAGATAAGTCTGCGCAAAATGCGCAAGGAAAGAAAAAACGTGTTCGTATAAATAAGGAACGCGTAGATATAAATGCTGCTGCAAACCAACAACAAGGCGGTAAGCGCAGTGGAAAGAAGAATAACAACGACAACAATGCTAAGAATGCTGCTGGCGGAAAGAAAAACCGCAACCGCAATCAGAAGCCATTGGAAGTTGATGACGAAGCAGTAGCACGTCAGGTAAAAGAAACACTTGCACGCCTTACAAGCAAGAGTCAGAATAAGAAAGGTGCCAAGTATCGTAAGGAGAAGCGTGAAGCCGTTCAAGAGCGACTGAGTGCTGAGGCTAAGGCAGAGCGCAAGGAAAGCAAAACACTGAAGCTGACAGAGTTTGTTACCGTTTCAGAGTTGGCTACAATGATGAATTTGCCAGTAACGCAGGTTATTTCAACTTTGATGTCGGTTGGTATAATGGTGTCAATCAACCAGCGTCTCGATGCGGAAACTATTAACTTGGTGGCTGACGAATTTGGTTTTAAGACCGAATACGTAAGTGCAGAAGTTCAGGAAGCTATCAGCGAAGAGGCAGATGAAGAAACCGACCTTGTAAGTCGTGCACCTATCGTAACGGTAATGGGACACGTAGACCACGGTAAGACATCGTTGCTCGACCATATCCGCAATACTAACGTGATTGCTGGTGAAGCGGGTGGTATTACACAGCACATCGGTGCTTACAGTGTAACTCTGAAGAGTGGACGTAAGGTAACATTCCTCGATACTCCAGGACACGAAGCGTTTACCGCTATGCGTGCTCGTGGTACACAGGTAACCGATATTGCCATCATCATTATTGCTGCCGACGACTCTGTTATGCCTACCACGAAAGAGGCGATAGCGCACGCTCAGGCAGCAGGTGTACCAATGGTATTTGCCATTAACAAGGTTGATAAACCTGGAGCTAATCCTGATAAGATACGTGAAGACTTGTCGCAAATGAATCTGCTTGTAGAAGAGTGGGGCGGTAAGTATCAATGTCAGGAGATTAGTGCAAAGAAAGGCTTGGGTGTAGCTGACTTGCTTGACAAGGTTTTGCTCGAAGCCGATATGCTCGATTTGAAAGCTAATCCTAATCGCAATGCAACAGGTACGGTGATTGAATCTTCATTGGACAAGGGACGTGGCTATGTAAGTACGGTGCTCGTTTCTAACGGTACGTTGAAGGTTGGCGACAATATGATTGCAGGAACATCGTGGGGACGCATCAAGGCGATGTTCAACGAACGTAACCAACGTGTAGAAAAGGCTGGTCCTTCTGAACCTGTTATCATTCTTGGATTGAACGGTGCACCGACAGCGGGTGATACATTCCACGTTATGGAAACTGAGCAAGAGGCGCGCGACATTGCCAACAAACGTGAACAGTTGCAGCGCGAACAAGGCTTGCGTACACAAACACGCTTGACATTGTCGGATATTTCTCATCGTATCGCCCGTGGCGAGTTCCACGAAATGAACATCATTGTGAAGGGTGATACCGACGGTTCTATCGAAGCACTTGCAGATTCATTCATCAAGCTTTCTACTGAAAAGGTGAATGTGAACGTAATCAGCAAGGCGGTTGGACAGATTTCCGAAAACGACGTGATGCTCGCTGCGGCTTCAGATGCTGTCATTGTCGGCTTCCAAGTGCGCCCTTCTGCCGATGCCCGTAAGTTGGCAGACCGTGACGGGGTAGAAATCAACACCTATTCAGTTATCTACGATGCGATTGACGACGTAACGTCAGCGATGGTCGGAATGCTTGACAAGGTGAAGAAGGAAATCGTTACTGGTCAGGTGGAAGTGCAACAAGTATTCAAAATATCAAAGGTTGGTACTGTTGCGGGTTGTATCGTTACCGAAGGAAAGGTACACAGCAAGGACAAAGGACGCGTTATTCGCGATGGTATCGTAATCCATACGGCACCAATCAGTGCGTTGAAGCGTTACAAAGACGATGTGAAGGAAGTTGTAACAGGATTGGAATGCGGTATTTCGCTTGTTAATTACAACGACCTGCAAACGGGTGATATGATTGAGACATTCACCGAAATAGAGGTAGAACAAAAACTCTAAGATATGTGCCAAACCGCCTCTCATTTCCATAGGAAAAGCGAGGCGGTTTGTATTTTGGTAACAAATGTTACGGAAAAGAATATCGGCACAATCTTTGTCTGCATATAATATATTATGTATAAGGTGGCTCAAGAAGAATGAAAAGCAGATGTTGGAATTTGCTTTTCATTGGTTCAACCGCCTAATAAAAAGGTAAAAAGTAAATGTCAGAAAATAATAGTAATGAGTATGTAAGGAAGGTGGCTGAACAGAAATACGAGTTTGGTTTCACTACCGATGTACATACAGATATTATCCCGAAGGGCTTAAACGAAGATGTCGTTAGGCTTATTTCGGAGAAGAAAGGGGAACCTGAATGGCTCCTCGATTTTCGTTTAAAGGCGTTTCGCCATTGGCAAACTATGGAGATGCCAAAGTGGCCGCATCTGAACTTGCCTGAAATAGACTATCAGGCGATTTCCTATTATGCCGATCCATTGGCGAAGAAGCCTAAGAACAAGGAAATAGACCCCGAATTGGAAAAAACCTTCGACAAACTTGGTATTCCACTTGAGGAACGGTTGGCATTGAGTGGTGTGGCAGTAGATGCCATTATGGACTCGGTGTCGGTGAAGACTACTTTCAAGAAGCAGTTGGCTGAGAAAGGAATTATCTTTTGTTCGATTGGTGAAGCCGTGAAGGAGCACCCCGAATTGGTGCGCCAATATTTAGGAACGGTCGTTCCCTACAAGGATAACTTTACGGCGGCACTCAACTCAGCAGTATTCAGCGATGGCTCGTTTGTGTATATTCCGAAAGGTGTTCGCTGTCCGATGGAGTTGAGTTCGTACTTCCGTATCAATGCGATGAATACGGGGCAGTTTGAGCGCACATTGATTATTGCCGACGACGATTCATATGTGAGTTATCTTGAAGGTTGCACGGCTCCGATGCGCGACGAAAACCAACTTCATGCAGCCATTGTCGAAATCGTCGTACTGGCGAATGCGGAAGTGAAGTATTCAACGGTTCAGAACTGGTATCCGGGCGATGAAAACGGCAAAGGTGGCGTGTTGAACCTCGTAACCAAGCGTGGCGACCTGCGTGGCAAGAACTCCAAACTCTCGTGGACACAGGTAGAAACGGGCTCGGCTATTACGTGGAAATATCCGTCGTGCATCTTACGTGGCGACAACTCGCAGGCTGAGTTCTATTCCGTAGCCGTTACCAACAACTATCAAGAAGCCGACACGGGCACGAAGATGATACATTTGGGCAAGAACACAAAGAGTACCATCATTTCAAAAGGTATTTCGGCAGGCAAGAGTCAGAACTCCTATCGCGGATTGGTGCGTGTTGCGCCCAATGCCGACAATGCGCGAAACTACAGTTCTTGCGACTCGTTGCTTTTGGGTTCAACCTGTGGCGCGCACACTTTCCCTTATATGGACGTGCATAACGATTCGGCAATCATCGAACACGAAGCCACAACATCGAAAATCAGCGAAGACCAACTGTTCTATTGCAATCAGCGAGGAATTCCTATGGAAGATGCTATCGGGTTGATAGTCAATGGTTATGCGAAAGATGTGCTGAACAAACTTCCGATGGAATTTGCTGTTGAGGCGCAAAAACTTCTCTCCGTTACCTTGGAAGGTACGGTGGGCTAAAACGAAAGATACCGAACAGACTCCAAAAAGATACCGAGCGAACTCCAAAAAGATACCGAGCGAACTCCAAAAAGATATCGAGCAATCTTCAAAAAGATACCGAGCGATTTTAAGAAGACTCTCGAACTGCTTTTTCATAGTAGAAAAGAAACAATACGAAAGGTATGGAATACCCACTGAAAAGGAACAAACAGATGAAAAGAAAAATGCTGACGGCAGGACTGTTCTTAGCCGTTTCTGTTTTGAATGCTCAAGACTGGCACCCCAAAACGTGGCAGAAATACGTCATAGAACAGAAAGTAAAGAGCGACACACTCTGTGCTTCGCAAACGATTATGACTTACCGCAGAGCCGACGACGTGAAGATTGCACCGCAGGCTTTTCGCTGTGGACCTTTCTATGTTCCCGACCCTCCAAGTCTGTTTGCAGAGCAGGAAAAAGCTCTTGAAAGAGCACGTTGGGAAGATAGAGACTATACTTTCGGACAAGCAATGGGAGAAGTCTTCTTAGAATTCGTAGGAAATGTCTTTGTAGGAGCATTAGATAATTTATTATTCAAGAAACGATAATACAAAAACAATATGTTAGAAGTAAGAAATCTGCACGCTACTATTGCAGATAAAGAAATATTGAAAGGCATCGACCTTACCGTTAAAGATGGCGAAATACACGCCATTATGGGACCGAATGGTTCAGGAAAATCAACCCTTAGTGCAGTGCTCACGGGCAATCCGCTGTACACCGTAACCGATGGTTCGGCAGTGTTCAACGGTAAAGACCTCTTGGAAATGGGCGCAGACGAACGTGCCAACGAAGGCATCTTCCTTTCGTTCCAGTATCCAGTGGAAATTCCGGGCGTAAGTATGACCAACTTCATGAAAGCTGCCGTGAATGCAAAGCGCAAGTATCAAGGCTTGGAACCTTTGAAAGCAGCCGACTTTATGAAACTGATGCGCGAGAAACGTGATCTCGTGGGCTTGGATTCAAAACTCTCGCATCGCTCCGTAAACGAAGGTTTTTCGGGTGGTGAAAAGAAACGCAACGAAATTTTCCAAATGGCAATGTTGCAGCCAAAGCTCAGCATCTTGGACGAAACCGACTCAGGTCTCGACGTCGATGCTATGCGCATTGTTGCCGATGGTGTGAACAAGATGCACACTTCGGAAACTTCAACCATCGTCATTACCCACTACGACCGACTTTTGGATATGATAAAACCAAGCGTAGTACACATTCTGTACAACGGACGCATTGTAAAGACAGGTGGTCCTGAACTTGCACGCGAAATAGAAAAGCGTGGCTACGATTGGATAAAAGCGGAAGCAGATAAATAGAAAGGCTGAACATGCAAAGCGAAAAACAATATATAGACTTATATAACGAGGCGCAAGGAATGATAAAGCAACATTCCTGCGACGTCTTGAACAAGGTGCGCGACAAGGCTTTCGAGGATTTCAAGGCACAGGGCTTTCCCACGAAAAAGGTGGAACGCTACAAATATACCGATATTCCAAAGCTGTTCGCACCCGACTATGGATTGAATTTGCAGCGATTGAGAATGCCCATCAATCCTTACGAAGACTTTAAGTGCGACGTTCCAAACCTAAGCACTTCGGTCTATTTCGTTGTGAACGACCAGTTCTACAACGACCAGTTGCCCAAAGCACAGCTCAACGACGGCATTGTTGTCGATAGCTTTTCAAACGCCATTAAGACGCATGGCGAAATCATAACCAACCATTATGCCAAGCTTGCTGATACTGCCAAAGACACCTTGACGGCTTTCAACACAATGTTGGCGCAGGACGGCTTGTTCGTTTATGTGCCGAAAGGTGTAAAATCCGACCGCACCATACAGGTTATCAACATTCTTCGTTCCGATGTAGACCTTATGCTGAACCGTCGCATACTCATCGTACTTGAGGAGGGAGCGGAACTTTCAATGCTCTTTTGCGACGACTCTGCCGACGACCGCAAGTTCCTTGCCACACAGGTAATTGAGGCATACGTTGGCGACAATGCAAAGTTGGAACTGAACTGTTTGGAGGAAACCCATCTGAAGAACGTGCGCATTTCAAATGTTTACATCGACCAGCAAAGCAACAGCCGTGTGTCGCACAATATTATCACGCTTCATAATGGAGTAACCCGCAACAAGCTCGATTTGACTTTCAGCGGGGAAGGCAGCGAATGTTTCCTGAATGGTTGCGTAGTTGCCGACAAGCATCAGCACGTTGATAACAATACCGTCATCAACCACGCAGTGGGCAATTGTACGAGCAATCAGCTCTACAAGTATGTGCTCGACGACCACGCAGTGGGTGCTTTCGCAGGTCTTATCTATGTGGCAAAGGACGCACAGAAGACACTCTCGCACGAAGTGAACCAGAATCTGTGTGTCGCTTCTACTGCCCACATGTACACCCAGCCTATGCTCGAAATCTATGCAGACGATGTTCAGTGCAACCACGGCTCAACGGTTGGTCAGCTTAACGATGCCGCCCTCTTCTATATGCAGCAGCGTGGTATCGACAAGCGCGAGGCAAAACTCCTTCTTGAGTTTGCTTTCGTGAACGAAGTAATCGATAAAATGGAACTTGTTCCGCTCCGCGACCGTCTCCACCACTTGGTGGAAAAACGCTTCCGTGGCGAGCTCGACAAGTGTGGCGGCTGCAAGCTGTGCCAATAAAAGAAGTAAAGATGATGTACGATATATCTAAGGTGCGTGCCGATTTTCCAATCCTTTCACGCACGGTCTACGGAAAACCGTTGGTTTATCTCGACAATGCGGCAACCACGCAGAAACCTCTCTGCGTGTTGGACGCCATGCGCGACGAGTATCTCAACGTAAATGCAAATGTGCATCGTGGCATTCATTGGCTTTCCCAACAAGCTACCGACTTGCACGAGGCTGCGCGCGAAACGGTGCGGAAGTTCATCAACGCCCGCTCCACTGCCGAAATAGTGTTCACGCGTGGCACCACCGAGAGCCTTAACCTTGTGGCTTCTTCTTTCTGCGAAGGTTTTATGCAGGAGGGCGACGAGGTTATTGTTTCCAACGTAGAGCATCATTCCAACATCGTGCCTTGGCAAATCCTTGCCCAGCGTCGTGGCATAGTTCTGAAGGTAATCCCTATCGACGACGAAGGTGTGTTCGATATGGAGGCTTTCCAACAGCTCATTACCGAGAAGACAAAGCTCGTCAGTGTAGCCCACGTCAGCAACGTAATGGGTACGATTAACCCAGTTCGTGAAATCGTTCGCATTGCCCACGCCCACGATATTCCCGTAATGCTCGACGGCGCACAGAGTGTTCCTCACTTTGCGGTCGATGTTCAGGAGTTGGATTGCGAGTTCTTCGCTTTCAGCGGGCACAAGGTTTATGGCCCTACGGGTATTGGCGTGCTTTACGGTAAGGAAGAATGGTTGGACAAGTTGCCACCTTATCAGGGTGGTGGCGAGATGATAGAGCGTGTCAGCTTCAGCGGTACAACCTTCGAGCGTCCTCCTTTGAAGTTCGAAGCGGGTACCCCCGACTATGTAGCCACCCACGGTTTGGCAACTGCCCTTGACTATGTTGCCGAGCTTGGAATGGAGAACATACATCAGCACGAGCAAATGCTTACTGCCTATGCCATAGAGCAAATGCGCAGTATTCCCGATATTCGCTTCTTCGGCGTGCCCAGCGATGCTACTGCTGTGGTATCTAATCATGATGCTGCCATAAGTTTCCTCGTTGGCGATATACACCCAATGGATTTGGGAACACTTCTCGACCAACTCGGAATTGCTGTGCGCACAGGTCATCATTGCGCCCAGCCACTTATGGAACGTTTCAATATTGCAGGAACAGTCCGTGCTTCCTTCGCACTCTATAATACAAAAGAAGAGATAGACACCCTTGTGGCAGGCATTGAACGAGTGGTCAAGATGTTTTAGCAGATAGTCTTTGAACAATTAGATTCTGACGATTGTCATTCGTCGAAATAACTCTTGTTTTGTAAAGGATATTTCCTTAAAAAATGATAACTGCGCTTTGACATTGCAAAAGCGTAGGTTTTACAATGCAAAAGAGCCGCTTTTACAGGGTAAAAGCGGCTCTTTTGGAATGCGAAAACGTATGTTTTGTAATGTCTTGATAGTTAATAAGTTAATTGGTAGATGCGCTTGTGAAAAATATTTACACTTTTCTTGTCTGTTTTCTTCTTAATTATAAAAGGTGTGCAGGGGTAATTTTGTTCATTTCTTTAGCTTCCATACGCACACCAATAGCCACGCCACGAGCCCTGCTTTCAGTAAAAAGCTGTTGGTTGTAGCGAATACCGATAGAAACAAAGCTATCTGTGCCTGCGTCAGTAGCGAAGCCTGATGGCTGCTGACTTCTTCTTCCAGCATTGCACTGTAATATTTCCGCAACCATTCTGCAGGGGCTGTTGCCCACGCTCTGATGTTACGCACCATTTCCAAACTTTCGCTGTTGCTGTTGGCAGTTGCCATACTTATTTCTCTTTTCATACTTATTTCTTTTTGGTTTTTCTTTTTCTGTTGGCAAAAATACGCTACCTTTGTGCAATATATGTTCAATCCCATAAAAAGTTTAGTTATATAAAGTTAATATGCTGAAGAATGCTTACTATATAAATAAGGTGGAAGCAGGTTGCGATGAGGCAGGGCGTGGCTGTTTGGCAGGCAGCGTCTTTGCTGCAGCCGTAATTCTTCCGCCCGATTACGAGAACGAATTGCTGAACGATTCTAAACAACTTTCGGAGAAAAAACGCTATTTGCTGCGCTCTATGATAGAGAAAGATGCCCTTGCTTGGGCGGTTGGAGTGGTTACGGCAGCGGAGATTGACAAGATAAACATTCTCAATGCCAGTTTTCTTGCCATGCACCGAGCGTTAGATACGCTTAGTGTTCGCCCCGAAGCCATTATTGTAGACGGCAACCGCTTTAAGCCTTACCAAGACGTGCCGCATACTACCATCGTGAAGGGCGACGGCAAATATCTTTCCATTGCTGCGGCTTCAATCCTCGCAAAAACCTATCGCGACGATTATATGAAAGCGATTGCCGAAGAGTTTCCGCAATACGATTGGCGGTCGAACAAAGGTTATCCCACCAAGAAACACCGTGCAACCATTAAGGAGTATGGCATTTCGCCCTATCATCGTAAATCCTTCACCCTGCTTCCGCCCGAAGAATTGAGTATTGATTTTGAAATGTAGTTTCTCAATTTTGGTTCTATGCGCTATTCCAAACTTCAAAACGAACTTCAGCTTATTCTGCTGCTTGCCGATTCTGTAGGCTATTCTGCCGTTGAATTGAGCAAAAAGATGAATATCTCTCGTCGGCAAATCTATTATTTGCTCGATTTTATAAAGTCGGCAGGGTTTATCCTTTTCAAGCAAGGCGACAAGTATCACATCGACCGCCGTTCGCCTTTCTTCACCAATCTGTCGCAAACCCTTCAGTTCACCGATGCCGAAGTGCGCACTATATATAATGTGTTGCTTATGACGGGCAACAGCAGCGATATGGTGAACCAGCTGCGTGCAAAACTCGACCGTGCCTACAACTTTTCGCATAGTGTAAGCACGGCAAAACAACAGGCATATATTAATAATGTGAAAATCATTACGCATGCCATCGAAAATAAGAAGATGCTTCGCCTTGTAGGCTATTCCAGTCCGCATAGCCATTCTGTTTCCGACCGTATTGTTGAACCTTTCTTTCTGATGAATAACAACCAAGATGTGCGTTGCCACGAGATTAAGTCGAAGATGAACAAGACCTTCCGCCTTAACCGTATGCAGCGCATCGAGGAAATAGACGCTCCGTGGATATACGAGGATTGCCATCGACAGTTATTTACCGACATTTTTATGTTCAGTGGCGAAGAACATTATAACGTAAAGCTTTGTTTGGGGCAACTCGCTCACAATCTTTTCTTGGAAGAATACCCACATGGGGCAAAGTATCTCTCCGTTATCGACGAGAAACATTGGCTGCTTGATATTGAAGTTTGCGACTTCCGTGGGCTTGGTCGCTTTGTTCTCGGTCTGTATTCAGATATTGAAATTCTTGAGAACGATGCCTTTAAGGAATACATACGGCAGACACTTGCGGCTTATTTGGCAAAAGAGTGAAACGTTCACTCTGTATGCTTACATTATTATAAAAGTATCTGTCAAAACCTTTAAGGCACACATCACATAGTTTGTTATATTTACATCTTTTTCCATTCTTTCTAATCACAATTACGTTTTTGCGCTCTTATCCATAGACAAACGGTGCCTTAACACCTTGCAAACTAACATTACAAAGCGGTTTCAGCCACCTTTCATTAAGGTTTAATCCCTTTCTTGTTAATAAAAGTAAAAAAAGAGGTCATTTCATTAAATTTATTTGTTCCGTTACGTACGAAATACTATCTTTGCAATTACGTTAAAAGATGAAAACACTTTCGTTTTTAACTAAGCTATGAGAAATTGGGACAAAATCCCAAGCAAAAATGAAACAATAACTGTTAATAATTAAATTTTAAAGTGAGAGATTTTATGAAAAAAAGACTAACAATGTTTCTCGCCTGCCTTTTCCTAAGTTTAGGAGTGGCTATGGCACAGACACATGTTACGGGTGTTGTTATCTCGGCAGAGGACAATCAACCTGTAATTGGAGCTTTTGTTAAGGTGCTCGGTACTACTGACGGTGCTCAGACCGACCTTGATGGTAAGTTCGAGTTGAAGGTACCTGCTGGTGCAATGCTCGAGTTTTCATATGTAGGTATGACTCCTAAGAAGCTAAAGGCTGCTCCAAACATGCGTGTTGTTCTCGAATCAGACAGCAAGACCATGGAAGAAGTTGTGGTAGTAGCTTATGGTACACAGAAGAAATCAGCATTTACTGGTTCGGCTGCCGTTGTAAAATCTGGTGATATTACAAAGGTACAAGTAACAAGTGCTGTTGATGCTTTGAAGAATAAAGTATCTGGTGTGCAGATGACACAAAGTTCTGGTGACCCAGGTTCTTCATCAGGTATCCTTATTCGTGGTATCGGTTCTATCAATGCTGGTGGTTCTCCTTTGTATGTTGTAGACGGTTCACCATTCGACGGTGATATTAAGTCTATCAACCCACAAGATATCGAAAGCATGACAGTCCTCAAGGACGCTGCTTCTGCTGCGCTTTATGGTGCTCGTGGTGCTAATGGTGTAATTATTATTACAACAAAGGCTGGTCGTGCAGACCGTGGTACCATCACTGTTGATGCCAAGTGGGGTTCAAAGTCTCGTGCAATTCCTGACTATGATTATATCACTGACCCCGCTGCTTACTATGAAATGTATTATAAAGGTCTTTATAACTATGCGGTATCTCCAGACGGCAAGGGTATGAAACCTGAAAAAGCATACATTTGGGCAAATAAGAACCTTACAAACTCTAGTAGCTTTGGCTTGGGATACAACGTTTACACATATCCAGCTAATGAAAAACTCATTGGTACTGATGGTAAGTTGAATCCTAATGCAACTCTTGGTCGTATGGTAACTGGTAAAGACGGTCAGCAATATTGGCTCCAACCAGACAACTGGATTGATGCAATTTACAGCAACGCTCTTCGTCTGGAATATTCTGCAACAGCAGTAGGTAATACTGATAAATCTACATTCTATGGTTCTGTCAACTATTTGCAGGACGATGGTATTACCGTAGCTTCTGACTACCGCCGTTTCACTGGTCGTTTGAAGGCTGATTACCAAATTAACGATTGGTTGCGCATTGGTGGTAATATGAACTATTCTCACTATTCTACACATTATGCAAATGGTGGTACTGGTGACTCTGGTGATTCTGGAAATATGTTTGCCTTTACTCGTATTGCTCCTATCTATCCTTTGTATCTTCGTGATGGAAACAAGAACATTATGCGCCATGATGCATCAGGTCTTGAAGCTTATGATTATGGCGACAATACAAGTACAGGTCTTGGTTTGCTACGTCCATTCTTGAGTGGTTCTAATGCCTTGTCAGATAACCGCGTAAACCTTGATTTTACTGATGGTAATACTTTCAATGGTGTTGCTACTGTTGATGTTCGTTTCTTGAAAGACTTAACTTTCAGAAGTGTTAATAGCGTTTACTTGAACGAGTCACGTGGTAAGGGCACAACGAATCCTTGGTTTGGTCTTTATGCTACCGAAAAAGGCTCTGTTTCTGTACAACATAGCCGCTCTTGGTCATACAACTATCAACAAGTTTTGAATTGGAAGCCTGTATTTGGCTTACATGACTTCGATTTTATGGTTGGCCATGAATACTATCGCTTTACGTCTACAAGTTTGAGTGGTACCAAGACTAATATGTTCGATTTTGACTATTCTGAACTTTCTGGTGCTGTTGTAACAAAAAATACAAACTCTTCTAGTGGTTTTTATAATACAGAAGGTTGGTTCGGTCGTGTAAATTATAGCTATGACAATAAGTACTTCGGAGAAGTATCTTATCGTCGTGATGCCTCTTCTAGATTCCACCCAAACCATCGTTGGGGTAACTTCTGGTCATTAGGTGGTGCATGGCTTATCTCTAAAGAGTCTTGGTTCAATGCTCCTTGGGTGGACGAATTGAAGTTCAAGGCTTCTTATGGTGCACAGGGAAATGATAATATTGGTGCATTCCGTTATACAAATACCTACTCTATCGTTCCTTCTGATAATGCTGTTGCTACAGTTAAGAGATCTCGTGGTAACGAAAAGATTTCTTGGGAAAAGCAAGGTATGTTTAATGTTGGCTTCGACTTCTCGTTCTTCCGTCAACGTTTGAGTGGTAGCATCGTTTACTTCGACCGTTCTACAAAAGATATGCTTGCATTCTTCTCATTGCCAATTACTTTTGGCTGGGCAGGCTACTATGATAACATTGGTGATATGAGTAACCGTGGTCTTGAAGTTGAGTTGTTCGGTGATATTATCCGCACACGCGACTTTAAATGGGGTGCACATTTGAACTTGACAACTTATAAGAATAAAATCACTCGTATTGCAGATGCAAATAAGACAATGTGGGCTGATGGTGCTCCAGGTTACCAAAGTGGTCGTTACTTCTATGGTGAAGGTCAGTCAATGTACACATACTATTTGAAGAAATATGCTGGCGTAGATCCTGAAACTGGTAAGGCTCTTTATTGGCAAGACAAATACAAGAAGAATGCTGCTGGCGAATTTGAGTTGGATAAGAATGGCCAACCAATCGTAGAAGAGAGGGTTAAGGTAGAGAATACAGAAAAGGCTACTTACCATCTCTGTGGTACATCTTTGCCTGACGTATATGGTGGCTTCGGTACAAACTTTGCTTGGAAGGGCTTCGATTTCTCTATTGATTTCGGATACCAACTTGGTGGTCAAGTATATGATGACAACTACGCTGCAGCAATGAACCACAACCGTGGTAGTGCTATGCACGTTGACTTGTACAAGGCATGGTCTCCTGAAAATAAGGGTTCTAATATCCCACGTGTACAACACCAAGACCAATATACAAACGCATCTTCTGACCGTTGGTTGACATCAGCTTCTTACTTCAGTCTGCAAAATATCAACCTTGGATATACTTTGCCTGCAAAGTTAACACGTAAATATGGTGTTTCTAAGGTTCGTATCTATGCTGTAGGTGACAACTTGTGGCTATGGTCTAAGCGTAAGGGTCTTGACCCACGCCAATCTATTAATGGTGGTGTTTCAAACGTACTCTACTCTAATGTTAGAACAATTTCTGGTGGTATTACAGTAACATTCTAAAAATATACGAAAGAATATGAAAAAAATAAATAAATCAATATATGGTGTCCTTTTAGCTGGTCTTACCTTATCTGCAATGACCGGTTGTATTGATGAGGCAGAGCCACGTAATGGTACTGTTACTCAGGAACAGCTTGGACGTTCCGCAACTGCGACAGCTTCTATTGTAAATGGATTGCCTGCATATGGTAAAACTGTTTGGAACAGAGACTATCACTTCTCGTATGGAACTTCGTCTATTATGCGTATCCGTGATGTCATGACTGACGACTATGTGGTAAAAGACCACGACTATAATCAGTTTAGTGCTTGGGCTGCAACCAAGGCTCTTGGTCCTTCTTATCTGATAGGTCAGTATGTGTATACATTCTATTATAGCTATGTTTTCGCTTCAAACTTGGTCATTGCTGCTGTTAATCCTGAAAAGGCATCAAACGAGCAGTTAGGTTACCTTGGTTTGGGATACGCTTACCGTGCTGCTAACTATCTTGATTTGGCACGTATGTATGAGTGCTTGCCAACGGATGTAAATCCTGCATGTACAAATGAACAAGGATACAATGTCAAGAATCTTACAGTTCCTATTGTTACTGATACTTTGAGCGAAAAAGCTTCACGTAATAACCCTCGTGCTACACATGAAGAAATGTTTAAGTTTATCGAATCTGACTTGAACAATGCTGAAAAGTATATTGTGCATTTAGTATCAAATAACAAGAATACGCTTCCAGACTTGGCTGTTGTTTATGGTTTGAAGGCTCGTCTTTATATGTGGAATGAAGACTATGCGCAAGCGAAGGAATATGCTCGTAAGGCTATTGATACTTATGGAAAAGCTCCTATCTCTGAAGCAGACGCTACTGACGTTAAGAAAGGTTTCAATGACATTTCTAAATGGATGTGGGGTGCTCAGTACACATCAGAAGATTATGCTGTGAAGACTGGTATTATAAACTTTACCTCTTTTGCTTCTAACGAAACGGCATTCGGTTATGCTGGAAATGGTCCTATGAATATGATTGGTAAATCATTCTACGATAGAATTAGTGACACAGACTGGCGTAAAACAATGTGGAAGGCTCCTAACGGCTCACCATTGGAAGCAAAGAATAAGTATATAGATGGTTCGGCGCATAAGATTGATTTTAAAAAGAGAATTCCTACATACGGTTCATTAAAGTTCCGTCCTAATGAGGGTAATTATTATGAATCTCCAGTCGCTACAGCTTCTGCTTATCCTTTGATGCGTGTTGAAGAAATGTATTTCATCGAAGCTGAAGCAGCTGAACGTGTAGCTGCGGGTACTGGTATTGCTCTTCTTGAGAATTTTATGAAAACATATCGTGATAAGAACTATACTTATACAGGCACGGATGCTATTGATGAAATTATCTTCCAAAAACGTATTGAACTTTGGGGTGAAGGTCAATCATTTTTCGATATCAAGCGTGCTAACTTGTCTGTAACGCGTGGTTATCAAGATACAAACTTCTTTGAAGATTGGAGATTTAACACTAACGGTCGTCCTGCATGGATGAACTTCTGTATTGTTAGCTTGGAAGAAAATGATAACCCTGCTGTTAAGGGTAAGAACAATCCTGACCCCTCTAGGGCTTATCCACTTTGGAAAGAATAAGAGTTGCTATAATTAAGTTTATTATGATTTTATAGACAAAAAATTAAAGTAACTATTATATAAAAAAGCGAGGGTGTGTAAAAATGGCGCACCCTCGTTTTCATATTGAGAATAGTAAAGTATAAAAAGATTTTTTACGCATTTATTAAACTTAAAAACAAAATTCATTATGACGCAATTTAAAACTATTGCACGGAGAGCCGTGTGGATTTGGTTGCTGATTGCATTGTTTGGTGTAACAAGTAACTTGCATGCACAGGTGCAGGAACTTGATTTCAGTAAACTGGACGATGCCCAACCATTACAAACTTTATCGCAAACCAAGAAGTACAAGGAAGCTATTGGAAATACTTGGTTTAGTATATCCAACGTTAAAACTGGTGTTTCTTGGAGTGCACCTTTTTCCAATCAAGAGTTTAGTCTTAATATATCTTTACCAACTATAAAGAAGTTGACAGAGAATTTTAAGTCTTACTTGGTTTCTCCAGCATTGAGCTTAAAGGATATTGCTGGTAAGCAATTGAATTTAGAGTGGAAGACAGGAACTGTTAAAGGCGATACTAAGCTTTCGGTTATTCTTATTAATAAGAAAGGTGAATTAATCGACAAGATTGGCGATGTGCTTCCTACATCATCTAATTCGGCGTATGAAAACTATTCTGTAGCAATCCCTGAAACAGTAAAGGATAAGGGCATTGGCTTTGTTGCTTTTTATATGGAAGGCAATAAAGATAGTTATGCGCTCTTTAAACTCAAGAATATTGAGACAGGAGAGAAGTCTGACCCTATTGATATTACTGCGGAACCTGCTGAACTCGATTTCGGTTCAGTTGGTATAAATCAAGTATCTGAAGAGAAGTTTACTACCATTACTGTTGCTAATTTTAAGGGCGAAAAGATAATACCTGTGTTAGAAGGACAGGACAAAGATGACTTTATTGTCAGAACAGAGACAGGTGATGCACTATCTGCAACAGGTGGAAAGTTGTTTGTAAAGTTCCAACCAAAAGCAGTTGGCAATAAAACTGCAACGATAACAATAACTATTGGCAACAAGGTTGTAACCATAATGTTGAAAGGTAAAGGTACAGATGAAGCTAAACCCGACAAACCTGAAAAGGAGTTGTTGGAAAATCAGTTCTTCTGGGACTTCGATACGAACAATATGCCTAAGAACTGGGAAGTTAAAGGTGAGCAAATCTTTAAGCGTGAAAAGCGCGACAGTTACCATTCAGACACAGGCTTTGGTGTAGGAATTAAGACAGGAAACGATAAAGGTTTCTTGAAACAAGTAATTGATTTACAGAAGAACGATGTTACTCTTGGCGATGAAATAGAATGCCAAATTCACTATACCACCATTTCAAGTGCTAAGAAGGAAGGGCCTTTGCGTCTTGCACTTCGTTGGCTCAACGACAATAACGAAGTAGTGAAGTGTGGCGAAGATGCCTTTATCAACAATCCTAAAGTATTCTTTGGTAAGATGAAGTCGTGGGGAACATTGACTTTCCGCACCATCTGCCCTGAGAATGCAACGAAGTTAGAGTTTGCTGTTGAAGTACAGGAAAACAGTGAAGTAAGTTTAGACGACTTCAGTGCCAACCGTATGCCTGCTTCTGAAGCTAAGGCTACGCCACTTATCGCCATACTCCCACAGGTACGTACAATCTATGGTGAGGTAGGAGAGACCGAAACATACGACATTGCTATCCAAACGATGCACTTGAGCCAAGCACAGAAACCAAACTTCAGCGGTGGCGACAAATATACTTTGGCAAGCAATATGATGAAGCTCGATATTGAGGAAATAGGAAAGAACCAATCTGTAAGCGCACAACTTATCGTTACTCCAACAAAGAAAGGTGCTTTCAAAGATACTGATTCGTTTAAGCTGAGTTTTGCAGGTGCTGACGAAACGCATAACAGCAACTTGGTGCTTATAGCTTACTTTATGGAGAAAGGCAAGAAACCATCTGTTAAGTTGTCTGAAAAGACTCCTATTACCGAAATGAAAGCTGAACCCGGAAAGACGGTTACACAAAACTTGGAGTTTGATGTAAAAGATATAATCACCGATGTAAAGCTTGCCATTGAACATACCTCAGAGGTAAATTGCTTCAAGAGCAACACCAACATTTTTATGTATAACAAGAGCAAGGGAACGCTCTATGGCGAACCTAAGCTCCGCATCGACTTCCGTCCGCTTGCCGTAGGTACATACGAGGCTACACTTGTGGTTTCAACAATCTTGGGCGACACCGTTCGCTACAACTTGAAGGGTATCTGCGAAGAAGCCACAGCAGGTACAAAGGTTGAGAAGTTCACAGCCAACACCATTGAAGAGCGTTTTGCGAAAGAACCCGAATGGAAGAACTTCGGCAAGTACGACCTTGGCTATTGGAAGATAGAAGGCAAGTGGAACGGCGCAGGCGATATTACGCTGAACAAGGGCGGCATGCTCTATTTTGACGATGTTTTGATAAACGGATTGAACAAGGTGAAGATGACTCCAGCCACTGCTGCCACTTCTTTCCGTGCCGAATATTCTATCGATGGTGGTGGGCACTGGCTGCCTATGAACAACGAGGGCAAGGCAAGTGCTACCGGTGAGTTCACGCTCGACAGCCATCGTCCTACACTCGTTCGCTTCGTGAATACCACCGAAGCTGATGTAAATGTAAACACTGTACTTTTCTATCATAACGATAGCGAACAGCGCACTGCCTTCAACGATATTGCCAAGGCTATGATAGCAAATGCCGATGCTACACCATTGACGCTTCTCAACGAACGATTCGACGGTATGCGCCACAGGCAAATCCTAAGCATACAAGGTTGGCAAAACCTGATTATGCGTGGCGACCGTCCATTCTGGGTGTGGAAACAAAGAGAAAACAACCTTGTCGATGGTAAGATACAGCACGAAGGAGCATACATTACGTTCTGGAAGACGGGCGTTGTAGACCACAACCCATACGAGTCTTGGCTTGTTTCGCCAACACTTTCTTACAAGCAGGCTGCAAGCAAGTTCCTCACCTTCAGCCTCCGTTTCAACGGTTTAAGCAAGGACGAACAGCACGAAGAGTTCTTCCAAGCATACATCATCACCGAGAAAGACGGCGTTATAAAGGAGCAAGTGCTCGATATTGAGAAGTACAAGCCAGCTGGCGTTGAAATTGAAAACGAAACTTGGTTGAACTATCGCATAGACCTTTCAAAGGTAAAAGACATCAATATCGACGATAATTTCCACCTTGCATTCTCTTTCTACAGCAAGGAAGGTGGCAACTACTCTGCTTTGAACTGGATGATTGACAACGTTTCGTTCGGTCGTACCGACTTGCCCGAAATCACTGTCGATAAGGAGTTCCTCTACGTTCCATACAAGATGAAGCAGAAGACAGACCCAGTTGTGTTTAAAGTAACAACCAAGAACAACCCGTTTGATAATGTAAGTATCGTGTTGTCTCCTTCAAAGATGAAGAAATATTTCCAATTACTTACTCCAGAATTGGCTCCTGAAGGAGGCGATGCTTCGTTTGTTTTCTATAGCGAAGACAATAAAAAACATGCAGCAATGTTCATAGTTCAAGTTCCTGGTGCCGAAACAGTAATTGTGAAAGCACTTGCCGACCTTTATACAGGTATTAATAGTGCAGAAACACCCAACAAAACAGAAACTCCCTATATTGTTGATAAAAACATTTGCTTGTCTAATAAATACCAGAGTTATAAAATCTATTCAACAACAGGACAACTTCTGCAGCAAGGAGGCTACGAGTCTAATATTAGTATAGCCAACTTACAGCATAGCATTATTATTTTAAGACTATTTGATGGTAACGAAACTAAAACTTATAAGTTGCACAATAAATAAACATCAATAAAAATCAACTGGTTATTAGGGTTATTCAAACTCTAATAACCAGTTTTTTTATCACAAAGTTTCTTTCTCAACAATGTATATTTGCTAAGTTTCAAGGTTTTTTCGATATTCTGTATCCAATAGTCAGCATAACATAGCTTGGAATGTTGTTGTAAAATGTTTCTTCTCTTCCTTGTCCATTCACAATGTATGTGTGGTTCGAGATATTCTGTAGAATGTCGTAGCCTGTAATGCTGATGTTTAGCCTATCGTGCATAAATGTTTTTATGAGCGATGCATTCCAGACAAGACAGTTGTTGTTGGAAGATTGGTCGCTGTATCTTCTCCTGCCATACATTTTCAGGTCGGTGGCAAACTGTATATCGTAAGGAAGCGTATAGTTGCCAGCCAAACCGTAGTAAAAGTCGCAAACACTGAACGTCTTAAAATAGCTGTTCAAACTTTTCGAGTTATGAATATCTATATTTCCTATGAAAGCTATGCGCAAACTATTTTTCTGTACAGTGAGTTTTATACCATCGGTAAAATAGAAGTTACGCACTTTGCTTATGCCGTAACTCTGAATGGAGTTTAGGGTAACGAAGTCTACATTGTTGTTGAGTTTTAAACTCATATTGTTTTCTAAAGTCCATATCCTTCTCTTGTCTAAGCAGACTGAAAAGCCATTATTAAATTCAGCAGTCCAATTACCATTTATATTGCGTGGCTGATAAGTGTAAATTCCTGTTGTTGTGTTATACGACATTGCATTGCCCACAGCCTGATGAAACAATTTAAAGTCGGCACTTAAATAATACTGTCCTTTTAGTTTCTGTATAATGTTGCCATAACTTGCCGAGAAACTGTGCGTCGTAGTATTCTGCAAATCACCATTCCCCATATAAACCGACAACGGCTTCGATGTATCGGTTACTCTTATTGTTTGTTTCAAATCGGGCGTTGTAACTTCCATGTTGTATGCCAGTTGCCAATTTTTTCCATTTGCACCTCTGAAACTATACGAAATTGTAGGCGTAAAAAGCCAGTCGCGTCGAGAAACCAATGTGTCAATATCACTGCGCAGATAATTCATACAATTATGCTTATAAGCCAATGGTAATAAAAAATCTATCCGCGTAGTACCTTTTCTACCTTCTTTATCATAGAAAATCCGCATTGTTCCACTATGCACGTGAAATCTATTCCATGTTTGGTAGCTGTTGTTCAAGTCCATAGCCAACAATAGTGAATCTCTTGTAGAAGGCAAATCCGTGAGCCGATGTCTGCTATTTGTCCACCCCGAAAGCTTATCTAACCGGTACCTGTTAAAACTGTCGTATTGATAATTTTGCTGATAACCGTAACTTGCATTAAAGTTCCAATTATTTAGCAGATGAATGTTATATGCCAACTTGGCTGCAATATTATAGTGGTGCGAAGGCTCATTCACATATTGGTGTTCCGTTTCATTTGTATTTGTTTGCATAAACTGAAGCTGGTAACCATTAAAATTCTTTTTGCGTTCCTTTACGTACGATGCTTCTGCTTCTAAACTAATATTGTCTCCCCATGGAAGTTTTTTCGAAACCTCAAGTGTCTGCCATATTCCATAACGATAAAATCGGTTGTCGCTGTCTTGTTTATTGCTATTTACAAGCTGTTTCTTTATAGTGGAATCGTTTTTATTAAAGACGTCATTCAGCAAATCTTCTGTATTCTTAACGCTGTTGAAAGGATTAGCTTGGAAAGTTGCCAATTTCGAATTCAGTGTACCCGATGTTTTCCAATATTCAAAGAATGTAGATGCATATAGATAGAACGATTTAGAGACAATAAAATCGTTTTGCGCTGTAATCGAAGTTTCTTTCCCATTTGTATGCAGAGTAGACGCAGTATAATTGTTATGTGTAGGCAAGAAAGTCGTGGTAATAGTTTTAGCATCGTAATTACCATCGCGCCAAAGTGTCTTTACATAAAATTCGTTGGACACCGACTTATCTGTATTTTTTAGAAACCAGTCTAAACCTGCAATCTTGAAACTTAAAACTCCGTCTCCTGCTTTATAAGCGTCCCATTCTCCATCAGAACCCGGACGCAAATCTTGGTTAATATTATTGGCACTACTAAAAAACGACAAGCGCGAAAGTGGAGTATATCTTAGTCCGAATAGTTTTGTATTGTAACGTTTGTGTGTAGCAAGACCAGCCTCGGCATTTACAATATAGCCTGTAGCATATTCTTTTTTAATTGCACGTCCATTACAAACTCTTTCTTCTCGTTGTTGTAACCTAAATATTGGTTCTTCTCATTCGTTCGGTTATAAAATTTTATATTCTTTACCGTGTAAGCCGGGAGATTTCTCAACAATATCTTTTGGCTCTTCTCTCCCTTCATAAATTTTTCTCCTTGCAGCAAAAGATTATCAACCTTCTTTCCATCTTTGAATATCTCTCCTGCCGAATTAAGTGTTACCGAAGGCATTTGCCTGATAAGTTCGTCGAGCATAGAACCATTGGGCAAATTAAAAGCGTCTGCATTATAAACAACTGTGTCGCCTTTAAAAACTATCTTTACTTTAGTAGCTTTTACCACAACTTCGTCTAATTCGTTCACCTGTTGTAGTTTCGATTTTCGTTTCATATATATTGTTGGAACTTGGAACGACTGGTTTCTTGCAATATACTTCACATTATAATTAGAAAAAGCCGATTCGTATCCAGATTGTTCCGCTTTAACAATATACTTTTTAGGAGAGGCAGGAATATTGAAACTGTAATAAGATTCCATATAAGTTTTATCCTCATCAATGTATTTCACGGTTTGTTTATCTATAATGGTACTGTCTTCATCCATCAAAATCACAGACACATTTTTTATGCCTCCGTTTGTAAATGCATCTCTCACATATCCCTGCAGCAAAATGGTTCGTTCTTGTGCTTTTGCCCCTATACATATAAAGAGCAGAAGCAATAATAGTTGTTGTGGTTTGATAAGCATAGGTATATTGTTCTTAGTTTTTATTATTATTTGTGAAGAAGTTATTTTCTTACGGATAGATAAAATAATTTTATCTTGTTGTTTATTCGTAAAGGCAAGAATTACATACTCCCCTTTCATTTCATTGTTGGTCCAATTATTTGGGCAGATCGTAATAATATGCTTTTTCCTAATATTCTCTACGTACAAATTTATAAATATTATTCCAAAAAGTTATCTCTTTTCTTTGTTTTTAATAAATATCAACTATTAACCGTCGTGTTTTTATACTTACTTTATTACTAAAGTATATTTAGACTCCCATTCTAAAACTTTATTTAACTGTGCTTATTCTTTTAGTAGCTCACCATTTGTAGCGTCTATTTGTATAGAGAAAATAGCTAAAAATGGAGTTTGCAAATTGTTAGTTGTCAGATAATTATATGGAGGGTGGAATTTATAATAAGAAATTATTTTTTTTATATTATAAAATTATCGTTTTTATATTACAAAAAAATAATTTTCCATATAAAATTAGGCACATATAACCAATGGTTTTGGACAACTCTTTTTGAATATTGCCGACTCTACAATAATTCAAGTGGAAAGCATAATTGTGTTCCCCCTATTTGGCTTTTTTAATTTGTAGATAAAGACACAGAAAAAACGCTTATAGCTATGAGTATCGGTAGAAATGGTGGTGCGCTAAAAGCTAAAGTATAAATACACCTTATTATATTAACAGGAAAAGAGGAATATAGTGTAAATATTTTTCGCAAACCCATCTATTGCTTAACTCTTTCATTGCCAGCAGTTTACAAAACCTATTGTTTTGCATTCTAAAAGCGTAGGTTTTGCAAGGTAAAAGCGGCTCTTTTAGCCCGCAAAACCTACGTTTTCGCAACGCCAAAGCGCAGTTATCGCTTTTTAACAGAATTATCTTTACAAAGTTAGATGGAAAATCCCACCAAATACCTTCGGTAATCAAAATGTACCTCAACGCCCTTTTTGTAAAATTAAAAGTTTTATAGGTGCAGCAATTGTGTTGAATTGATAGATATGTTTGCCTGTATTGACGCAAGTTTGGTTACTGTTAACAGCATCTTGGTGTATCTATAAACAAAAAGCAACTCCTTTTAGCTCCTTTCTTATCAATGTGTTATTACTTGTCGTTACTTCCTTTATGATATGGTATGTTTTAAATTGTTATAAATTATTCTTTATATTTTTTTTTTGAAATAAAATCTTTGCAAAAGCTAATAAAATAGAAGAAAAATTTTGTTGGTATGTGTTTTATACCTATCTTTGCACGCATAGACGCATATAACCAATACTTAGCGAAGTATTCAATATATAAGGTAGGCTTTATTATGTGAATAATTAGATATGGGCGTACCAAACTATTGTGAAGCAAAAATTAGAATTAGATAATAATAAAAACTTAAAAATGTATGAAAAAAGTCTACTATTTTCTTTTCTTGGCGGTCATGGCTCTAATGTCAATGAACGCAATGGCTGACATTCCTATTAAGTTAGACATAGATGATGCCAGTAGAGTTACGGTAAAAGTCAATTATGCACCCGTTGCGAATATAGTCAATGGTGTGAATAATGTGACGGTTCCGCAGTATGGTTCTGTTCAGATAGAAGCCAAAGAAGGCTTTTATTTAAAGCGAGTTTATAAGCCGAACAAAGACGGCGAGGCTCTTGAACAAACTATTTCAAACCTTACTAATTGCAATATTTATCTGTCTGATGCCGACAAGGACTTGACTTTTACGGTGAAGTCGGGTGTGTTTGCCGATGCTCGTACTGCATCTTGCACCGTTAAGGTTGATAATGCAGCTAAGGTAAGAATGGAACGTTACGAATCGCACACGATTGTAAACCTGCAAGATGGTGATAATATCGTGAAGTGGATTCCTAACGTAGAGAAGACTTTGATAGTTGGTAATGCCAACTATGGAGATATACCTATTTATAAAGTAACGCTCGATGGCGTGGAAGTAGAAAGTTCTGGCAATCAGTTCTTTGTTACACCTAAAGAGGGTAGCATAGTTGTTGTTATGGCAAACTATCCTGATGTGGACTGCCCTGTGAAGTTCAACTTCTCAAGCGACGACATAAAGCCTATTCTTACCAAGGTTACAGCCGATGGTAAAGAAATAATCAATTATACTGATGCTAATTTTACGGTAAAGGCTGGAACAAAGCTGGCACTTACTTTCGATAAAACGAACTACGCTTTGGAATCGTTCAAGGTCAATGATGTTGCAACAAGTGTTTATGGAACCTTTGAATATCTTGTGAAAGCTGCAACCACTTTCGACATCAAGGCACACAAATATGCTACAATAAAGGCAACGCTGAATGTTGATAAGGCTGAAAACATCACGGTTTATGAAGGCAGCAGCTATAATAATAAGGTGATAGCCATTAAAGATGGCGACAATACCATTGAACTGAACGAAGCCAACAGTATGATTCAGATAAAGCCGAACAGCGGTTGCAAAATAGAAACGCTTAAGGTAGACGGTAATGCAATGAGTGCTGGTGGCGATGGTTCTTACGAGATTAGGCTAACCGATGGTATGAAGATAGAGATAACAACTTCTGCCATTGTACGCGACCAAAAGGCAATTGTTTATATCGATGACATAAGTCTTGCTAACTATGGCTTCCAGTTCTATCGTTCTGACCGTTCAGCAGTTACAATGCAGAGTGGAGAAAACACGTTGATGTTCTCTGCCGAAGATAATCCATTTATGTTTGGTGCCTATGGCAACGACCTCAGCAAGATGCTTGTACAGTTGAATGGAGAGAAGATTAAGCCTTCTTATGAAGGCGGAACCAGCTTTGAAGTAACATTGAAGAACGGCGACCGTTTGGATATTCTGCTAAGTGGTCCTACTGGAATTGATGGAGTTCAACAGCAGGTAGGTAATGGAAAGACAGTGGTTTATCGCTTTGACGGCACTCGTGTAGCGGGCGAAAACCTTCCATCTGGTTTGTATATAATTAATGGTAAAAAAGTTATAATTAAGAAGTAATGAGAAAATTAGGGTTTATTATTTTATGCTTGTGTACGGCTTTGACTGCTTTTGGTCAGTCTAAGCTCGACTTGCAGAGTCAGATGATGCTATTGCAGATACGGAATACAGCGATTCCTACATACAATAGCCGCACACGTTCTTTTGAGCGTCCGAGAGAAGTTCAGCAGAATGTTATGGCAATGGTGGAGTTTAAGGGACAGAATGCCCTTGATGAGCTTGATGCACAAGGTGCCAAGGTACTCAGAGTGCGTGGTGATATTGCCATCGTCATGGTGCCTACTGCCGACGTAGAACGCATTGCAGAGTTGAAGTGCGTACGCCGATTGGAGTTGTCGCGTCCTGTTTATCAGAAGATGGACATTGTTCGTAAGACGATAGGTATTGATAAAATACATCAAGGAATTGACCTTCCACAGGCTTATACTGGTAAGGGCGTTGTAACAGGTATTGTTGATGGCGGCATCGACCCTAACCACATCAACTTCCTGAAGCCTGACGGCACTACGCGTTTCGGTTATATCAGTAAGATAACGGCTACTACAACAACCCAACAGGGCTATCTCTATCAGAACTATTATCCTCGTGCGGTACTCGATACAATGAAGCAGCAGGACAATACGTATGCCATTGAGGACTTTGCTACCGATAGCTATACAAACTTCCATGGTACACACACGTCGGGTATTATGGCTGGTGGCTACAAGGGAAACATCTTGGCTGCAAAGACCGATGACCAGAATCTGTCTTACAATGTTACAGTGCCCAACCTTTATTATGGCGGTGCTACTGAGTCGGAGATTGTGGCTTCATGCGGTGATTTGCGCGACCAGTTTATTGCTTTTGGCGTTGATGACATTATCAACTATTCTAAACTGTCGGGTCCTAAGCGCAAGCCTTGTGTCATAAACCTTTCGTTAGGAAGCAATCTTGGCGCACACGACCCTAACAGTGTTATGAATCGTTTCCTTTCTTTGTGCGGCGAGGATGCTATCATCTGTGTGGCTGCTGGTAACGAGGCTGACAACACCGTAGCTTTGACGGCGAAGTTCGATAAGGCAGACTCTACTGTTCAGACCTTTGTTCGTCCAATGATAGAAGGGGAATATAAGACGGCAAAGAAAACCTATTATAACCTTCGCAACGGTCAGGTTTGTGCTTATAGCAATGATGCTGACGAGTTTGAATTGCAGATAGTTGTTACCAATAGCGCACGTAAGAATAAAGTTGCGGTTCGTATCCCCGTAGCTGAGAACACCAATGGACAGCCGGTTATTTACTCTTCTGGTGGCGATTATGCCATAAACGGAGCTGTTGTGAACTCTACTTTCGCCAAAGCGTTCGAGGGATACGTTAGTGCTGCGTCTATTAAAGACCCTGAAACAGGACGCTATTATGTACTTGCCCAGTTCTTGACAAGCGATAATCAGACGACCAATAAAGATGGTAACTACAAGTTAGGGTTGCTCATTAAGAGTAAGAAAGCGGGACAGCGTGTCGATGTTTATGGCGATGCTCAGTTTGTTTACTTCGACGATTATGCTCAGGAAGGCTGGACAAAAGGCTCACGCAATGGCTCTATCAGCGATATGGCATGTGCAAACAACGTTATTAGCGTTGGCAGTTATAATGTTCGTAACCACTGGCCTTCGTTGGACGGCTATGTCTATGGTTACAATAAACAAGGCGAAGCTAACGACTTCCCAATAGGCGAAGCATCACGTTTCTCTTCATTCGGTACGCTGGCTGATGGCAGGAACCTGCCAGATATCTGTGCTCCTGGTGCATCAGTTATATCTTCTGTCAATACATATTGTGTAACTAACCCGAATATGGGTTATACTTCTGCAGCGTTGCAAGCCAAGTTGGAAAAAGGCGGAAAGGCTTATTATTGGCATCAATCGCTCGGTACTTCAATGGCAACACCTGTTGTAGCTGGTGCTATCGCACTTTGGTTGGAGGCTGACCCTACATTGACTTACAAAGATGTAGTACGTATTATCAGACAGACTGCAGTGAAAGACGATTATGTAAAGAACACTGGCGACCCTGTGCAATGGGGTGCGGGTAAGTTCGATGCTTATGCTGGCTTGAAGCAAGTACTGCTTGAGAAGGGTGCAAATGGCATTCAAGGTGTGAAGACAGAGCAAAGAGAAATGCCCGTTCTCACAATGACAGGTAGTCGTTCGTTTACAGCTTTCCTTGCAAAGGCTAAGCAAATGAATGTACGCGCTTATACGCTCTCAGGGCAATTGGTGCACTCGCAAGTGGCTCAAGGTAATGAAATCAATATCAATGCTTCTTCATGGGAGAAGGGAGTCTACCTTATCCAAGTGAACGGAAGCCCAGCACAACGAATTATTATTTACTAAGTATATGAAGAATAAGTTAAATTTGCTATCATCAGTTTTTCTGATTTTGATGGCGATGATTTTCAATCCTCTCGGTGCGCATGCACAAAATGAGGAGCTTATCATAAGTTTTCATACGAATATCTATGAGAAAGCGCAAGGTAGTGGCATTACGCCAAGTGTTTCATTTGTTCTTGGAGCAGCAGAGAAAAAGCAGGTTGTCAGCATCGATTGTGGTGCCGGCGAAGAAGAGTTTGAAGTCGATGTTGCTCAATTGAAGGAAGACCAGTCTATCAAAGGTTCCCTTTACACAGGTCAGGTATCAAAGGAAGGCTGGGTAAAAATTTACGGCGACCCAACACAGATTTACTATTTCAATGCTGCAGGTAACGAGATTGACGAGATTAAGTTCCACAGCAATTTGAAGGTTCAGGTACTTAATTTGGAGCACAATGTCTTGAATGCTCTTAATATAGACGATTTGAAGAATCTGCAAATTCTCTATTTGCAGGATAATCCGTTCACGAAAGCAACACCGCTGATGATAGGTTCCTTGCCGAAGTTGTTGGTATTGGAGATTCCACAGTGTGGTCATGTTTCTCCAAACTTCACGCTCCGTAACTTCCCAGCGTTGCGTTCATTCGATGCTTATCACTCTTTGACTCTGACAAATGTAGACCCAACGGCTTGTCCTAAGCTGCAACGTTTGAGTCTTGATATGACCAATGTTTCTTCTGTAGACCTCTCTAAGAACCCTGAATTGCAGGTGTTGAATGTAAGCGACTCACGTATTAAGACACTCGACCTCAGCCATAATCCAAAGATAAGGGAACTTTATATCTCTCATAGCTCTGGTTCAGTGAATACTGATGTGAAGTTTGATAACATTGATGTTTCACATTGTCCTGAACTTTATTACTTCTTCTGTGGTGGTAACAACTTCAAGACGCTCGATGTCAGCAAGAATCCAAAGCTCTTTACTTTCTCTTGCGACAACAACCTCCTACGTTCTCTCGATGTAACCAATAACCCAGACCTTTACAGTGTCAATGTTCGCTACAACTATATGGACTTTGCCACATTGCCTTGGCCTGGTAACTGGTTCGAGTATTACCATGCACAGCACGAAATGGAGTTGAACGACACCTATAAGGTGGGTGATGTCATTGACCTCACCAAGCGCGTGTTGCGTCAAGGTACAACGACCAATGGAAAGCTTTATAGAGTTCCGAAAGCCGACCCGACGCAGCCTGTTGAGTTAGATGATACATATTATAAGTATGAGAATGGTAAGATTACGTTGTTGAAGGCACTTTCCGACCAAGTGTTCCTTCAGTTTACCAATACCGTATTAAAGGATTATCCTATCCGCACCGAGAATTTCACTATCAGAACTGCTGAAGACTTTGGTAAGGATATAAAGGCTGTTGAAATTTCAAGTCTTGGTTCAGCAGGTGCTCCAATAAAGATGTCTGTCGGTATTTTGGGTGCTACCAACGCTGCTCCTGTTACTGTAAAAGTAGATTTGGGCGATGGCAATCTTACTCCAATGGCAATTAAGTCAGACCGTCCAACAACACCAAACATCGATACTCAGCGCAAAGGTTCAGGCAATATTATTGTCTATGTACCGCAAGACCATTATGTAACTGCATTGGAAACCAACAATTTGAGCATCGATAATATCGACTTGACCGCATTACCCCAATTGCGCGTGCTTTCTTTGAGGAATGCAGGCTTGAGAAATATTGACCTCGGCTATAACAATAAACTTGAAAAGCTTGACCTTTCAGGCAACTTGCTTACCCGACTCACGTTGAAAGGTCCATCATCTTATTTCTATAAGAGTCTGTTGACTGACATTAATTTAAGTAACAACCAGTTGGAAAACTACGAGTTTGATGACTTCTACGCTGTTCGCAACTTCGATATAAGCCACAACAAGATGACCAAGTTAGATGTATCTGATGCTGATAACCTCCGTTCGCTCAATATCTCTAATAATGGTTTCACTCGCTTGTTGCTCAATCACAGTGAACTCTTAGAGCGTTTGGACGCTTCAAACAACGAACTTACGGAAATCAAGATACCTCCTGTTGCACCTATGGCTTATCTGAATGTGAGTGGAAACAACTTCACATTGGCTAATATGCCTAAGGACTTTGGATTGGAGAACGACCAATTCGTCTATGCACCACAGCACGTACTTGAAATCTCTGCATCTTCTCCTGGCATCGACCTTTCTGAGCAATTCATTACAAAGAACGGTGCTACAACACAATACGTATGGAAGAAAGAGAACGGTGAAAAGCTGAAAGAAGGCACAGATTACACCATAAAAGATGGTGCCTCTAAGTTCCTTAACCTCAGTGTGGGTAAGATTTACTGTGAGATGACGCATGCTGCTTATCCTGCTTTCAAGGGCGAAAATGTGTTCAAGACAACTCTTGTGCAGCCCATTGATATGCCTAAATACGAATTGGCATCTTTCACAACACTAAATGCAACGGACAGCGTAGAGCTTTCTTTGGCAAGTCCTGTTAAGGGAACCTCTGTTTACTTCGAGTGGAATGCTGACGGAAACGTTACTCAGTACACATTGGACACTACTTACAAGCTCTTCAGAGCGAAGTCAAAGGCAAATGCCAAGGTGCGAGTTCTTGTTGCCAACGAGCAAGACAAGCTGTCGGTATTCAGTGTATCACGCGTTAAGATTGGAGCGTCTGACTTCTCTGGCTTGAAAGATGCTCGTTCAATTACAGTTGCTGATGCAGGACTTACATCAGTAAAGATTCCTGCTTCTACTGCCCTTACGCAGTTGAACCTCAGTGGAAATGAACTGACGGAACTCGATTTGTCGAAGTATCCGAACCTTTATTTCATTGCTTTGAACGATAATAAGTTTACGACTTTCGACTTGTCGAAGGCTAAGAAGCTTGGTCTTGCACTTCTGGCAGGTAACAATATGAAAGAGATTACGATAGATAACCCTGACCTTTGGAACCTTGACCTAAGCAAGAATGCGTTTGAAAGCGTTTCGCTCGACAATGCGCCTGCTTTGGAGCAGCTTTGGTTGAACGACAACAAGCTTGCCAAGGTTGATGTTTCTAAGAACTCTAAACTGAATGTTTTGAACCTTGTAAAGAACAAGTTGAGATTCTCTACGATGCCAATAGCTGTAGACCGTGATGGCAAGAGTATTTATGGTAAGTACTCTTATAACCTTCAGGAACCGCTTGACGTGAAGTGCATCAATGGTAAGGTAGACCTAAGTTCTGAGGCTAAGGTTGATGGTGAAGCAACGAACTACCGTTGGTTTGTTGGCAATATCACTGTAATTGACGGTGAACCACAAGGCGAGGAGTTGGAAAGCGATGAGTTCTCTATTGACAATGGTGTAACTACACTGAAGTTGGCAGGGGTTGCTAACAATCTTGTTTGTTTGATGCGAAACAGCCGTTTGCCTAATCTCTACCAGATAACCAACTATATAAGCTTCGACCCGAACCCAACAGGTGTTGATGGTGTCGGCGCAGGCGAAGATGTAAAGGTACAGCTTGTAGATGGCGGTATAACTGTCGTTGGTGCAAAGAACAGCACGCTTGCTGTCTATACCATTGATGGTAAGTTGGCTTACCAAAGCAAGCTGGCTGATAACGAAGCACGTGTATCTCTCGCTGCTGGCACTTACATCGTGCGTGTAGGCAACAAAGCCGCTAAGGTGAATGTTCGATAAGGGGGAGTTATCAACTCTCTGACAATATAAAAAAGCGTGTTTGCCCATTGGGTAAACACGCTTTTTGGCTTCTATGCGTATCTGAAAATGCGAAGCAAACAGAAGTGTGGATAGGCGGAATGTGATGAATTACACCCCTATGCAAATGCGGTTGTTTTCGCTGAAAACAGCTGTTGTTTTGTAAAGATAATTTCTTAGAAAAACGGTAATTTCGATTTTGCATTGCGAAAGCGGCTGTTTTGCGATGCAAAACCTACGCTTTTACCGTGCAAAAGAGCCGCTTTTGGAATGCAAAACAATAGGTTTTGTAATGCGTTGATAAAGAGTGTGTTGCGCAAGAGATACGGTTGTGAAAAATGTTTACAGATTTGTTACCTTCTTTTTATTCTTAAAGTAGGCTTTTTATTAAGTTTATGTGGAGTTCAATGAAGTTTTACCAAAAGTACAGAAAGGGCTCTGTACTCTTGGTAAATGTATTAATTGTGTTGCTTTGGTGCTAATATCTTCTTGTATTCTTCTGCATTTTCGAGTAGCTTCACGGCTTCTTTCCATTGCTTATCGAATTGCAGACTGTTTGCTATTGCGCCCCGTTGGTAGTGGTAGGCTGCCACAAGGTCGGCTGTAACAAGCTGTTTTATGGTTTGCTTGTGGTGGTCGAGTTCCTTTGCGAGGTTGTGTTGCAGTTTCTTTTCCAACGCTTCAAACTCGGGTTTGGCATCGTCGTAGTAGCCTTCAAACTTTGCAATGTCCACAAGGTTCTTTATTGCTTTCTCGCTTTGGCGGTCGTATTTGAAGCCGCTCTTTATTACAGCCGCTTTGAAACTCTCGTAGTCGGCATCTGAAATAACGAAGTTCTTAGCCTCGCCGATAGTTGGGTGCTGCTTTATATAGTCGAGTTCCCAGTTCAGCATCACTTCGGTTGAGTCCATACCAGAGCTTGCAAGGTAGAACGCAATGTTTGGAAGCGAGTCTGGAAGAACTTTCACGTCGGGGTTGATACCGCCACCGTCGCGCACGATTCTGCCGTTTGCCGTGCGGAATTCCTTTGTCAGCGAGTCAGGAACGTGCTCCACGTAGCCCCCACGGCTGTGCTTGTAGTTGATGGCTTGAATGCATCGACCGCTCGGAATGTAGTATTTGCTTGTTGTAAGCTTCAGATTTCCGTTGTAAGGCAAATCCATTGGTGCCTGCACCAAGCCTTTGCCGTAGGTTCGGCTTCCCATTACGACAGCACGGTCTAAGTCTTGCAGGCTTCCGCTTGTTATTTCGCTTGCACTTGCTGTTTCGCCATTCACCAGCACAACTATCGGCATAAGGGTGTCTATTGGTTCAACTGCGGTCTTGTATTCGCGGTTGGCACGTTGCAGTTTACCTTTGGTATTTACGAGCGTAAGTCCTTTTGGCACAAACATATTCACAATGTTTATGGCTTCTTGCAGGCTGCCACCACCATTGTTTCGCAGGTCGAGTACGAGCGATTTCATACCTTCTTTCTTCATTTCTATGAAGGCACGGCGGACGTCTTTTGAGCAGTCTACGGTGAAAGAGTTCAAGTTTAGGTAGCCTATTCCGTTTTGCTGCAATCCGTAATAGGGCACAGCGGGCATTTGAATAGACTTACGGGTAAGCTTCAACTTCATAATTTTGCCTGTCGATGGGCGTTTAATCTTTAAAAGAAAGGTGGTGCCCACATCGCCACGCAAGTGGTTGCTAACATAGGTTGTAGTCTTTTTGTGCATCGCCGAATCGTTGATTGACAATATTATATCGCCCTTTTTCAGTCCTGCTTCCGCAGCAGGCATATTCTCGTAAGGCTCGTCTATCACCACGTTGTCTAATTTGAGGTTGTACCTTATCAGCGCACCAATGCCTGCATACTTGCCCGAAATCATCAGGTTTAGCTCCTTTACCTTGTCCTCTGGATAAAAAACGGTGTAGGGGTCGAGCGAGCGCAGCATAGCGTTGATGCCGTTGCCGATGACTTCGTCGGCATTCAACGTGTCTACATACATCATATCGAGGTATTTGTAGATGGCAGAAAAAGTTTCTAAGTTCTTTGCAACCTTGAAGTTATGGTTTTTGTCTGACGTACCTTGCGCCAAGGCATCTGTTTGCGATATGAATGCGAAAGCACACAGCGCAACAAGCAGTTTCTTTATCATTCTTTTCTATTTATAAACGATTTTGTATTTTAAGAATTAGTGCAAATTTACACTATTATCCTGAAATACGATTGAGAAATGGCATTAAAATAACAAAATAGTGAGATTACACGTTACTTGAACAGCATTGTTTTTGGCAGTTTCACCCACTTGTTGTCTACCACGATGCGTATGGTGCTACCCTCTACCTGCTTTAAAGTGTAGGTGCCGTCGGCATTGTGCGTAAGCGTTGCCACAAGGTCTTCGCTGCCGTAGTCGTTGATAATCGTAAGTGTGGCGGTGTTTCCTTTTATTGTTACGTCGGATATAATCCATTTTCGCGTGTCGCGTTTTGCGCCAAGATAACCTGCAACCTCGCCAAAAATCTCTTGTTTCGGCACTACGATGTTCTGTTTGTAGAAGTCTATGTCGAGCCAAACTTGGTATTCTTGGTTCTCTATGTGCCCTTTAAACGTCGTCGTATCGGTGGGGACGCCTTGCTGATATGTTGGTTGAGCAGTTGCAACCATAGATGGCAACGCCATTGCAGCCAAGCCGAAGGCTGTGAATATGAATATAATGAGCTTTGTTTTCATAACTCCTACAAAGATAGTTCTTTTTCTTTTGGGTTGCAGAAAAGAGGGTGTTTCTTTTTCAAACTTTAAATGTTTTGCTGATAAAAACGTGATTTATATCATATTTTAAAGGTCAAAAGTCTTAAAATGGTAAGTTTCCTTCTTCATTATTCGTTTTTTATAGTACCTTTGCAAAGATTGATAAGTAGTAACAAAAAGATGTTTCTGGATTTTATTTTTGAGGCAAGCTGGGAAGTATGCAACAAGGTAGGCGGTATCTACACAGTACTTTCTACACGTGCCAAGACATTACAGGAGAAGATGCGAGACCACGTTGTGTTTGTTGGTCCCGACTGTTATAACGGAACGGAGAACCCTTTCTTTACGGAAGACAACGAACTTTTTAAGGAATGGGTGGCAGTTGCAAACCGTGAAGGCTTGACTTTGAGGGTGGGACGATGGAACGTTCCGGGCAGCCCGATAGCATTTTTGGTAGATTTCCAATCTTTTTATGCCAGCAAGAATGAATTTTACGGTAAACTTTGGGAGCACTATGGCGTAGACAGTCTGCACGCTTATGGCGATTACGACGACTCTGCGATGTTCTCTTTGGCAGCTGCGAAGGTGCTAGAAAGCTATTATCGTTTCTATCTGAGCAACTCTAAGAATGTCATATTCCACGCCAACGAATGGCAAACAGGCTTTGCAGCGTTGGTTTTGCAGCACAATGTGCCCGAAATAGCAACACTTTTTACTACCCACGCAACTGGAATAGGGCGCAGTATAGCAGGAAACAACAAGCCGTTGTACGGTTATCTTCAGGCTTACAATGGCGACCAGATGGCAGGAGAGCTGAATATGGAAAGCAAACACTCCATTGAAAAGCAAACCGCGCATTATGTAGACTGTTTCACAACGGTGAGCGAGATTACCGCTTCTGAATGTAAGGAACTCTTGGATAAGCCTGTAGACGTTGTATTGCCAAATGGTTTTGAAGACGATTTCGTACCGAAAGCAGCCACGTTCAGCAAGAAACGCAAGGCAGCGCGCAAGCAATTGCTGCGTATAGCAGAAACTCTTACGGGCACAACGCTCGGCGACGATACGCTTATTGTATCTACCAGCGGTCGTTATGAGTTCAGAAACAAGGGCATCGACGTGTTTATTGATGCGATGAACCGACTGAATCACGACGAGAAACTGCAACGCAACGTTCTCGCTTTCATAGAAGTGCCAGGCTGGGTGGCACGTCCTCGTGCCGATTTGCAGGAGCGTTTGGCAACCGACAGTGTGTTCGACACAGCATTGGAACAACCGTTTGTTACCCACGAACTGTACGATGCGGACAGCGATAAAGTGCTGAATATGATGCGCCACTTGGGTATTGCGAATGCACAGACCGACAAAGTGAAGCTCATACTTGTGCCTTGCTACCTGAACGGCAGCGATGGCATCGTCGATAAGCCTTACTACGACGTTGTGTTAGGCAACGACCTCTGTGTCTATCCATCGTATTACGAGCCTTGGGGATACACTCCGTTAGAGGCGGTAGCGTTTAAAGTACCTTGCATAACAACCGACCTTGCAGGCTTTGGCTTATGGGCGAACCAGCAGAAGGGCAGATATTGCGAGATAACAGATGGCGTAAAGGTGATTCATCGCACCGACGACAACTACTCGGAAGTGGCAGATGCCATCAAGGAAACCATTAAGGAATACGCCGTAATGGACAAGAAGGCTGCCGATAAATGCAGGGCAAACGCACAGAAACTATCGAAGAAAGCCCTATGGAGCGAGTTCATACACGCTTACGAAGCCGCTTACGACATCGCAATAAAGAACCGCGACGCAAGAATAAATGCGAAATAACGACAGCAAGCGTATAAAACAGCAACGATTAACGCATAAAATATAAAAACAGAATAAATAAAATTATGAAAATTAAGTCTGATTATTCAAATGAACCTCAATGGAAAGAGGTGAATGTTAAGTCAAGTCTTCCGAAAGAATTGGCTTGTCTCGACGAGATTGCACACAACCTTTGGTTTGGTTGGACACACGAGGCACGCAGCCTTTTTACTCATTTGGACGAAGAACTTTACGAGAAAGTAGGGCACAACCCAGTATTGTTGCTCGAGCAATTGAGCTACGACCGCAAGGAAGCCATTGTTAAAGACAAAGACCTGATGAAGCGTGTGAAGAACGTTTATAAGATGTTCACCGACTATATGAACGTGAAACCTAACGCAAAACGTCCTTCAGTAGCTTACTTCTGTATGGAGTTCGGACTCAACCAAGTGTTGAAAATCTATTCAGGTGGTTTGGGTATGCTTGCCGGCGACTACCTTAAAGAAGCATCAGACTCTAATGTAGACCTCTGCGCAGTGGGTTTCCTCTATCGTTTCGGCTACTTCCGCCAGAGCCTTTCAATGGACGGTCAGCAGATAGCAAAGTACGATGCGCAGAGCTTCAACTCGCTTCCTATCGAGCGTGTGCTCGATGCTGACGGCAACCAAATGAGGGTTGAAGTGCCTTATAACAACTATATGGTGCATGCATTGGTATGGCAGGTGAACGTAGGACGCATAAAACTCTACTTGCTCGATACCGACAACGAAATGAATTCAGAGTTCGACCGTCCTATCACCCACGCACTTTATGGAGGCGATTGGGAGAACCGCATCAAGCAGGAAATATTGCTCGGTATCGGCGGTATGCTCACTTTGAAGAAGCTCGGCATTAAGAAAGACATCTATCACTGCAACGAAGGCCACGCTGCACTTTGCAACTTGCAACGCCTCTGCGATTATGTTGAACAAGGTCTGAGCTTCAATCAGGCAATGGAACTTGTACGTGCATCTTCGCTCTACACCGTTCACACACCTGTACCAGCAGGCCACGACTACTTCGACGAAGCACTCTTCAGCAAGTATATGTCGGGTTATCCAGCAAAGTTGGGCATTACTTGGGACGAATTCATCGGCATGGGACGCACCAATCCCGACGACCACAGCGAACGTTTCTGTATGAGTACCTTCGCTTGCAATACATCGCAGGAAATCAATGGCGTATCTCGCTTGCACGGTTGGGTAAGCCAGAAGATGTTCGCACCGCTGTGGAAGGGCTACTTCCCTGAAGAAAACCACGTTGGCTACGTTACAAACGGTGTTCACTTCCCTACTTGGGCGGCTACCGAATGGCGCAGAGTCTACAGCAAGTATTTCGATAAGAACTTTATGGCAGACCAAAGCAATGAGGACATTTGGCACGCAATATACAGCGTTTCCGATGCCGAGATTTGGGAAACCCGTATGGCTTTGAAGAACAAGCTTATAAAATATATCCGCGACAAGTTCACCCAGCAGTGGCTCCGCAACCAAGGCGACCCAGCAAAAGTGGTTTCTATCCTTGAGAAAATCAATCCTAACGCATTGATGATAGGTTTCTGCCGTCGCTTTGCAACCTACAAGCGTGCGCACCTTCTCTTCACCGACTTGGAGCGTTTGGAGAAGATTGTGAACAACCCAGAGCGTCCTGTGCTCTTCTTCTTCTCAGGTAAGGCACACCCAGCCGACGGTGCAGGTCAAGGATTGATTAAGCGAATCTTTGAAATTTCGCGTATGCCGCAGTTCCTTGGCAAGATTATCTTCCTCGAAGACTACGATATGGAACTTGCACGCCGCCTTGTTTCGGGTGTCGATATTTGGATGAACACACCAACACGCCCATTGGAAGCCAGTGGTACATCGGGCGAAAAGGCAGAGATGAACGGCGTTGTAAACCTCTCTGTGCTCGACGGTTGGTGGGTAGAAGGCTACCGCGAAGGCGCAGGTTGGGCATTGCCACAGAAGCGCACCTACCAAAATCAAGAATATCAAGACCAGCTCGATGCTGCCACCATCTACGGTTTGTTGGAAAACGAGATTACTCCATTGTTCTTCAACAAGACCGAAGGCAAGACCTACTCGGAAGAATGGGTGAAGGTAGTAAAGAACTCAATCGCCACAATCGCGCCTCATTACACGATGAAGCGTCAGTTGGACGACTACTATACTAAGTTCTACAACAAGCAGGCAGAGCGTGCTGCAAAATTGCACGACAACGACAACCGCCTTGCAAAGGAAATTGCACAGTGGAAGGAAACCGTTGCCGAGCGTTGGGACAGCATCAATGTCGTAGAAAGCAACTTCGATTCGTTGCACAATGCCGTAACAGGTAAGGTAACAACCCTTACCTATACCATCGACGAACAAGGTCTTCAAGATGCAGTAGGTTTGGAATTTGTGATGCTCAAGAGCAATCCTACCGATGATGTAACCATTCACAAGGTACTTCCGTTCAAGCTTGTAAATACCAACGGCAACCTCTACACCTTCCAGTTAGACTTCGATGCTTCTGATGCAGGTGCTTTCAAGTGTGCCGTTCGTATGTATCCTAAGAACGATTTGTTGCCACACCGCCAAGACTTCTCATACGTTAAGTGGCTCGACTAATCCGCCACTGACATGTAGTATATATGCAAGCCCCCTTTTGAGCACACGCTCAAAAGGGGGCTTTGTTTATCAATCAGGTTCTGAAAACTCCTCTATGGTTTTTAGCTTTATCGCCTTTCGTTTTCTCTTTTGTGCTGTTCCGCTCTCAATACAATAGTATATAATGCGATTTTTAAAGGATATTTTTAAATTATCTAAGCTTTGATAATTTATTATCTAAGCTTAGAGAAATATTTATCAAAGCTTAGATAAATGTTTATCAGACTTTAGATAATTTAAAATTCACCAGCAAAAATCTCTTTATAACGGTTCTTTTGCAGAGTGCGACCATACTTTTTACTTCTTCTTTCCCTTTGCATCGAAGTGGTAGTTGAAGGTTAAGGAAACATAGTGGTGCAGTGTTTCGTTCCACTTTTCGGTGCGACTCGTTGAGTTTACATTGAGAGAGTATTCGCGATTTTGGTTCAGAATGTCGTCGAAACTTAATCCAATCCAGCTCTTGCTCTTCTTCCAGACGTAGCGAATGTAGCCCTCCCAGAGTATGCGGTGGCGGTTCAGCTCTTGTGCAAGATAGCCCGTTGCGGCTTTGTCTTGTATTTCGCTGCTTATTTCCCAGCCTTTCCACTTCAGTGTTGCGCGCAATCCGTAGGCATATTCAATAGGTGTGTTGTTGTATTGGCTCGCCAGCGAGTATCGGTTTCGTTGCAAATTAATTTCTCCGAAGATGCCTGCTTGCAGCCAATCGCTTTCGTACGACAGTTCAGGATTTGATACGAAAGTAAACATTTTCAGTTGGTTTTGCTCTTGTGCAGCGTGTCCGTTGAAGTCGGCAAGATAGCCATACGCTTTCTTGAAATGCGCTTCTGCCTTGTTGGAGAAGCGTATGTAGTCGCCAAAACTTCGGTCGTAGGTTATTTCAGCGAACCAATCGTTGCCGCTTCGCACGTTTTCGCTGTGGCTACGGTACACGCCTGTTTGTGGGTCGAAGTTATACACGGTAGCAATGGGGTTGACAATGTGTGTGTAACCCACTTTAAAGAGGAACATAGCTTGCTGTTTTGCCGTTGTGGCAGCATAGTTTAACGAGGTTGTATGCTGGTGGCTGCGATGCAAGAGAGGATTTCCTTCTACTATCCAGAATGGGTCGGTGTCGTCGCGATAGCCCAATGTAGCCAGCAGTTCGGGCAGTTTTGTCGTATAGTTGAAGGCGAAGTCGAAGCGGTTGTTCTTGTTTAACTTCCATTTAACAGCCATTTCCGGCATAAAGGTATTGCTGTTGCGGTGTGCCACAGTGTCCAATCTGTCGCGCTGATAGTTCAGTCTTTCCCAGTCAAAATTGTAGTTTACCTTAGGAATAAATTGCCAATTGCCCACCTTGTAAGTTATTCCGAGTGTACTTGTGGCATTGGTTTCTAAGTGCTTACTGCGATAGCTGTTGGCTGCATCGAGCACGCTCTCGGGGTCGTCTTCTATCTTTGAAGCGATGGGAGAACTGTAAAAACTTTGCCGAATGTTATTGTTACCGGCTTTAAACTGTTCTGCTGCGGTTAGCATAAGTGCGTCATTGATGTGGTATTCTATCGTAGCCTCTCCGCTTGCCTCTATGTTATGATAGGGTGCGCGGCTGTATTGATAGAGCGGCGAGGACGTTCCTTTGTTTATATACTCCAGCTCACGGTGAGCATCGAAGCGGTTGTTGCCATTCTGATATGTCATTTCGGCATTGATTTCCAACTGTGCTTTCTTGGCAATGAAGTGTTTCCAGATACCTTCGAGTTTGATTCCTCCACCTTCGTTTATTTGTTGCTGGTACGAACGTTCCCGGTTTATGATGTGCCGATAGACAGCATCTCCGTGCCCTGCGCTTAGTGCTAAGTCTAAAGGAAAGTCTCCGTAAGGTTTCGTATCGGTGTCGAAGCGTGCGCTACCTGTCTCTGTATTGTTTCGTTGCAATGTGTAATTGAAGATTAAGTTTGCTGCAGCGATGTTATTTCTGTCGACAAACGACATCAATTCGGCGCGCACTTCGGGCGCTATTTCATGGTTATAGTGTTTCTTTCGGTTGAGGCTCCACGTCGTAACACTGTTTGGTGAGAAGTACTGAGAAGTCTCGTAGTCGGTTCCCCAGCCATCTTTGTGATTGAAGTTTGAAGTAAACGCAATGAAGTGATACTCGTTGGCTATTGCTTTCCAGTTGTGCTGATAGCCCAAGGCTGCATTCTGTGCCTTGCCGAAATAGTCGAAGTCGCCACTTTCCCACCAGCTTGTACCTACTTTCTGATATCGGTTTACGTTGTTGGTATTAAGGTGGAACATGATAGGATTCTTGTCGCTGAGCTTTGTAGAAGTAATATCAGCCTCGTAGTTCTTGGGCGATTGTAACTTTGCCTTTATGTCGCCATACCATTTATCCATAAAGGCCGCCTTTATTTTAATATCCAAAACTTGGTCTTCCTTGCCGTCGTCTTTGCCCGAATGTTTGGCAAATTCGCTTGCTTTGTTGTAGCTTTTAATGTTCTGAACGGCTTCTGCAGGCAGGTCGGCAACGATTCCGCTTCCTCCGAATATATCGTGTCCGTTCATTTGGAGGCGCAAAGGTTTGTCGTTCCAATACAGTTTGCCGTCTTTTTTCGTTACTCCAGGCAGCTTTTCTATGAGTTCTTTCAGTCGTGCACCTTCGGTTAGCTTGAATGCAGCGGGGTTAAACACAATTGTATCGCCCTGTATGGTGAAACGTTTTGCCTTTGCAGACACCAGCACTTCGTCGAGTACAACGTCCGACGGCTTCAGTCTGAACTCTCCCAACTTTATGGTGTCGGCAGTCGAACCGCTTCCGCAGTACCCTCTCTTCTTGGCATCGTGGTAGCCTAAAAGGCTCACAGTAACCGTTAGCCGCCCCTCCAAGGAACACTGATTGCTGAAGTAGCCCAACGAATCGGTAGTGGTAGAGGTCCAAATTATAGCTCCACCCATTTTGCATTCCATCTTTACCGACGCCATTGCCAACGGTTCGCCCGTCTTGTCGTCTACGGCTTTACCCGTAACAATGTCTGCACTTACCAATGAAGGTATGCTTGCCAATAGGGCAAGTATAAGGCTAAATAAACATTTCTTTCGTATCATATATGTAGTTTATTTATTGTTCAGATTGGTTTTATAGTTATAAGATGTTGCAAATGTAATACTTTATTTTGACATTAAAGTATTTACCCTCTCTTGTTTCTTGAAATATTTTAACTCTTAAACTGCGCTTTTGAAGAGCGAAAGCAGCAGTACAGATTTTTAAAAGCACTTTTGCACTGTGAGTACAGACTATCTCCCGTTTGCTTGTATTTTTATTATAATAATGTAATAAGTAGTGTTTTTCTGCGTTATTATACCAATGGAGAAGTTTAGAATACTTGCATATATGTTGCTGTTGGCTGTTGTCGGGTTGGTAACGGCTTGCAACGACGACGATACTTTTACGACGTCGAAGAGCAATCTGTTGGCATTTTCAACAGATACGGTGCGCCTTGACACTACATTCTCGAAAGTTCCAACCCCCACAAAGACATTTTGGGTCTACAATCGGTCGGGCAATGGCATTCGCCTTGCCAATGTTCGGTTGGAGCAAGGCAACCAAACGGGTTTCCGAGTGAATGTAGACGGCATCTACTTGGGACAGGCAAACGGCTATCAGGTGAATGGGCTTGAAGTGCGAAACAAGGACAGTATTCGTGTTTTCGTAGAACTTACAACGCCGAAGAATGGCAAGGCTGACCCACAATTGGTGGAAGACAACCTCGTGTTTACACTCGAAAGCACGGTGCAACAGAAAGTAAACCTGAAGGCTTACAGCTGGGACGCCGAACTCTTGAAGAACATTGAGATAAAGCACGATACCACCATACAAAGCACAAAGCCCATTGTGGTGCAGGGAGGCATTAAGGTGAACGAGGGCGCAACGCTTACCATTGGTGCTGGAACCACGCTTTATTTCTCCAATAAGGCAGGCTTTGATGTGCACGGACAGCTGAAAATAGCAGGAACAGCCGACAAGATTGTTACGCTTCGGGGCGACCGTTTGGACTATATGTTCGACTATTTGCCGTACGACCGTGTGAGCGGGCAGTGGCAAGGCATTCATTTCAATACGTCGAGTTACGACAACGAAATAGAATTTGCCGATATTCACTCGACTTATAATGGCATTGTGTGCGACTCGTCGAGTGTAGACCGTTCTACGCTTTCGCTTCGTCGGAGCACCATACACAATTGTCAGGGGTATGGTTTGCTCGCTACCAACTGCAAGATAGACGTCAGCAACAGCCAAATTACAAATACGTTGAAAGACTGTGCTGCTTTCTTTGGCGGCAACATAACGCTGAGCCATTGCACCCTTGCGCAGTTCTATCCTTTCGACGGAAACCGTGGCGCAGCCTTACGGTTCGGAAACAGCAGCGACGGGAAGCAATACACGCTCCAGCAATTCAATGTTTTCAACACCTTGATAACGGGGTATGCCGAAGACGTAATAATGGGTGCTTTTACCGATGAAACCGCTCAAAACTTCAAATTCGACCACAGCATCTTGCGCACCATAAAGCCAAAGGAACTTGATGCTGCCAAGTACGTTGAAGTGGTGTGGGAAGAAGCCACCGACACAGTGCAGTCGGGCGAGAAGCATTTCCGCAAGATAGACGGCGACAAGCAAGCTTACGACTTCCACCTTTCGGAGAAATCGAAAGCCCGCGATATAGGTATTGCGTTGCCCAACGGCATCAGTACCACCGACCACGACGGCTTTGCGCGCGATGAGAAGCCCGATGTAGGTTGTTATGAATACAGACCCGAAAAGAAAAAAGATTAAGAAAAAGCTTATGAAGCAAATTGATATAAACATTAAAATAGGCGTCTGCCAGTTGGAAGAACTGTCTGCCGACGAGCAAGTACTTATAGAAACGGCGATTGAAGCCACTAAGAACAGCTATTCGCCTTACAGCCATTTCAGTGTGGGAGCAGCTTTGTTGTTGGAAAATGGCGAAATGGTGATGGGGGCAAATCAAGAAAATGCAGCCTATCCATCGGGACTTTGTGCCGAACGTTCGGCTATTTTTGCAGCGCAGAGCACTCGCCCCGACCAACCCATAAAGGCATTGGCAATAGCCGCGCGCAATGGCGGAGGACTGATGAAGCAGCCCATTGTGCCTTGCGGAGCGTGCCGACAGGTTGTCTTGGAAATAGAAGACCGCTATAAAAAGCCTGTTCGCATCTTGCTTTACGGTACAGAAGGGGTTTATGTAATCGACACCATAAAAGACTTGCTGCCCTTGCAGTTTGTCGGCGAATCAATGAAGTAAACAAGTAATGCCCCACATTTGGCATTGCCATTTGGGGCATTTTGCATTCCCCTAAACATCATTGACAGGCCGCAAAAATAGGTTTCAAGCTTTCTGCGGCTGTTCTTTGATAATCTACAATATATTTTTTATCTTATGGAAAAGTTACCCACCGACCCTGCAATCCTCGTAAGTGCAGTGAATATGCTTTTGCGCGACGAGGAATTTGATACACTGTCATCGCTCTGCAACAATTTCAACGATACCCCAGAACGTTTGCAAGCGTATCTTCGTGCAGCTGGTTTCATATACAGCGAGCAGCAAAAACAGTTCCGCCCCATCGGTTACGATGAATAATTACGGTGTAGGTGTGCAGGAAAATGAACATAAGAAAGGGACGAAACCATACAAGGTTTCGTCCCTTTGCTTTTATAATACTCATTCTTGCGGTTTGTTGAAACTTAGCACAACGTTAATGAAGCAGTGAGGGCTTTTAGATACAGTTTTGTAAAGATAATTCTGTTAAAAAGTGATAACTGCGCTTTGGCGTTGCGAAAGCGGCTGTTTTGCGCTGCAAAACCTACGCTTTTACCGTGCAAAACAGCCGCTTTTGGAACGCAAAACAATAGGTTTTGCAAAGTATTGATGTATAGATAGTTATGTGATGGTTGCGCTTGTGAAAAATATTTACACAATTATAGTCTTCTTACCGAATTTATTAAATATGTTAAGGATAAATTAAATATTTTCCAGCTTTTAGTATCGTAATTGTGAAAAATATAGTAATTTTACGCCCGAAATTTTAAACGCGTGAAAGAACTCCTAAACAAAATGGAACAAAACCAACAAAACAACACGACTAAGAAGTCAAAGCAGATATTGCCAAAGGGCATAATGTGTCTGCTCATTATTATTGCTTTATTCGGCGGTATAGGCTGGGTAATGGGTGTCGCACCAATGCTTAACACCATTATGCATACGGCGCACGATTTGTTATTGAACACTTGCTTCTATCTAATGGCAATCTGTGTGCTTACAGGTGCATTGGGTAAAATCTTCGTAGAGTTTGGTGTGGTAGACCTTATCGAGAAGATTTTGCGTCCGCTTATGCGTCCGTTGTTTCACCTTCCCGGTGTGGCATCACTCGGAGCAATACTTACTTTCCTTTCAGACAACCCTGCCATCATTACTTTGGCACAAGATAAGCACTTTAGCGGATATTTCAAGAAGTTCCAATACATTTCGCTTACCAACTTCGGTACTGCGTTCGGTATGGGACTTATCGTTATTGTGTTTATGCTCGGACAAGGCTATTTCGCTGAACCACTGATTGGTTTCTTCGGTGCTTGCTGTGGTTGTATCGTTTCAACACGCTGTATGCAGCACTTTGTGTTGAAGGCTTATCCACAGTATCTTACAGAGAATGCACTCGAAACAGCGAAGTTTGAAAAGCAAGCAGAGCTTCCAGAACACGAAAAAGAGAAGTCTATCTTCCTGCGTACGCTTAACTCTTTGCTCGACGGAGGTAAGTCAGGTGTGGAAGTTGGCCTTGCTATTATCCCCGGTGTGCTCATTATCTCTACGCTTGTAATGATACTTACATTCGGTCCAAGCAAGACAGGCGAATTTACTGGAGCCGCTTACGAAGGCATCGCCATATTGCCAGAGGCTGCCAACTATCTGAATTGGTTGTTGGAACCTTTATTCGGATTCTCTGACCCACACCAAATAGCATTCCCTATTACGGCACTTGGTGCTGTGGGTGCTGCCCTTAGCCTTGTTCCAAACTTCCTTTCTCAAGGTTGGATAGACGGAAATGCCATTGCTGTATTTACGGGTATGGGTATGTGTTGGAGCGGTTTCCTCAGCACACACACTGCTATGCTCGATACAATCGGCTATCGCGAACTTACTTCAAAAGCCATTATTTCTCATACCATCGGCGGCTTTGCCGCAGCATTGGTGGCACACTGGGGTTATTTGCTCTACACTTTATTGTAGAAAATAAATAGTAGAATAACGATATTTCTTTGTGCTTTGTAAGTTTTTTCTTACCTTTGCAAATCAGTAAAATAGGTATTAAAGGAATAAAATTATTATGGCAAAAAAAGCACTTCTGATGATTCTCGATGGTTGGGGTCTCGGAAAACACGGTAAGGGAGATGTTATTTACAATACGCCAACACCTTACTTGGACTATCTGAATGCAGTTTCTTCACACTCACAGTTGGAGGCTTCGGGCGAAAACGTGGGTCTGCCAGACGGTCAGATGGGTAACTCTGAAGTAGGACACCTTAACATTGGTGCTGGACGAATTGTATATCAGGATTTAGTAAAGATTAATAAGGCTTGCCAAAGCGGTGATATTCTGAAGAATAAAGAAATCATTAACGCTTACAGCTATGCACAGAAGACAGGCAAGAAGGTTCACTTGATGGGTTTAACGTCTAATGGTGGCGTTCACTCTTCATTGGAACACCTTCATAAACTAATCGAAATCGGCAAGGAATACGGCTTGAACGATGTTTATGTGCATTGCTTTATGGACGGTCGCGATACCGACCCGAAGAGCGGTGCAGGCTTTATTGCCGACATACAGAAGGTCTGCGACGCCAACGGTGCGCACATCGCATCTATCGTTGGTCGCTTCTACGCAATGGACCGCGATAAGCGTTGGGAACGTGTGAAAGAGGCTTATGACCTGCTTGTCGAGGCGAAAGGAAAGCAAGCTACCGATATGGTGAAAGCCGTAGAGGAAAGTTATGCCGATGGAGTTACCGATGAGTTCATCAAGCCAATCACCAATGCAAACGTAAACGGAACCATTGGCGAGGGCGATGTGGTTATTTTCTTCAACTTCCGCAACGACCGAGCAAAGGAACTTACCTACGTTCTCACGCAGCAGGATATGGCAGAGCAGGGTATGCACACCATAAAGGATTTGCAATACTACTGTATGACACCATACGATGCAAGTTTCGAGGGTGTCCACATTCTGTTCCCAAAAGAGAATGTTACGATGACGCTTGGCGAATACCTAAGTGTGAAAGGCAAGAAACAGCTGCATACGGCTGAAACAGAGAAGTATGCGCACGTTACATTCTTCTTCAATGGTGGTCGCGAAGAACCTTACGAAGGCGAAGACCGCATTTTGGTGGCATCGCCAAAGGTTGCTACTTACGACTTGAAGCCAGAGATGAGTGCCTACGAAGTGAAAGACAAGCTGGTTGCAGCCATCAATACAGCGGAGTACGACTTTATTGTTGTGAACTTTGCCAATGGCGATATGGTTGGTCATACAGGCGTTATGAACGCCATTGCGAAAGCCGTTCATGCGGTAGACAACTGTGTGAAGGAAGTTATCGAAGCTGCAAAGGCGAACGATTATGAAGCTATCATCATTGCCGACCATGGTAATGCCGACAATGCGCTGAACGAAGACGGTTCGCCAAATACGGCACACTCGTTGAACCCTGTACCGTTTATATACGTTACCGACAACAATTCGGCTCGTGTAAAGTCTGGTCGATTGGCTGATGTTGCGCCTTCTATTCTCCACATTATGGGCTTGGAACAGCCCGAAGAGATGACAGGCGAATGCTTGATAGAAGATAAATAAAGATAAAAACAATGGTTTAGCCCTATCAGACTTATGCCTGATAGGGCTGAATTGTATCTAAGAAAATGTTATGGTAGATATTGAGGCTTCTTGGAAACAACACTTGGAGGGGGAGTTTACGAAACCTTACTTCACCCAACTCACCGAAAGTGTGCGCAACGAGTATATGAACAGCTTGTGCTTTCCACCGGGAAAACTTGTTTTCAATGCTTTTAATCTTTGTCCGTTCGACAAGGTTAAAGTGGTTATTCTGGGGCAAGACCCTTACCACGAGCAAGGGCAAGCTATGGGCTTGAGCTTCTCTGTGCCCGAAGGAATAATGCTGCCGCCATCGCTCCAAAACATTTATAAAGAGATACAAAACGACCTTGGCAAACCCATACCCACATCGGGCGACCTAACGCGTTGGGCAGAACAAGGCGTGTTGCTGCTGAATGCCACGCTGACGGTGCGTGCGCATATAGCCAACAGTCATCAAATCTTGGGCTGGCAGAACTTCACAGACGCCGCTATCGAGGCACTTAATGCCCATCGTGAACACATTGTGTTTATGCTTTGGGGTGGTTTTGCCCGCTCGAAAAAACGATTGATAGATGCCAATCGCCATTGTATTATCGAATCGGTGCACCCCTCTCCGCTGTCGGCAAATAGAGGTGGCTGGTTCGGACAGCACCAATTTTCACGTTGCAACGCTTATTTAAAGCAACAAGGATTGGACGAAATAGATTGGTAAACCCATATTTGGGAAAGAGAAAAGGAAAGAAATGAGTGATAAGAAGATGATGCCTATCTTGCAGATTAATGGTACTGATGTTTCTCTTGAGGCTTCTTGGGAAGAACATTTGAGGGGCGAAATTAAAAAACCTTACTTTACTGAACTCGTTGAAAAACTAAATAGTGAGTATGAAAATGAAGTATGTTATCCTTCAAAAAAGCTTATTTTCAATGCTTTTAATCTTTGTCCATTCGATAAGGTTAGGGTAGTTATTCTTGGACAGGACCCTTACTACAACGGACAAGCTATGGGCTTGAGCTTCTCTGTGCCCGAAGGAATAATGCTGCCGCCATCGCTCCGAAACATTTATAAAGAGATAGAAGATGACCTTCACTATTCTATGCCCAAATCGGGCGATTTAACTCGTTGGGCTGAACAAGGTGTTTTGTTACTGAATACAACACTGACAGTGCGTGAGGCTAAACCCAATAGTCATAAGAGATTAAAATGGCAGAACTTTACAGACGCAGCCATTAAAGTATTAAATAAAAACTGTGAAAACATTGTATTTATGCTTTGGGGAAATGATGCAAAGAGGAAAAAAAGACTGATAGATACTGAACGTCATCATATAATCGAATCATATCACCCTACTGCAAGGCAAAAATATAAATTTAAAAAGCACCAATTTACATGTTGCAACGCTTATTTAAAGCAACAAGGAATGGGTGAAATAGATTGGTTAATGCGTACTGAGGAAAGAGAAAAGGAAAGAAATGAGCGATAAGAAGATGATGCCTATCTTGCAGGTTGGCGATGTTTTGGTTTCACCTGACATTATAACGGAGAAGTTCTGTTGCGACCTCGATGCTTGTAAGGGTATCTGTTGCGTGGAAGGAGATGCTGGCGCACCTGTTTCTATGGACGAAATAGCAGCCATAGAAGATGTTGTAGATACGGTGTGGGGCGACCTCAGTGCGTCTGCGCAAGCCGTTATCGACAAGCAGGGCGTTGCTTATACCGACCGAGAAGGCGAGTTGGTAACCAGCATTGTGCACGGAAAAGACTGCGTTTTCACCTTCCACGACAAAGATTGTTGCCTCTGTGCGCTGGAGCGTTCGTACCGTGAGGGGAAGACAAGCTTCGTAAAACCCATTTCGTGCGCCCTCTATCCCATTCGCGTAAAAGAGTTTGGCAACAATCTTGTAGGTCTGAATTATCATCGTTGGGACATCTGCAAAGATGCCGTGAAGAAGGGTAGGGAACTCGATTTGCCTATTTATAAGTTCTTAAAAGGTCCGCTTGTTCGCCGCTTTGGCGAAGAATGGTATGCCGAATTGGAAACTGTTGCCGAGCAATTGCTGAAAGAATCGTAACCTATAATACATCTTTCTTTTCAAGCTATATATTTGTATGCTGATATATATCGTTTCACGTTTTTTTATAACTTTTCTTGTCCATATCAAAAACATTTATTATCTTTGCACCAATTTATAAAAAGATTTGTGCTGCAAAGGATAAATAACTTAAAAATGTGTTATTCCTCTTTATATAATAATGGTATGGATAAGTTGCAAAAAAACAGAGATGTTTATGCAACTTTTAACTCGTTATATTTGGTTAGCTCGAATATTTTGCTAACACACACAGGCGCACCGTCGCTAAATTCTTATACAAATATTTAAACGTACGCGCGCGAGGCATTGCGTACAACCTCGATAGGAAAAGGAATTTCGTTGATTTTCTTTTCCTAAATCATCGTATCCGTTGGCCAAGTAGAATAGCCTGAATTAAGGATATGCTAACTATTGCTTAATTCAACTATTGAGAATTATAAATTAAGAAATATCAATATTTTATTTTTATTATGAAACAAACAAAACATTTATTATTGCTGTTACTGGCATTTATATTGTCGGTAACAGAAACCTTTGCACAAGCTGTGGGTACTGATTTTACGGTAGGTAATATCAAGTACATTGTAACGGCAATGGATTTAACCACACATAACAATACGGTAGCTGTGAGCTATATTGGTGGTACGGGTGCCGTAACTGTGCCTACATCGGTGGTGCACCCGAAAAACAAGGAAACTGTTTATATTACAGAATCAAAGGAATACACTAATTGTGCTGACGGTGTTACCAGCATAACTTTCTCTGAGGGTTATACCACGATGGGGAAAGGTTGCTATGCAAAGTCGAAAAACCTAACAAAGGTTACTTTCCCCAAGTCTTTTACTACGATGAATCCTGGCTGTTTCGAGGCAAACAATAAATTAACCTCTTTTGAAGTAGTCAGTGGTAACACTAAATTCTCAACCAATTCCGACGGTTGGTTACTTGCTGATGGTGGAACGACCTTACAGGCTTATCCAACCGGACTTAGTGGCGATGTAACTATTCCGAATACGATTACGAAAATTGCACCAACGGCTTTCAATGTATGTGCCAGTCTTGAAAAAGTAACAATTCCTGCATCAGTAACCAGTATTGAATCAGGAATCACTGCCAGTTTCTTGGCTGTAGGTACGTATTTCGAAGTAGATGATAGTAATCCTAATTACAAGAGTGTGGACGGCGTGCTTTTCAACAAAGACGTGTCAGAACTAATAACTTTCCCAAAAGACTATTCAGGTTCACTTCCAAGTGGCAAGTATACTGTTCCTTCAACAGTGAAGACCATCGCCGGTGAGGCTTTCAGCCATACGTCTACCGTGTTGAAGGCTATTGACCTTAGTAACACCGAAACCATCAGTGCACAGGCATTTGACTATACCAGTGGACTGGAAAAAGTAACTATTGGTCCAAAGGTGAACAGTATAGAAGACGGTGCTTTCCTCAATTGCGAAAAGATAACGGAATATATAGTTGATGCAAACAATGCGAGTTATTCCAGCGATGAGGGTATCATTTATTCCAAGGACAAGAAAACGCTCTATCTTTGTCCGATAGCTAAGACTGGTTCTTATGAAATTCCTGAAGGTACGGTAACCGTTAAGGCTAAAGCATTCTATTCTTCTAAGCTTTCAAGCATAAAGTTCCCCTCTACTCTTACAGCTGTGGAGGATCAAGCATTCCGTTTCAGTTCTATTTCTAATCTTGATTTTGGTACTAACTCTAATCTTTCGTCTATCGGAAGTTCTGCTTTTGGCAATACTCAATTGACTGGTAGCCTTACGCTCCCCGCTTCTGTTGCCAATTTGGGTTCAGGTGCTTTCAACTACACCAAGTTAAAAGATGTTCATATTGCTGACGGTTCAAAACTTGAGGCTATCACTTTTCAGGCATTTGGCAATATGCCCGAACTTGAAACTTTTATATTCGATGGCTCGGCTAACCATTTGAAACGTCTTGACGAACAAGCATTTACCAATGACCCGAAACTTAAGCGTTTCGATGTTCCTGCGTCTGTAACGACAATTGGTAAAGGTGCTTTCTTGAATACTACAGCATTAGAAACCGTAACTTTCCAATCTCCTTCAAAGATTAAAGAAATCAAAGAAGGTGCTTTCGGTTCCAGTGGTATCAAGTACATCAATTTACCCAACAGTGTAGAAACTATTCAACAGCAAGCATTCGACAACTGTACCAATCTTACGACTATTACAATTCCTGCTTCTGTAACGAATGTTGGTATAGGAGTTTTCAATTTCTGTGAAAACTTAACAACCATCAATGTAGATGCTGCCAACACTAAGTACTCGTCTCTTAGCGGTATGCTGACCAACAAGGATAAGACCGAACTTGTGGTATTCCCTGCAGGTAAGGCAAACAGTAAGTATGCACTTATTCCTAACATTTCAACAGTTAAACCATACGCCTTTTACGGTAGCGAGAAGATAACCAATATAACTTTCCCTAAAACCGTAACTTCTATCGGCGACCGTGCTATCGCCCTATGCGATAAATTAAAGTCGCTCAGTTTTATGGGTGAGGATAATGTACCGGTATTGAATGCTGACATTATGTATCAATCAAGTAATCTCCGCGACGTAACCATTTATGTACGCAAGAAGTGGTATGAGAATAGTGCCAACGATGCTGCTGTGAATACTTACAACAGTAGATTTAAGGAAGTCCACCCCTCGTTTGTGTCAGAGACTGGGTACGACCGTGGCACGGAATTCTTCCCTACTTCTGCAACAAATGTAGGTGTTATCAGCTTCTATACTCCTCGTACCTCTGTTATTATTGACAATACAGCCAAGGAATCAGATTACACAGACGTGCGTGGCAAGCATTGGACGGCTACGACCTACGATGTGAGCAGTATTCTCGACTACGCATATCAGAACGAAACAACTGTCAAAGACATAGTGGTACTTTCCAACATCGGTATTGTCGGACTTAATGCTTTCAAAGCTGGAAATCAGTTACAAGGAATATATTTTGTGAGCAACACACCAGCGCAGCTTAACTCTACCGACTACGGAATGAATGCTACCGATTATCCGTTTAATGCCAACCAGAATATTTATGTGAAGCGCAGTAAGGTGAACGATTACAAAACAGTTTGGGAAGTAGATGGGCACACACTGAACATTACTGCCGAAATTCCACAGACAACCCACAGTTACGGTGCAACTCGTTGCTATCCGTTCGATGTGCAGTACGATAACAACCGCGATGTTCGCCCTTATCTGCCCGTTGATTTCAGCCACATGACAGCTGCAAATCCGTATGCTAAGGCGCGTCGCATCGACGACGGCTATGTGCCTGCATTCCTCGGAGTGCTGCTGCACAGTCGTAATGCTGCCAGTGCCACCTCTTATTGCGAGATGACCGATACACAAGACCATCACGCCGTAAACGACCCATCGGGCAAGTATTCTGCAGCCACCTACAAGATGGTGGGTGTTGTTGAGGATACGCAGGTAATGAGCGATGCCAACAACAATTTATATGCTTTCAGCAAGAGCAAGGGACAATTCCTGAAGATTAAGCAGGCTCTGGGTAATATGATGCCTCGCTTCAGTGCTTATTTGAAGTTGGACAGCAGCAATCAGGCTAAAGGTTTCTCGTTCCGTTTCGACGATGACGACCCTTCTACAACGGGCATTGAAAACATCGAGATAGCAGAAGACGCCAATGACAGTGCACCTTACTACAATCTGAACGGTATGAGAGTGAACAATCCTGCCAAGGGAGTATACATACATAATGGAAAGAAAGTAATCATCAAATAAAGGAGATTTCGAAATGAATAAAAAAGAATATATACAGCCCAAAGCAGAAGTGGTTATCGTGAATGGTGATACTCTTATGGACGGCGAATGGTGGAGTGTACAGGTTAATCTGGGAGAGGAAATCGAAGACGACGACATCGGTGCCAAGGAGGGTTCTTTTGACGATGACTGGGGATTTTCCGGGTTTAATTCTTGGGATAACTAATAACTATTTCAGCCATGTTCAACCTGTGTATGCGGTTGGGCATGGCACTTTCAGTGTGGGAATGTTCTTTGCGGAACTACTAATAATGAGAAATCGTTAATTAATATTAACCTTCCGTGGGAGGTGTAGATATAGATAACGACAAGTCCTACTTCCGTGGGGCACGGAAGTATAACCCGTGCCCCACGGGTTATACTTTAGTCGTTATTAACATTTCTGCCGCTTCACGGCATAAAAACAATTAAAATTATGGCTTTTTACAAGAAAACGAAAATGAAGGTGAATGGCAAGTGGTATCCCAAATCCGTTTTGGTAGGTTCACCAATTAGCACCGAACAAGTGGCAAAGCGTCTGGCAGCCGAATCTACTGTGAGTCCTGCCGACGTTCGTGCGGTACTGACTGCCCTTGGTGGCGTGATGGGCGATTTTATGGCGCAGGGTCGTTCGGTGAAGCTTGACGGTGTCGGTTCGTTCTATTTCACGGCGGCGACCAACAAGAATGGTGTTGCAACCGAGAAGGAAGTAACCGCCAATCTCATCAACGGCGTGCGTGTGCGTTTCATTCCCGAAACCCGCTATCGTGGCGGTGGAAAAGGACGTGTATCAACCCGCAGCCTAACGGACGTGGACATAGAATGGGAGGAATGGAAAGGCAAGGTTGCTTCTGACAACTCCGGCTCGACGCCTACCCCGGGCGGAAGTGAGCACCCGTAAAACGTATAAAATCTTAAGTATTTATTTTTATAGTCGCAAGAATTGTTGAGAGACAGGGCTTGCGACTATGTTATTTGTCTTATAATGAATAAGTAGGTGTTAATTAATCATGAACACCTACTTATTTAGCACTAAAGCGATTTATTAAAGTCTGTGTTTTCCTAATTCTGAAACGCTGTTGCACCGGTTTCATCGCAAATTAAATCGAAGCCCAGCTTTTAGTTGGAAAGATACAGGGCGGTCGCTATAAATGGTTTGCAAGTCTGATTTGTTGTTGAAGTGGTAGCTTACTCCTGGTTCTAAATAGAAGCTGACGCCCTTTGTAAGTTTGTAGGCAGCACCGAAGCGGGCTGACAATGCCCATTGCAACTCTTTCATTTCTACTTTGTTGGCGATAGTGGTCTCGGTGCCATCGTATCGTTCTTTTTGCTTTCCGTAAACCATTTTTTCTACACTTCCGCCCCCCGACACATACACAGAAGTGTTGTGTCGTTGCCACAACCGATAGTTCAGGTTGAGCGGAATACCGACAAAATTCAGATGTTGTTTGATGTCGTGGTTTATGTTGCCCACTTCGTAAGTGAGTTCCGAATAGTGATGGCTATACATCAAGCCTGTTTCCACACTCATCTTGCTGCTCAATGGCAAGGCAACGGAAACGCCCAAGGTGATGGGTTGGCGGTGGTTGGCTTTTTTAACCATCTTGCTTTGCCCTGTTACTATCATTCCGTTGTTTTCTTTCATTGCTGTCGGTGCGACGGAATAAAGGTCGTCTGACGAATTCACCGTGGGCATACCTGCAAGCAACATACCCAATTGGACGGAGTTTTTATTGCGCCGAGGGCGGCTGTTGGTGGTAGGCGTGGTGGTGCGTTGGTGCTTTGTTGGCTCTGAACATTCCACCTTTTCGTTCGGTTTGGGTGCTTCGTTTACAGTTGTTTCTTGTATGTTGTCCGTCTTGTCAGTCGGTTCTGTGGCGGTAGTGGGTTGTTCTACCATTGCCAAAGTGGTCTTGTCGGCAGTGTTTTGAGGCAAAACCGTCGAGGCAACAGCTTTGAAAGCGGTCTTTAGAGAGGTGAATATTCTGTTCTTTGCATTTACCGTAGGAGTGCTTTCGTTGCCGTTACTGTTGGTGTATGCGTTGTCGGGAGAGGTTGTTGCTGTTTCTCCACTTCTGTTTTCTACTATATTATTGTTGTTTTCTGCTAAGTTGCCAATTGTGTTCGTGTGGTTCGCAACATCTACAGCAGAATTGTTTACCAGCAAAATCGCAACTATTGCAGCGGCAGAGAGAATGGCAGTGAGCCAAATAGCGGCCTTGAACTGTTGCTTTTTATTGGTGTTGGCAGCTGTAATCGGCACTTCTGTGGGTTTGTTCGGTACCTTTTCGCCTTCCTCGATAGGTGGAATATGCTTTAAAATCTCGTCAAACAGTCCTTGGGGAGGAGTTGTTTCATAATTGTTTAGTTTATTATGAAATCCTTTTTTCCATTCTTCGTTCATAGTTTCACTCCTTTCCTATATGAGACAATTTGTTGTTTAAGTATGCTTTTTGCACGGGATAGCTGCGAGGCAGAAGACTTTGCCCTAATCCCAAGTATTTCTCCAATTTCTTTATGCGATTTGTTTTCTAATACGTATAGGTTGAATACGACTCTGTAACCATCGGGCAGCGACTGTATCATCTGCAGTAGCATTTCTTCGGGTATATCTTCTACCGTTAAATCCGACTTGTCGTCTTGTTCGGGAAGCTGCTCTCCGTATATCAGCGGAATGGTTTTCTTGTTGCGCAGGAAGCCCAATGCCTCCATAACAACGATTTGTTTGCTCCATGCCAACAACGAACCGCTGCCCCTGTATTCAAAACTATCAATCTTTGTGAATATCTTTATGAATGCGTCTTGCAGTACATCTTTTGCATCGTCGCTGTCTGCAATATAACGCGAACACACTGTCATGAATATTCCTGCGTATAGGTTGTAGAAAGTCCGCATCGCTGAAGCGTCCCGTCTTTGGAGCCCTTCAGCGATTTTGGTTTCTTCTTTCTGGTCTAACTTTATCATTCAGTGTGTATATGTCTCTTTCCTTTATTTGCTATCATCTCTTACGTGATACTTAAAGGAAACGTGCTTATCCCCTTGATAAGATTTCCAATGGAGCTGTAAAGTTACATCTTTTTTTCCATTCTTCTGTGCTATCTTGTCAATTTCGGATAATCTGAATGCAATAAGACTCGATGCCATTCGTCCCTTGTTATCGCCGTGGGCGTTGTATGCAAGCACTAATTTGTAAGGCTCTTTCTCCGAATATTGCACGATTAAGTTTAGGTCGCGCTTGAGTTTTAGGTCGCGCATGGCGGTGCTGAATCTTAAAGTAAGATAGCCATCCTCTACCACCGTGCCGAATCCGTTGATGATTTCCAATCTGTCTTCGCCATACTTTTTCAATTCCAATTCGGGGTTCTTGAGAACGATAGCCTGCTTTGTGCGTATGCTGTCCATCCAGTTGATGTATATTTTAGTCTTACCTTTGGCGTCTTTCTCTTCTTTTATGTTGGCAATAGCCCTTACTTCCTTGTTTCCGTATGGCGATTTTGTAAGGTTGCTGGGCGGTCCTTGCACCTTTTCGCTTACCCAAACATTGAAACTTTCGCCACCGTTAATCGGTTTTATCGTAACAATAGCATTGGGAAACCTTTTTATATTGTCGTTAGTATCGTTATCACACGAGGTGAAAAGACTGCACACAGTGAATATAGAGATAAGCCCTAAGAATATTTTACCTGTTTTCATTGTTCTTGATATTGTATTAAACTTAAACTTTACTTTATCTTTGAGTACTCGCCAAGTAAATGCGTAAGTGCGCAAAAGGTTGCGTTCTGTATAGTTAAAATATGTTTTGAGGGATAAAACCAATATACATTTTCATTTTAGGAAAACACCTCGCGCAAGATGTCGAAACTTTGAAGGTCGGGCATATTGGGTATGTGGAGACGATAGTAGTGCAACACGAGTTCGGTGATTCGGTTGCGCTCGTCGTGCGAAAGTTTGAAAACTTTCATTGTTTCAAAGTTCATTCGCATCAGTGTGTGCATACGTTCGGCATCTGTTGTATTCAGAAAGTCGGAATGTAAAGGTGCCGACAGCGTGAAGCAACCATTGCGAAGGTCGAAGAAACAGCCTTGCGTGAAATTGTCGAGAAAAGGGTGAAAGCCAAGAAACCTGCCCAAACGCATCATAAAAACAAGGTGGAAGTTGGCAAAACCATCGCAGGCACTGTCGAACCATTCCAAACTTGCACTTATATAATTAAATAAGGTGGAGTTCTCTTGCTCGTCTCGAGTGGTATAATATAGGAATTCTGCAAGGAAAAGCAAAACGCTCGACTTTACAGGATTGCAAGGAATAGACGAATAAGGCTGAGCTATTCTTACATCTTTAATATGCTGCAAGCTGCTTCGTTGCCTGAAATCGTATTCAAAATCGAGCAAAGTCATAGGCTGGAAATATTGCTTTTTCACCTTGCCTTTCGAGGTTTTAGGAATGCGCACAACAAAAGAAACACGCCCAGACAACTCCGTCAGCACATCGACAATCAGCGATGATTCACCAAAACGAACGCTCCGCAGTACTATTCCTCTTGTTTTTGTAATCATAAGCCTTTTTATTGATACAAAGATACAAAAAACACAGCATAATGAAAAATATCTTTGAGAAAATTTGGACGATTAAAATAAAACCACTACCTTTGCACCCGCAAAACAAAAGATGGTCTCTTCGTCTATCGGTTAGGACACAAGATTTTCATTCTTGTAAGAGGGGTTCGATTCCCCTAGAGACTACAAACAAAAATAAAAAGTAAAGATGGCAAATCACAAATCATCACTTAAGAGAATCCGCCAAGACAAGGTGAAGACTTTGCGCAATAAGTATTACGCTAAAACAATGCGTAACGCTGTTCGCAAGTTCCGTAACATCACTGACAAGGAAGAAGCTGTTAAGCTGTATCCAACTGTGCAGAAGATGCTTGATAAACTTGCTAAAACAAATGTTATTCATAAGAATAAGGCAGCGAACTTGAAGTCAGGTCTTTGCCAGCACATTGCTACGCTTGGATAAAATACGGTAAAGTCATAGCAAATAAAGAATAATGAAAGGTTGCAATCTGATAAAGATTGCAGCCTTTTGCGTTTTATAACCCTGTGAAGTCTTGGCAAACGCTTTCTCCTTATATACTTGCATCGAGTAGGTGCTTATGGTTGGTTCTCGTTGTATTTAGAGAAACGTTTGATGTTTTGAGTGAGCTTGTTTTCTCTTTTATGCTCAAGAAAAATACTCAAAAACACGGTTGATTTTGTAAAGATAACATTGTTAAAAATTGACAACTGCGCTTTGGCATTGCGAAAGCGTAGGTTTTGCGATGCAAAAGCGCCACTTTTACCGTACAAAACCTACGCTTTTGGAATGCAAAACAATAGGTTTTGCAATGCGTTGATAAACAGATGATTACGTGATTGTTATGCCTATGAAAAATATTTACAAGGTTTTACCATCTTTCTCTTCCTGAGATAAGGTTGCGAGAGCAGTAGGGTAGCGAGTAAAAAGTACTTTCTTTTCAGAGTAGATTGAGCGAATTTATTACTCTTTATTAAGCTTCTAATGCCCTATAAATCCCTCTAATTAAACTTTTTTTCGCATTAAATATTCCTTTTAATTAGGTATTTTTTCGTATCTTTGCAAGTAGATAGTTTCATAGGTTGTATGAAATCTTGAAAGATTAGGCATACTCGCAGGAACTATCGCAAAAGAACAAGGAGAATCAAATAAAAATGGCAGATAACTTAGGAAACGAGAACAACTACTCGGCCAGTAATATTCAGGTCCTCGAAGGACTTGAGGCAGTGCGCAAACGCCCTGCAATGTATATTGGCGACATAAGCGAAAAAGGACTTCACCACCTCATCAACGAGACAGTAGACAACTCTATCGACGAGGCTATGGCAGGCTATTGCAGCCATATCGAGGTAACCATAAACGACGACAACTCCATTACCGTTGAGGACAACGGACGTGGTATCCCAGTAGACGAACACGAGAAGTTGCACAAGAGTGCGCTCGAGGTGGTTATGACCGTACTGCACGCGGGTGGTAAGTTCGACAAGGGCTCCTACAAGGTCAGCGGTGGTCTGCACGGTGTGGGTGTCAGCTGTGTTAATGCACTGTCTTCCCACATGATGTCGCAAGTGTTCCGTAACGGAAAAATCTACCAACAAGAATACGAACAAGGCAAACCCCTCTATCCTGTGAAGATAGTTGGCGATACCGACAAGACGGGTACACGTCAGCAATTCTGGCCAGATGCCAGCATTTTCACAACAACAGTGTTCCAATGGGATATTGTGGCACGCCGTATGAGAGAACTTGCGTTCCTGAATGCAGGTATAAAAATCACACTCACCGACTTGCGTCCAAACGAGGAAGGAAAAACACGACAAGAAGTTTTCCATGCTAAAGATGGACTGAAAGAGTTTGTGAGATATGTAGACCGCCACCGTACGCACCTTTTCGATGATGTTATCTACCTGAAAACCGAAAAACAAGGCATTCCAATCGAGGTTGCCGTTATGTATAATACGGACTACAACGAAAACATACACTCGTATGTGAACAACATCAACACCATCGAGGGTGGTACACACCTTACAGGTTTCCGTGCTGCATTGACACGTACATTGAAGTCGTATGCCGACAACGAACCACAAATAGCAAAGCAAATAGAGAAAGCTAAAATAGAAATTACGGGCGAAGACTTTCGCGAAGGTCTTACCGCAGTTATCTCTATCAAGGTTGCCGAACCACAATTCGAAGGACAAACCAAGACGAAGCTCGGAAACAGCGAAGTGTCGGGTGCTGTCCAACAGGCAGTGGGCGAGGCACTTTCATATTATTTGGAGGAGAATCCAGCCGAAGCAAAACTCATTTGTGACAAGGTTATTCTTGCGGCAACAGCCCGCATTGCAGCCCGCAAGGCACGCGAAAGCGTTCAGCGCAAGAATGTTATGACAGGTGGTGGATTGCCTGGAAAGTTGGCTGACTGCTCTAACAAAGACCCTAAGGAATGCGAGATTTTCCTTGTTGAGGGTGATTCTGCAGGTGGTTCTGCCAAGCAAGGACGCGACCGATACACGCAAGCTATTCTGCCTTTGCGCGGTAAAATTCTCAATGTAGAGAAGGTTCAACGCCACAGAGTGTTTGAAGCAGAATCGGTAATGAACATTATCCAGTCGATAGGCGTTCGCTTCGGCGTTGATGGCGAGTCGGATTTTGAGGCTAACACCGATAAGTTGCGCTACGACAAGATTATCATAATGACCGACGCCGACGTCGATGGCTCTCACATCGACACACTCATTATGACGCTTTTCTATCGCTATATGCCCCGTGTTATTGAGGAAGGACACTTGTATATTGCTACTCCGCCACTTTACAAATGTACCTACAAGAAGGTCAGCGAGTATTGCTATACAGAGCAGCAACGCCTCCAGTTCCTTGAGAAATATGCGGGTGGAGATGAAGAAAACAAAGCGGTTCACACGCAACGATACAAAGGTTTGGGTGAAATGAATCCTGAACAGCTCTGGGAAACCACAATGGACCCAAAGACGCGCCTCCTAAAACAAGTAACTATCGAGAATGCTTCGACTGCAGATGAAATGTTCTCTATGCTGATGGGAGACGATGTTGAACCACGCCGTGAGTTCATTGAGCAGAACGCAACCTATGCAAACATTGACGCATAGTGTTGCCGACTCTCTAAAAGGAATAGCTTAATCTACGGACTTTCACTGTTTTGCACCTGCGGGATAAGTGATTGACCCCGTTCAAAATAGTATTATATGAGGGAACTTAATATTGATTTCATTAAGGGTAAATACCCCAATGGCTTCAGCATAGAGAACGATTTGTTGCTGTACGACTCGACAACTGGTTTGCCCACTCTCACCGAAACATCGAAAATGAAATGCTTGTTGTTGGCAATCTGCACGGGTGGAGAGATTGAGTACACGGTTGATACTGTAATACACAAGGTTTCTTCTAACGATGTTCTCATTGTCAGCGAAGGACAAGTAATAGGCGATTATAAAATGTCGGCAGATGCAAAAGGAGTCTGTCTTTTGCTTTCTTACGACTTCTTCCAAGAAATTGTGAGCAATGTGAAAGAACTTACAACCCTCTTCCTCTTCGCACGCCGCCACCCAGTATTCCACGCCGAAGACCGTTTGGTAAGCGAATTGCTGAACTACATACAAGCCGTAAAGCTGAAAATACTCGACCTTGAACACGAGTTCCGCCGCGAATTGGTCGCAACAATGCTGAAAGTGCTTATCTACGATATGTGCAACGTTATCTATCGTGTGCAGCAAGTAGAGAAAACGGGCAAGTCGAGAGGCGAAACCATCTTTTCCGACTTCATACGATTGGTGGAAAAGGAATACCGTTCAGAACGCCGTGTAAGTTGGTATGCCGAGCAACTTTACATCTCTCCCAAGTATCTGTCGGAAACAATCAAGCATATCAGCAAGCGCACACCGAGCGAATGGATAGACTATTACGTGATGATGGAAATCCGTGTGTTGCTTAAAAACAGCAAGATGAGCATCAAGCAGATTGCGGAAGAATTGAATTTCCCCAACCAAAGCTTCTTAGGAAAGTATTTCAAAGACCGCTATGGCAAGAGCCCATCGCAGTTCAGAAGAAGCTAACAGACTGACAAAGGTGCTAAAAACATAAAAGGAGTTGAGAATTACGATTTCTCAACTCCTTTTTCAGTTTCTTTCTGTCGTCTAATAAGATAATGTGGGTTCAGTATAAGAAAGCATTTAAAGTAGGCACCTCTTAGGTGCTTTTTGGTATTCTCCCCTAATGAAGTAGTGAGAGTTTTTCGGTTTGACTTTGTAAAAATAATTCTGTTAAAAATAGACAACTGCGTTTTGGCATTGCGAAAGCGGCTGTTTTGCACGGTAAAAGCGTAGGTTTTACGTTGCAAAAGAGCCACTTTTGGAAAGCAAAACAATATGTTTTGTAATGCTTTGATAGATAGATGATTAAGCAATAGTTATGTCTGTGAAAAATATTTACACTTTTGTTGTTTTATTTTTGTTCATAAAGTAACGTGAGTTCGGTATCTTTATTTGCAAATCAAGAAGCTTACCTTCTTTTTAATTATAGGTATTTCAATTCATAATCAATTCGTTTTTGGTAGTGCTTTAATAAATAATATGTTAGTGTAATTCTTATATCAGACTCACGTTAAGGTAGAATCTGTGTGTATAAAATCTTCCTACTATAAAACAAAAACGATGTGCGTTTGGGAGTATTCGCACATCGTTTTGGGGTATAAATGATTGTATTATTGAAAAGTATTTTGCGTTGTCTTATGGGCTTTATCCGTCTTGTTTCTTAGACAAAGCTGATGACGCCCTGAACTTCTTCAGAGGGCGTTTCCTCTTTCTTCTCTGGTGTAACCTTCAGGTCTTTGAGCATTTGCTTCGTGCGCTTGTAGGTTGGTGTGTTTTCGATGGCGAGGATAATGTCTTCGTTGTCTAAATCTTCTTGCGAGAAGATGTAGATGTGCGGGCGACGCTTTGATTTTGTAGACTTGCTTCCGCCGTAGATGCGGTCTCTGCGGTCTCTGCGTTCTGCCTCGCGCTCTTCTTCTTCGGCAAGGCGTGCTGCTTCTTCCAACGAATGTTTCTTGATGTGGCTGCCCATTCCTTCTACGTCCTTGATGCCGAAACCTGTTGCGAGAATGGTTACTTTTACTTTCTTGTCGAGTTCCGGGTCGAGTGCCAATCCCCATTTCAGCTCGAATCCGTTGCCGAAGTGGCTCATAAATTCGTTTATATCGCTCATTTCTTCCATCGTCAAGCCGGGATTGTCGTTGTTGTCGCTGCTGAAATTGATGGAGAGGAGTATCTTTTTGGAATTGTAAATGTCGTTGTCGTTGAGCAATGGAGAGTTCAGAGCGTCTTCGATAGCTTGCTTTACACGACCTTCTCCTTCGCCGTAACCCGTGCTCATAATGGCTACGCCGCCGTCTTTCAGTACTGTCTTCACGTCGTTGAAGTCGAGGTTGATGAGTCCGTGTACGGTAATGATTTCTGCAATGCTTTTTGCGGCTACGCTGAGTGTGTCGTCTGCCTTTCCGAAAGCGTTAAGCACGCTCATCTCTGGGTATATTTCGCGCAGGCGTTCGTTGTTTATCACCAGCAGGGCGTCTACGTGTTTCGACATTTCTTCTACGCCGTCGAGTGCTTGGTCTATCTTCTTGTCGCCCTCGAAACGGAATGGAATGGTAACGATACCTACGGTGAGAATGCCCATTTCCTTGCTTACTTTTGCAATGACGGGGGCTGCTCCTGTACCTGTACCGCCTCCCATACCAGCGGTAATGAATGCCATCTTGGTGCCGTCGCTCAGCATTTTCTTTATATCGTCGATGGTTTCCTCAGCTGCTTCCTTTGCCTTGGTAGGCTTGTTGCCGGCTCCTAAACCTTCTTTGCCAAGCTGCAAATGAATGGGAACGGGTGAATCATTGAGTGCTTGTGCGTCGGTGTTGCACAAAACGAATGTTACGTCGTGTATGCCTTCGCGATACATATGGTTCACGGCGTTGCCACCGCCTCCGCCAACACCGATAACCTTGATGATGCTGTTCTGTTCAGCTTCGCCGAAGTCGAGTATTTCTCTTTTCATATTATTATCTGCCATAGCCGTTTTTCCTTTGTCTTGTTTTTTATTTCCTACGCCTTTGAAAATGTTTTCTTTACTCTTCGGGCTCTAAAATAGAACCGCCAAATTCTTTCACCTTACGAGAGAACTTGCCCCAAAAGCTGTTCTTGCGTTTCTCTTCTTCTTCCTGCTTGCGCTTTTCTTCTTCCTCTTCTCTGCGTTTGCGCTCTTCTTCCTCTATGCGGCGGCGTTCTGCTTCAGCTTTTTCTTTCTCTGCTGCTGTCAGTACAACGCCTTGTCCGATTTCAGTCGGCTTTCTTGGTTCCTTGTGAAGGTCGCTTGTGGTAGCTGTTGTTGTCTTGGTTGTATCCTCAAACAGCTTCTGGTCGGGGTTGATAGGAGCACCTGCACAGTTGATGTCGCCCTTTGCCACCAAACCGAGAATGGTGTTCATCGTGCCGTTCTTGGCATTGATGTCGGCATTGCTTGCATTGATGGTTTGGGTAACGAACTTCGCAATTCTGATTTTATCGACGTGAGAATGGTTGCGGAAAGCGCGTTCAATGTTCTTCATATTAGAGCCACCGCCTGTAAGAATGAAACCGCCTAAGAGCTTGTCTGCAAATTCTGCTGGAATTTGATAGATTACATTCTCGATGATTTCTTCGACGCGGGCTTCAATGATGGAAATGAGTTTCCTGCTTTCTACCGAGTAATCGTCGGTTACTGTGTAAGAAAGGTTGTTGTCGATGTCGTTGTCGTCGGTGTATGCACTGCCGTATGTGAGCTTCAGCTTCTCTGCATCTTTCTCTTCCATCTGCAAGCTGGCAATGTCTTTTGTGATATTCGCACCACCAAGCGGCAGTACTGCCAAATGACGGAGTATGTTCTTGTAGTAAACCGATACTGTTGTGGTTTCTGCTCCAAGGTCTACAAGCACGCAACCGCCGCGCTTTTCGTTTTCGGTGAGTACGCTGTCTGCCAATGCCAAAGGTGCAAGATACATCTCGGCAATGGCGATGCCTGCCTTTTCAAAACAACTGTTGAGGTTGTCGTAGAACGATTTGCGCCAAAGTATGTTGAGGAAGTTGCCCTCCAAATGGTTTGCCTTAATGCCTACGGGGTCGATAGAGTCTTGGTTGTCTACCTTGTATTCTTGTGTGGCAGCATCGAGAATTTCCTGTTCCGGATAGCTCATATCGCGGTTTGCGTCCATCAATTCGTTTATCATATCGCTTGATATGATGGTGTCGGCAGGCAATTCCTTTACTATTACATTCTTTACACTGCGGATAGACTGTCCTCCTACGCCTACATAGACGTGTGTTATTTCGTGTTTAAGCTGCTTTTTTAACTTGTTTATGATATTGGTTAAGCACTGTCCTGTCTTGTCGATGTTGTAGACTACGCCCTTTCTGATACATTGCGAGGCGTCTTCCTTGACAACGGCATTTACAGAGATACTGCCGTCAAGGTTCTTCTTGCCAGCTATACCCATAATTTTTGATGAGCCCAGTTCAATGGCTACAATAAATTCTGCCATACACTAAAATACTTTATAACTTATGTTTTATTCTTATTCTGATACTTCTGTCGGAATTGTTTCTTCTTGCTTTGCTTGCTGCTGTAAAGCTGCTTGTGGTTGTTGTTCAGACTTTTTCTTGCAAATAATCTGGTTGTCGAACTCTACATTGATGTACGAGTACTTGTTCCAACCAGCCTGCGAGAGCCCATAGCGATAGAATTTCTCGGTTCGTTCGAGCTTCTTTGCCACAAACTCGGCTATACTTTTCTCGTTTGCAGACTTGCTTTTCCTTATTGGCAGGTAGCCAATAAATATAATGTGGTCGCCTATTCGTGGTACAAGTTCTATGCCACGGTCGGCACAAACGTGGATTTGCTCAATCTGATTGAGCCAGAAATCCGATTTGTTTATAGCTTTTGCCAATGGTGCAATGCCATAGTGGGCAAACCATTGGCTGATGTTTCCCGATGCGATGATTAAATCGCTTGTATATTTAGAGTTCGGAAGTATTCCTCCGTTATCGTCCAAGTAATAGTCTTCTCCTTTATCGTTCTTGATACGAATGATAGGCATACGTTGCGAAATCATAATATTCACGTGCCCATTCTCGGTTATGTAGCATTGCGCAGTGTCTACAAATGGTCCAACCTTCAAGGCTTCTTCTATTCTTCGTGGCTTTATTGCGTCCAATTGCTTGTTAAGCGGATAGAGTTGTTCCTTTTCAAGAATGGATTTTATTTCCCTTGCACTGAGGAAGCCAGAGTTGTTGGAATCGGAAATGTTGATGTTCACTTTCGTACAGATGCGATGGCTCTTGTCTGGCGTGTTCCACGAGGTTACCGCCATAACAAGATAGAATGCCAACATGGCATCTAATGCGCAGAAAGTTATCTTCTTCCAGTTTGTGTACATTTCCTTATCTCTGTTCCTTCTCTTTTATAATCTCTGTAAGTTGTCCCACGTAGTTGTCAAGGTTTCCTGCTCCCAGCACTACAAGCACATCGAAGTCCCTGCCTTTTGCAAACTCCAGCACATCGTCTTTCCTTATCATTTGTTTCTCAACATTGCTGCTGAGGTTGTCGTAGATAAGTGCTGACGTTACGCCTGGTATAGGCTCTTCTCTTGCAGGGTAAATCTCGGTGAGTACCACTTCGTCGAAATGGCTGAGTGCTTCTGCAAAGTCCCTATAGAAATCGTTCGTGCGCGAGTAGAGATGAGGTTGGAAAATAACCGTAATCTTCCGATTCGGGTAAATTTCCTTCAAGCTCTTGGCACTTTGCAGTATTTCCTTAGGGTGGTGCGCATAGTCGGAAAGCAACACGTGGCGGTCGTTCTTCAGCTTGAAGTCGAAGCGACGGTCCACTCCTTCGTAGCTTTTCATGCCCTTGCGCAGTTCGTCGGCTGTGCAACCGCTGAGTTGTGCCAATGCCATAGCAGCGATGCCGTTCTCTATATTGATAGGAACGGGCTGTCCTAACTCTATGTCCGTAACGTTTTCGATGGGCGACACCATATCGAATACGATGGTTCCGTTTTGTATTCGTATGTTTTCAGCGTGAAAATCGCCTGCTTCCCTGCTGTATTCATACACCTTAACGCCTGCTTGTACGTTCTGTTTCATCTCCAAATCCTTATGGATAACGAGGGCACCGCCAGTCTGTATCAGTTCGGTGTAATGGCGGAAACTTTCCAAGTAGGCTTCTTTAGTGCCGTAAATGTCCAAGTGGTCGGGGTCGGTCGATGTGATAACGCTCATATATGGGCGCAACCAATGGAAAGAACGGTCGAACTCGTCGGCTTCGATAACCACATAGTCGCTTTTGTTCGACAGTATGTAGTTTGTGCCGTAGTTCTTTGAAATGCCACCAAGGAAAGCGTTGCAATCCAAGTGGCTCTGGTGCATAATGTGGGCGCACATTGTTGAGGTGCTCGTCTTGCCGTGTGTACCGGCAAAGCAAAGTCCTTTGTGTGTTTGCGTGAGCCTGCCCAATACCTGTGCACGCTTTTCTATCTGAAATCCATTTGCACGGAAAAAAGCCAGTTCCTTGTGCGTATCGGGAATGGCTGGTGTGTAAACCACCAATGTTGTGGCGGGGTCTTTGCACGCTTCGGGAATCAAGTCTGTGTTCTCTTCGTAGTGCAGTTGTATTCCTTCTTGTTCCAAATGGCGTGTCAAGTCAGACGGTGTCTTGTCGTAGCCTGCTACCACAAGTCCTTTCTGACGGAAATATCGAGCCACGGCACTCATGCCGATGCCACCTGCTCCTACGAAATAAACAGCTTTAATATCCTTCAGTTCCATTTTCCGTATTGTCGTTCGGTGTATTGAAAACACCTCTTGTTCGTTTTATTTAATCAGTTTCATCACTTCTTCTGCAATCACGTCGGCAGAGTCGTGAAGTCCCATTCTCTTTACATTCTCGCTTAAATCTGCAAGTTTCTGCTCGTCGGTTACGGTCTTTACCGCCAACTGTAAGAGCGTTTCGGGTGCTTCGACATCTTTGACAAGCAATGCCGCACCTTTGTTTACCAATGCCATTGCGTTCTTTGTCTGATGGTCTTCTGCAACGTTGGGGCTTGGCACAAGTATGACAGGCTTGCCAATGAGCTGGAACTCGCTGATAGAACTTGCTCCTGCGCGGCTGATTACCAAGTCGGCAGCCTTGTAAGCTGCACCCATATCGCCGATGAAATCCATAATTTTAAGGTTCGGAAGTTCCTTTCCCTTCATTTCATCGAGGATAGACTGGTGATAGTATTTGCCTGTTTGCCATATAAACTGTGCGTCGGAAGCCTCTATAAGGTCTAAGTGTTCCAACACGGCACGGTTAATGGTGCGTGCGCCCAGACTGCCACCTACCAGCAGAATGGTCTTCTTCTTGGGGTTCAGCTCGAACGATTTTCTTGCCTCTTCTTGCGAAAGCGGTGTTTCGAGTACGTTCTGTCGCACTGGATTACCTGTCATAATGATTTTTTCGGCTGGGAAGAAACGTTCCATTCCTTCGTAAGCCACACAAATCTTCTTTGCCTTTTTAGAAAGCAATTTGTTGGTTACACCAGCGTAAGAGTTCTGTTCTTGAATTAAGCAAGGAATGCCCATCTTTGAACACTCGTAAAGCGTTGCGCCACTTGCGTAGCCACCTACTCCCACAGCAACCTGCGGTTTAAAGTCTTTTATAATCTTGCGTGCCAAGCGCAGACTCTTCCAGAGCTTGCAGAGCACACTGAAATTCTTCAGCTTGTTTGCGCGGTTAAATCCCTTAATGGGCAAGCCTTTAATCTCGTAGCCTGCAGCAGGAACACGTTGCATTTCCATTCTTCCTTCTGCTCCGACGAATAGTATCTTTGCGTCAGGGTGTTTTGCTTTAATGGCATTGGCTATCGACACAGCTGGAAAGATGTGTCCGCCTGTTCCGCCACCGCTTATGATGATTCTTAACTCTTCGTTCATAGTCTCTATTTATCAACCTACAAAGTTAATCATTTTTTTTGTTTTGTCGTAAAATTAACCACTTAAAAATGTGAAATATCACAAATGTAGTTTTGTCGTGGTATAGCCACTGTATTTCAGTTTGTTATCTTCTGTTTCTCAACAAAAGCAGTTCAGTAATTTTTCAATAGGCAATTGCTTTTCGCTTCCTTTCTTGTGGCAAGTGCTGAAAATCGCTTCAGTTTTGTAAAGATAATTCGACAGAAAAATGATAATTTCGATTTGACGTTGCGAAAGCGTAGGTTTTGCGATGCAAAAGAGCCGCTTTTACCGTGTAAAACCTACGCTTTTGCAATGCAAAACAATAGGTTTTATAATGTGCTGACATAGAGTAAGTTAAGCGATAGATATTCTTTGAAAAAATATTTACACTTTTGCGGCGTTTTTTCTGTCTCTTGCTTATGCTCCGACAGTTTTTCTTACGGTTGCCGTATCGTTATCGCGCTTTTTGGCAAAACGGCTGATACTTAGCAGCATACCTATGTAAAGACAGTTGATGATGGTAGATGTTCCACCCTTGCTGATAAGCGGTAGCGGTTGTCCTGTAACGGGGGCTAACCCCACTGCCACAGCCATATTGAAGAGTGCCTGCGTAACTAATAGGAAAGCAATGCCCATTGCAAGGAATGCGGGGAACGAGTTTTCGCACCTGCCAGCTATCTGTCCCGACCTCATCAGTATCACAATGTAGAGGAAAGCTACGAAAAATGCTCCTATGATGCCCATTTCTTCGATAATGATGGCATAGATAAAGTCGGAGAATGCTTGCGAAAGGAAGTCTCGTTCGTTAGAGTTGCCAGGCCCTTTGCCCAAAATGTTCGACGACGCAATGGCGATGTTGGCGTGTCCTATCTGTCCGTCCTTATCGAGGTCGTAGTCTTTTGGTGCTACGTATTCGTTGTTTAAAAATCTGTTGATACGTGCTTTCCACGTGTCGGCACGGTGGAAAAGCTTTCCTATGAAGTTCTCTTCGGTTTCTTCTTCCACGAGTGTTGTCTGCTCGGTAAGGGTCTGTTTAGGTGCGTTTTTCTCTTCGTCGGTTCCTACAGCCATTACCAATGCAAGTGCAAAAACCACCGTCAGTGCCCCGACACCTAAGAGTTTTCCTATTTGTTTTAAAGGCACACGCCCCACAAACATCATAAGCAGCACGGTTAAACTTGCCAGCAGTGCCGTGGAAAGGTTCTCGAAACTAATGGGAATGATGATGGCTGCCGATAGAAACAGTATGTATTTGAAAGCCTTTTTGGCGGCTCCAGTTTCGGTTTGCATGGCACTGAGTATCTGTGCAACTGCCAGTACCAGTGCGCCTTTGCCCAATTCGGAAGGTTGGAACTGAATGCCCATAACCTCAATCCACCTACTTGCGCCGTTCGTAACGCCACCTGTAAGCAGCACGCCTATCAGCATCAGCACCGAAAGGACGAGAGCGGGGAGTGTCGCTATCTTGAAATACCGACACTTTATGTTCATTACGACAATCATAACGATGAACCCAATGAACAGCATTCCACCGTGCTTCAGCAGCGGTGCCCAATAGTTTCCTCCCTTGTACGAAAGTGTACTCGATGCCGAATATACTTCTACAATGCTAATCATACAAAGAAGGAAGAATACCATCCATATTACTTTGTCGCCTTTGAATATGTTGTTAAGGGACTTTAGGCTCATTTTCTGTCGTTTTGAAGTTTTAAAATGAAGTATTAACGTGTTGTCTTATATGTTGTTTTTACAGTGCGCGTGCAAGTGTCTTGAACTGCTCGCCACGGTCTTCCATATTCTTGAACAAGTCGAAACTTGCGCAGCACGGACTTAGCAGTACGGTGTCGCCAGGCTTTGCCATAGCGTAGCACGCCTCAATGCACTCCTTCATAGAGTGGGTGTCGCGTACAGGAATGCCCAATTCATCGAAGTTTTCGTGCAATTTCTGGTTGTCTGCACCGAGATAAACCAAGCCTACACACTTCTTTTTCACAAGGTCTTTAATGGCGTTGTAGTCGTTGCCCTTGTCTTTGCCGCCAATAATGAGAATGGTAGGTGTACGCATACTTTCCAAAGCATACCAGCAAGCGTCTACGTTCGTAGCTTTCGAGTCGTTGATGTATTGAACACCAGCCACCTTGCATACCTTTTCCAAGCGATGTTCCACACCAGGGAAATCGCTCAGGCTTTTGCGAATGCTTTCTTTCTTGATGCCGCTGATGTTCGATGCTAATCCTGCTGCCAACGAGTTGTATATGTTGTGCTTGCCCGTAAGCGACAAGTCTTCCTGTTCCATATTGAATGGGGTAGGCTGTTCGAGGGTGTACTGTCCTTCCTCTATGTAGCCGATGCTGCCCTTCTCTTTGAGTTCGGAGAATGGATATTGCACCGCCTTTACGTCGAACTTCTCCAACTCTTTCTTGATGACAGGGTCGTCGTTCCAGTAAATAAAGCAGTCTTCGTGTGTTTGGTTCTGAATGATGCGCATTTTAGAGTCGGCATACTTCTCGAACTGATTGTCGTAGCGGTCCAAATGGTCGGGGGTGATGTTCAGCAAGATAGCGATGTTTGCACGGAAATCGTACATATCGTCGAGCTGGAAACTGCTAAGTTCAATCACGTAGTAGTCGTGTGGCTCTTCAGCAATCTGCAAGGCGAGGCTCTTGCCGATGTTTCCTGCCAGTCCAACGTCGTATCCAGCATCTTTGAATATATGGTAGATGAGGCTTGTAGTTGTGGTTTTGCCGTTGCTACCTGTAATACAAACCATTTTGGAATTAGTGTATCGGCCTGCAAATTCTATTTCGCTGATGATGTGCGTGCCCTGTTCGATAAGCTTTTTCACTATCGGAGCTTCCTTCGGAATGCCAGGACTTTTTATGATTTCGTCGGCATTCAGAATCTTTTCCTCCGTGTGTTGCCCCTCTTCCCACTCTATGTTGTGGTCGTTGAGTAGCTTTTTATATTTATCTTTGATAGCAGACATATCCGAAACAAACACGTCGAAGCCTTTCGCCTTTGCCAATACGGCAGCTCCTGCACCGCTTTCGCCTGCTCCTAACACTACAATTCTCTTCATATTTACTTGTCTTTTATCGTCGTTTTGCAAGGCTGTTGTCCTTGCGGTTGTTTTGTTCTGGTGTATCTTTCTCGTTTTATCTAATCTTCAAAGTAATGATGGTCAGTGCCACCAAGATAATGGTTACAATCCAGAAACGAAGGGTAATCTTGCTTTCGTGCACTGGTGTGTGGGGCGTTTTGATGAGATATTTGCAGTCTGGTTCCAATCGGCAGTCTTCTGTTCGGAAACTATCGTGGATAGGCGCACGCTTGAAAATACGTTGCTTTATGCCTCTACGCTTGCCCAACTTGTAGTAGTAGACTTGCAAAATAACACTTAAACTTTCCACGAAGAAGATGCCACACAAGATAGGCAGCAGCAATTCTTTATGGATAATGATAGCACCTACGGCGATGATACCGCCAATGGTGAGGCTGCCCGTGTCGCCCATAAACACTTGTGCAGGGTAGGCGTTGTACCAAAGGAAACCTATCAGCGCACCGATGAAAGCCATGAAGAACACCACCAACTCTTCCGAGCCCGGAATATACATTATGTTCAAGTAGGCGGCATATTCAATATGGCTGCTTACATAAGCCAAGATGCCTAACGCCACACCTATGATGGCGGAGTTTCCTGCACACATTCCGTCCATTCCATCGTTTAAGTTCGCACCGTTTGAAACGGCTGTTACCACGATAATGGTCATAATAACGAACAATATCCAGCCTGCTGCCGTCTTGTATTTGCCACAGAACGACATAATTTCAGAGTAGTCGAGGTTGTGGTTTTTTATGAATGGAATGGTGGTCTTGAGGGTCTTCTCGGCTTCTTCGCCGTGTTTCACAATTATTTCCTGCCCATTATTGCTACGCATTTCCAAGTTGATGTTCGACTTGACATCGGGCGACGCCCATAGAACCAAGCCCACAATAAGACCGATAGTGAACTGTCCGACTATCTTGTACTTGCCTTTCAATCCGTCTTTGTTGTGCTTGAAAATCTTAATAAAATCGTCCATTCCACCGAGAAATCCGAGCCAAATGGTGGTAATGACCATTAAGATGAGATAGATGTTGCGCAAACGACCCAACAGCAATACAGGAATGAGCAATGCAACAATGATGATGATGCCGCCCATCGACGGTACACCTATCTTTTTAACACCGAACGGGTCGATGCTCGCATCGCGTTGCACCTCTGTAATTTGCTTTCTCTTGAGATATTTTATAAACTTTTCGCCGAACCAAGCTGAAATTACCAATGCAAGAATCATTGCCATAATGGCTCGGAAACTGATGTAGCCCCATACGTGGGAGCCACTGATGCCGAATTGGTCGAGCCAACGGAAGATGTAGTATAACATAATGTCTTTATTTAAAGTTAGGCTTTTTATTCGTTACTGCTTACGGTTTCTTTACTTTAAACCAAAAATTTCACGTACCACTTCGTGGTCGTCGAAGTGGTGTTTTACGCCATTTATTTCTTGATAAGTTTCGTGTCCCTTGCCTGCAATCAGGATAACATCGCCCTTTTGTGCCATCATACAAGCTGTGCGGATAGCTTCTTTGCGGTCGGTTATGGATAGCACCTTCTTCTTCTGAGTGGTGTCGAGTCCTGCCAACATATCGTCGATAATGGCTTGTGGGTCTTCGTTACGGGGGTTATCGCTGGTTAGGATAACCTTGTCGCTGCGCTTTACGGCTTCGAGAGCCATTAATGGACGCTTGCCTTTGTCGCGGTTGCCACCTGCACCACATACCGTAAACACGTTTCCGCCCTTTCCATCGAGCACTTCGTGTATAGCCATCAGCACGTTTTCGAGTGCGTCTGGTGTGTGTGCATAGTCTACAATGGCTGTGTATCCTTCGGGTGAAGCGATGGGTTCCAAGCGTCCGTTTACATTCTTCAGTGTGCTGAGTGCCACTAAAATGTCTTCAGCCTTCTTGCCCAGCATAATAGCTGTACCGTAAACAGCCAGCAAATTGCTTACATTGAATTTGCCAATGAACTGTACACCTACTTCCTTGCCGTCTACTTCAAGGTACATTCCTTCGAAATGGCACTCTAAAATGCGCGCACGGAAGTCTGCCATACGTTTGGTAGAGTAGGTTTTTATCTTTGCCTTGCAGTTTTGAACCATTACCATACCGTTTTTATCGTCGGCATTGATAATAGCAAAAGCGTCCTTGCTTAAATCGTCGAAGAACATTTTTTTTGCATCGCGGTAGTTCTCAAACGTCTTGTGATAGTCCAAGTGGTCGCGTGTGAGGTTGGTGAACAAGCCTCCTGCAAATTTCAATCCGCCAATGCGACGCTGGTGAATGGCGTGGCTCGAACATTCCATAAAGGCATATTCACAGCCTTCGGCTACCATTCTTGCGAGCAGTGCGTTCAGCTCTATTGGGTCGGGAGTGGTATGGCTGGCTGGCACTTCCTTATCGTCGATGTAGTTGCAGACGGTAGAAAGCAAGCCAACTTTGTGTCCGAATTTGCGGAACATATTATATAATAAGGTGGCAACGGTTGTCTTGCCATTCGTTCCTGTTACGCCAACAAGCTTTAACTGGTGCGATGGGTCGCCATAGAAGGTTGTTGCGACTTTGCCGACAGCATCTTCGGTAGACTTGACTTGTATGTAAGTAACGTCTTTCTCTGTAGTTTCAGCTGACATATCTTCCAACAAAACCGCCGAAGCACCTAATTCTATCGCCTTTTTTATGAACTTATGGCCATCGGTCTGCGTACCTTTCATAGCAACAAACAAATGTCCTTGTTCTATTTTACGGCTATCGATATTGATGCCTTTGATGTCTTTGTCCGTATTGCCAACTATATTTAGCGGCTTGATGTTTTTAAGCAAATCGTTTAATTTCATATCTTGCTTCTCTCTTTTATTCGTTCTTGTTGGAGTTATCTTGCTGTGAGGTTTAGGCAAAGCGAAGTTTGCAAACCATTCCTCGCTTAATCTTGTCGCCTGGTGCAAGCGATTGTTCTACCACTCTGCCACGTCCAGACATAACAACCTTTATGCCACAGCTCTCTAATAGATAAATGGCATCGCGTGCTCCCATATTGTGTACATCGGGTACAAGTTGCTTGTTGATATTCTTTTTCTCTGAAAACGTTATGGTATTGTTGCTTGTTTCTACTGCTCCCCAAATGTGATTGCCAAATGGATTTGCGCCATTCCAACCATTCTTAACGTTGAAACCGAGAGCAGAGAGTACATAGTCGGTTGCTAAAAGGTTGCCACTCTTTGCCATTGGAATAGGCGAAGCGGTTGAATCTTTAGCATCGACAACGCTGAGCTTTAGGTTTTGTGCCATAATACCTTCTGCAATGTTGTGGAAAACAACACCACTCATACCGCCACCCGATGCTGGCAACCCAGACTTTTGTATGCAGACAATGCAGCTATACCGCGGTGCATCGGCTGGGAAAAAGCCTGCAAAGCTTAATAAATAGTCGGTAACGCCTGATTTATAGCCCGCAGCACCTTTCGACATCTGCGCTGTGCCTGTCTTTCCAGCTACTGAAAACTTGTCGGAACCAGCTTTTTTACCCAATCCTTCCGATACAACCTCGCTGAGAATACGTTGCATTTGTATTATGGTAGATTCCTTTGCAATTTGTTCGCGTTGTACGATGGGAGGGTATTCGGCTAATATTGTTCCGTCTTTCACAACCTTCTTGACAAAGCGTGGACGCATCATTTTACCACCATTTGCTATCGCATTGTAGAATGTCAGTGTTGAAATGGGAGGCACTTGCGTTTCGTAGCCAATACTCATCCACGCCAAAGCCGTATTGCTCCAGTTGGTATATTGACCTCGCTTGGTCTTTTTAGGCATTCGAATCTTTGCTGGAGAATATCCTGTGATAGGAATTTGAAGATCGTCGGCTAAGCCTAAATCGTAAATTCCTTGCACGAACTTCTCTGGATTTCTATGATAGAAGTTGTCTATAATTCGACTGATGCCAATATTAGAACTGTATTTAAGACACCAAGGTAATGTCAGATTGCCGTAACCGCCGCGCCGCCAGTTGTGGTCCTTCATATCACGGCCGTACATATTCCACACACCGCCACCTGTTGCCACGGTGTACATCGTGTCTACAACGTTGTCGTCGAGTGCGACCATCATAGAAGCGGTTTTGAAAACTGAGCCTGGTTCAAGCAAGTCGCTTACTGCGTGGTTCTTTATTTCTCGGTATTGACCGTCTTCACACTTATCAAGATTCACGATAGCCTTAATGTCTCCTGTTGCAACTTCCATAACAATGGCTACGCCAACGTTGCCATTTATCTCCTGCAATTCCTCAAGCAAGGCTCTTTCGGCTAAGTCTTGTATGCTGACATCGATGGTTGTAACGATGTCAGAACCATCAACAGGAGGGATTTCGGTGATACTGAGGTATTTGTTTCTGATTTTTCGGCGGTTCTCAATGCCGTTTGTGCCTCGCAAGATGCTATCGAACGACATTTCCAACCCGCATCGAGCCACATCTTTTGCACCATAAAGATCGCCCACGGTACGTTGTGCAAGCGAACCGAAAGGACGGCGACGTGCATTGAATTCTTCTTCGTGGAAGCCACTTTGGAACTTTGCGTATTTAAAAACAGGGAGTTTCTTCACCTCTTTATATGTATTGTAGTCGATACGGAACTTCCAAATAGGGAAGTGGCGTCGTTCTTCTTTCAAGCCACTTAATAGGTATTGTTTAAATTCTCCTGCTGTTTTTTCGGGGAAAAGTTCGTTCAGTCCCTTGCAAATATAATCTATGCTATCGACAAAAGCAGTATCTTTTCCTGATTCCTTGAGTGTCTTGAAGTCCATAAAAACTTTGAACTCAGGCAACGAACTTGCCATAAGTTCTCCGTTGGAGCTAAGAATATTGCCACGTGTAGGTAAGATAGGAACATTATCCTTCTTCTGTTTTGCTGCCACTTCCAACCAATAATCCTTCTGCACAATCATTATATAGGCTGATTTGGCAACAACAGCAATAGCTATGAGGCTCATAATAAATGCTATGAGCGAATAGCGCGGCATAATATTTTTATTATTGAACTTACTCATAATCTTTATTTTGAAGGAACGTTAATGATGAATGGAGGTCGCGAGGAAATCTTCAGTATGCTGTCTTTGTTGGTTTTCAGAATTTCCAGCACGTGACTTTCTCGTGAGCGTTCTGTAAGTTGGCTGCTGCTTGACAAGGCTCTGTACTTCGCATCGGACAGTTCTGTTTCGAGTTTGTCAATCTCTATCAAGTCTTTCTGAACGCTGTAACGGTTTGATATATATATAATAACGAAAACCACGATGAGCACAATGAGTCCAATGTTGTTTCTTAAGAAATGTGCCGAGAATATGTCGCCACCGAGTATTTTCTTCAGTGTGAAGTTGCTCGATAATGGCTGTTCGTCTTCTCTTGCTTGCTCCTCAATTGCATTTTTCAGTGCTTTTTCTTCTTCTATTATCTTTGCAGCCTTTGTCTCTTCGGTTTTCTGCTTGTCGTTTTTTTCTTCTTTCTCGCCTTCTTTTTGGAGTTTAGAACTTTCCATGTTCTTTGTAAGTTGAGGCTTTTCTACCTCTAACTCAACCTCAGTTCCGTCCATAGCCACAGAATCAGTAGACTGCTCAGACAATGTTGTTGCCTCTGCAGTTTCCTCTTTTTTTCGTTCTCTTACAGTGAAAATGGGCTTTGCTACCACTTCCTGTACTTCTTCGTTTTCTGTTAGCTTATCGTCCATTTATTTCTTTTCGGCTATTCTAAGTTTTGCACTGCGACTTCTTGGGTTGCTTTCTTGTTCGTTCTCGTCAGGCACTATCACCTTGTTGTTTATCAATTTGAATGGTGAATTGATGCGCCCGAAGAAGTCTTGCTCCACCTTACCTTCAATATTGCCCGATTTCATCATATTTTTCACGATGCGGTCTTCCAATGAATGGTAAGTAATAATGGAGAGCCTGCCTCCTGGTTTCAGCACTTCTGAAGCACTGTTGAGCATCTCTTTCAGTGCAGCCATCTCTTGGTTCACCTCTATGCGGAGTGCTTGAAACAGCTTTGCCATTTCCTTTTTCTCCCGTTCTCGTTTGAAAAGCGGTTCCACAACAGCCTGAAAGTCCTTCGTTGTAAGTATGGGTGTTGTACTTCTGCTATTCACAATGGCGGCAGCAATCTTGCGCGAGTTCTTCAGTTCTCCATAAAGATAGAACATATTTGCAAGCTTTTCCTCGTCGTATTCTCGCAAAATATCGGCAGCAGTTTTGCCTGCCCGTTTGTTCATACGCATATCGAGTGGAGCATCGAAGCGGAATGAAAATCCTCTTTGCTCGTCGTCGAAGTGATGACTGCTTACTCCCAAGTCGCCCAACAGTCCGTCTATCTGCTCTACGCCATAATAACGCAACCAGTTTGACAAATATCTGAAGTTGGAACGTACAAACGTAAAGTTCTCAGGCTTCTCTCCATTGCCGCCGATTTCGCATATATTCTGTTCTGCATCGGCATCTTGGTCGAAGCTGTATAGGTGTCCTTTCTTGCTAAGACGTGAGAGAATCTCCCTGCTATGTCCACCACCACCAAAGGTAACGTCTACATAAATTCCGTCAGGGTGAATGTTCAAACCATCAACACTCTCGCGAAGCAATACCGGAACATGATATGTTTCAGCGGTCTTAACCATATTTTCTTTATCGGGTTGTATCTGTGGCGAGTGCTTTTGTTTCTCCTGAATTTCCCATAATAGTCTCCAATGTTTCACTAAAGTCGTCTGGGTCAAGGAATGCGTTCTCGTTCTCGTTGTTCCAAATCTCAATGCAATCGTCCATACCAATGAATTTTATTTGCTGATCGATGTTTGCCATTCTCAAGTATCGTTTCGGTATTAAGAAGCGTCCGTTACCATCAAGTACGATGGTTTCAACGTCTGAGACGAATTGGCGATAAACCATCTGGTCGCGTTTGTTCCAACGATTGAGGTAGCTGCGAAGATTATCGAGCATCTTGTTCCACACCGATTGGGGGTAGATTACCAAGCAAGGCTGGAAAACATCTTTCTTCATAATCAGCGACTCTTCGCCAGATGTGCTTAATATCTTGCGGAATGTTGCTGGCAAAAAGGCTCTTCCTTTCACGTCAGTCTTGGCTTCTATGCTACCTAAAAATCGCATGTGTACTTCTTATATAATTGAAATTTCGGTTCAAAGTTAAGTAAAATTCCCCACATTTCACCTCTTTCCTCCACAAAGTTTGCGTTATTCTTGTATTTTTAATATATTTAACGCAAAGTAAAGGTGTAGAAGAAGTGCGTAAAAGACTTATTGTAAGTATTTTTCATTACGTCTTAAATGAAGCTTGTGTGTACTTTCAAGTAGTTTTACGTGCAACTTTGGCGTTGGTTTTGGTGTGCAAATCAATGGCTATTGAGTATTTTTTTTATAAAAAAGTCGAATATCTCAAAAGGTTTAGCTATATTTGCACTCTATTTGAGAACTTGGAAAAATTAGAAAGCATATAGCAAGTAACATGGAGAGGACCATCGATATCCAAAAGATACTGTACAGTAAAATGGGCTCGAAGGCAAGGTTTGTTCCTCGTTTCGTGATTAATTGGTTTAGAAACATTATTCACGAAGACGAGGTTAATCAGTTCCTGTGGGAAAATCGAGACAAGACAGGAACGGAATGGCTTACCGAATGTGTGCATTACCTGCGTATGACGCTTGAGATAGAGGGCTTGGAAAACTTGCCCGACAAGAACGACGGCAAACTCTATACATTTGTTTCTAATCACCCACTTGGCGGACAAGACGGTGTTGCATTAGGTTCTATCATTGGCAAACATTACGATGGAAAGTTTCGTTACCTTTTGAACGACTTGCTGTTGAACCTGCCTGGTTTGGAGCCTGTGAGTATCGGAATAAACAAAACCGGCAAGCAGAGCCGCGATTTCCCTCGCATGGTGGAGGCTGGATTTAGCAGCGACAACCATATTGTGATGTTTCCAGCAGGATTGAACAGCAGAAAGCAGAATGGTGTGATTCGTGATTTGCCTTGGAAGAAGACTTTCATAACGAAGAGTGTAGAGTATCAACGCGATGTTGTGCCAATCCATTTCAGTGGACGCAATTCGGAATGGTTTTATAAAATTGCCCATTTCAGCGATAAATACGTGAAGAAAGTAAATCTTGCAATGTTCTTTTTGGTCGATGAAATGTATAGGAATGTTGGCAAAACATTTCGTGTCAGTTTCGGAAAACCTATTCCGTGGCAGACTTTCGATGACAGCAAAACACCGATGGAATGGGCACAATTTGTCCAAGATAAGGTATATGAACTTTAGGAAAGTTTTACTTGTTATGAAGTAATGCGAAATAAAGAGATGCGATAAAAAGCAATAATATGAAGGAAGAAGAGATTATCCAACCAGTCGGTAAGGAACTTTTGAAAAGCGAACTTACTCCAGGCAGATTGCTGAGAGGTACGAATAAGAGTCATAACGACATCTATGTATTCTCGGCAAGCGAAGCTCCGCATCTTATGGACGAAGTTGGACGATTGCGCGAAGAGGCTTTCCGCAGTGCCGGTGGCGGTACGGGAAAGGCAAAGGATATTGACGAATTTGACCTGATGCCCAATGGTTGCAAGCAACTTATCGTATGGAATCCTGACAACGAAGAGATTATAGGTGGTTATCGTTATGTGTTTGGAAAAGAGTGGAAGTTTGGCAGCGATGGCCAACCTATACTTCCTACCAGCCACATGTTCCATTTTTCCGACAAGTTCTTGAAAGAATACGCTCCCTATACGGTTGAATTGGGTCGCTCTTTCGTTTCTTTGGGGTACCAGAACGTTCGTGAAAATTCTAAAAGTATCTTTGCACTCGATAATCTTTGGGACGGTTTAGGCGCGCTCACGGTACTGAATCCTCATTGCAAATACTTCTTCGGTAAAATGACGATGTATCCGTCGTATATCCGTCGTGGTCGCGATATGATTCTTTACTTCCTCAAGAAGTTCTTCGACGACAAGGAAAACCTCATTATACCGATAAAACCGCTCAAAATCGACACTCCTTTCTCCGAATTTGAGTCGTTATTCAATGCTGCTTCCTTTAAAGAAAACTATCGTATTTTAAATAGGGAAATACGCAAGTTAGGGTTCAATATCCCTCCTTTGGTGAATGCTTATATGAACCTTTCGCCAACTATGAAACTTTTTGGAACGGGGATTAACAATGGCTTTGGCGATGTAGAGGAAACAGGAATCCTTATCGCTGTGGACGAAATATTTGAAGAGAAGCGCGTTCGCCATATTGAAAGCTTTGTAAAAGACCACCCAGAAGCACTCAAGATAACAAGCGGTGCGAACAAAGTGATTTACGAGGAGCGGTAAAATTTAGAAAAGTAATAGATTATAATAAAACAGTAAACCAGTATTTATTGTCCATTTCATCGAGGAAAAGGCAATGAATACTGGTTTTTTATTTTGTGTTTCCAAGCTCAAAGCGCAGTTGCCGCTTTTCATTGGAATTACCTTCACAACATCAAAGACAACTTCCTGCATCTGCCTTCAGCAGTAACAAGAGAACGATTCCCTTACCGAACTGCTGCCAAGTTGCAGTTTATGCCCGTTTTAACGAATGAATAGGAGTTCACGATATTTCGGCAACGTCCACATTTCGTCGCTCACAATCAGTTCGAGCTTGTCTATTTCGTGGCGTATCTCTTCCATCTTCGTGGTAATGTTGTCGTGGTAGGCAATGGCTTTTTCGCGTTGGTTTTCTATTCTGTTGGCAATTTTCCTTGCCTCGACAAGTTCGTCTACGCCTGTTTCTATGGCTTGCATACGCTCCGCTATTTCCTTTAGAATCTTTACATTGCGTGCCGTAAGTCGCTCGCCTTCTTCTCTGCCGAAGATGTTTATCATCGAACTGACGTTCTTTGCCAACCTACTTTGGTAATGGGTTACAACAGGAATGATGTGGTTCATAGCCAAATCGCCGATTACACGTGCTTCTATCTGAATCTTTTTCGTGTAAGTTTCCCACTTCACCTCGTTGCGAGCTTCAAGTTCGTTGCGCCTCATTACGTTCATGGATTCGAACATTTGCACGGAATCATCGCGCAAATAGGTGTCGAAACATACAGGACAACTTGCCTCGCAGTCCAATCCTCTCTGCGCTGCTTCAGCTTTCCACTCGTCGCTGTAACCATTTCCGTCGAAGTGGATAGGCTTACAGGTTTTAATATCGTTGCGAACAACTTCTATAATCGCACTCGTCTGGTCTTCGCCTTGTTCAATCAGTGCATCAACACGTTGCTTGAAACTTGTCAGAGCTTCTGCCACAGCCGTATTCAGTACGATGAGCGAAGAGGCGCAGTTGGCTTCCGACCCAACTGCGCGCAGTTCAAAGCGATTGCCAGTAAAGGCAAATGGCGACGTGCGGTTGCGGTCGGTGTTGTCGATGAACAGCTCAGGAATTTCCGGAATGTCGAGTTGCACGCCTTGTTTCCCCTTCACGGTGAACAAGTCTTTCTTGTCGGCTTTTTCTATATGTTCAAACAAGTCGGTCAGTTGTTTGCCAAGGAACGACGAAATAATGGCAGGTGGTGCCTCGTTTGCCCCCAAGCGGTGGTCGTTGGTTGCACTCATAACCGATGCTTTCAGCAGTCCGTTGTGTTTGTAAACACCCATTAATGTTTCTACAACAAAGACTACGAAGCGCAAATTGTCGTTTGTGTTCTTACCACTTTTGTGCAGCAGCACACCTGTATCGGTAGCCAAGCTCCAGTTGTTGTGCTTTCCTGAACCGTTGATGCCTGCGAAAGGTTTTTCGTGTAGCAGCACACGGAAGCTGTGTCGGTGTGCAACCTTCTTCATCAGTGCCATCAGCAGCATGTTGTGGTCTACTGCTAAGTTGCATTCCTCGAAGATTGGAGCAAGCTCGAATTGTCCCGGAGCAACCTCGTTGTGGCGGGTTTTTACAGGTATGCCCAACTCTAAGGCACGGATTTCCAAGTCTTTCATAAAGGCTTGCACACGTTCGGGGATAGTGCCGAAGTAGTGGTCGTCCATTTGTTGGTTCTTTGCAGAGTCGTGCCCCATCAGCGTTCTGCCCGTAAGCATCAGGTCGGGACGTGCAAAATATAAGTCCTCGTCTACAAGGAAGTACTCCTGTTCCCAGCCCAAATTGGTGTGTACTTTCTTTACATCGGGGTAGAAATATTGGCAAACATCTTTTGCCGCACTGTTTACGGCAAGCAACGAACGCAGCAGCGGTGCCTTGTAGTCGAGTGCTTCGCCCGTGTAAGAAATGAAGATAGTAGGAATACAAAGTGTGTCGTCTATGATGAAGACCGGACTTGTGGGGTCCCACGCCGAGTAGCCGCGTGCCTCGAAGGTGTTGCGAATGCCACCCGATGGAAACGAACTTGCGTCTGGCTCTTGTTGTACGAGCAGTTTTCCAGAGAAGTCCTCGAGCATTCCCCCTTTCCCGTTCGACTCTATGAAGGAATCGTGCTTTTCCGCTGTGCCTTCTGTCAGGGGCTGAAACCAGTGCGTATAGTGTGTAACGCCATTCTCTTTTGCCCACTTTTTCATACCGTTTGCCACACCATCGGCAATCGAACGGTCGAGGCGTTTGCCGTTTTCCATTACGTTCATCATCTTGTTGAAGATGTCCACAGGAAGGTATTTGTACATTTTGTCGCGGTTGAAAACGTACTTACCAAATAGTTCGGAAGGGCGTTCGTTCAGCAATTCTAACTCTACGGGGCGTTTTCTAAAAGCCTCTTTTACAACTTCAAATCTTAAGTTACCCATACTTCTTTTTACTTTTTTCAGCTTTTGTGTAATGCAAAAATAAATATTTGTTTGCAATTTGCAAAATAATTGTAGCATTTTGATATGTGTATTGTTTGAAAAATTAATATATATCATTTATTTTGCCTTTCTTGCAGTTTTTAGTTTGTGGAGGAATATCGTTTCATTTTTCCAATAGGCAAGCCTCTTTGCACCTACACCATTGCTTCTGTATACATTATTATATAAAGCGAAATCAGACAATAACAGTGTAAATATTTTTCACAAGGATATCTTTTGTCTAACTTCCTTGTTATCAATGTGTTGCAAAACCTATTGTTTTGCGTTCCAAAAGCGGCTGTTTTGCACGGTAAAAGCGTAGGTTTTGCGTTGCAAAACAGCCGCTTTCGCAATGCCAAATCGAAATTACCGTTTTTCAATGAAATTATCTTTACAAAACAAAAGCCATTTCAGTATATTTCTTGTAGACTACAAAAGAGGAATTATTCGCCAATAAACGGCTGAAAAACACGAAGAAAGTACTAAATTAAGAGAGCCTTTTTTATATTTAACAGAGTACAAACAGAATTATAAGAAAAAAGATGAATAATTACCGAAAAATAATTACCTTTGTACGATTAGTGAACAATAATTTTTAATCTAACTTATAAAAATGAAACTGAAACATTTCCTTTTTGTTGCCTTGTTCTTTATTGCAGGAATAGCAAACGCACAACAGTTTGGCTCAATTCCAGTAAACAAGAATGTAAGGCAGGGTAAGCTCAGCAATGGTCTGACTTATTACATCTTGCGCAACAACTGGCCTGAGAATGTAGCCAACTTCTACATTGCGCAGCGTGTTGGTTCTATTCAAGAAGAAGAACCACAACGTGGTTTGGCTCACTTCCTTGAACACATGGCGTTCAATGGTTCTGAGCACTTCCCAGACTCTACCTTGTTGGAGTTCACACGCTCGCTCGGTGTGCAGTTTGGTAGCGATTTGAACGCTTACACCTCTATCGAAGAAACTGTTTACCGCATCAGCAACGTACCGACAAAGCGTCAGACAGCACTCGATTCTTGCTTATTGGTTTTGAAAGACTGGTCTAACGGTCTTACACTCGACGATAAGGAAATAGACAAGGAGCGTGGTGTTATCCACCAAGAATGGCAATTGAGCCAGAACGCAATGATGCGTATCTACGACCGTTCGCTGCCAAAGCTCTATCCTAACAACAAGTACGGACTTCGTTTGCCTATCGGTTTGATGAGCGTGGTAGACAATTTCAAGTACCAAGCCCTCCGCGATTACTATCACAAATGGTATCGTCCAGACAACCAATGTATCATTGTTGTGGGCGATGTAGACGTAGACCGCACCGAAGCACAGATTAAGAAGCTATGGGCAAATGCTACCGTGCCAGCCAATGCTGCACAAGTAACAAAGCTTCCAGTGGAAGACAACGAGCAGGCTATCTATGTTTTCGATAAGGATAAGGAAATGCAGAACTCTACTATCGGCATTTTCATGAAGCACGATGTGTTCCCTGACGAAATGAAAACAAGTCAGGCATATTACATCGACAGCTATATGAAGACAATGATAGCTACGATGTTGAACCAGCGTTTCAGCGAAATGAAGCAGAAAGCAGACTGCCCATTCACCAGTGCAGGTGGTTACGACGGCAGATTTATGCTCTCAAGCACCAAAGATGCGTTCACATTGAACGGTAGTGCCAAGGAAGGCAAGGACATAGAAACACTCAAAGCTCTCTATCGTGAGGCACAACGAGTACGCCTGTATGGTTTCACACCTACCGAATTTGAACGTACAAAGCAAGAATTCCTTTCACAAATCGAGTCTGAATACACCAATCGTGATAAGACAACCAGCAGCCAATATGGCGACGAATTGCGCGACCACTTCTTGAAGAACGAGCCTATCCCAAGCAAGGAAGACGAGTACAAGATTATGAAGCAGCTCATCGAAATGCCTGCACTCAACTATCAGGTTGTAAACGAGTATGCTAAGGAGCTTATTTCCGACAAGGACAAGAACCTTGTTGTCTACATCTTCGCACAAGACAAGGCTGGAAAGGTAGACCCAACCGAAGAGAAGATGGCACAAGCTATCAAGGAAGTACGTGCAGAAAAGATAGAACCATACGTTGATAACGTAAAGAGCGAACCTCTGTTGGACGAAACAAAACTGCCAAAGGCTGGAAAAATCGTTAAGGAAACAGAGAACAAGAAGCTCGGTTACAAAGAGCTGACATTGAGCAACGGTGCTCGTGTTATCCTCAAGAAGACTGATTTCCAAGCTAACGATGTACGTTTCTACGCTGCAGCAAAAGGCGGTAGCGGCTTATACGGCAAGGCTGACTTCGATAATCTTAAGCTGTTCAACTCTGTTATGAACAACAGCGGACTTGGAAACTTCTCTAAACAAGAACTCACCAAGGCTCTCTACGGAAAGCAAGCAAGCGCAAGTTTGTCGCTCGGCACATACTATCAGTATGTAAGCGGCCAGTCTATACCGAAGGATATTGAAACGATGATGCAGTTGGTTTACCTCAAATTAACAAAGGTAACTAAGGACCAACAAGCATTCGACGCAATGATGAAGCAGTACGAAGAGGCTTTGAAGCACAAAGATTTGTCTCCAGAGAGTGTCTTCGGGGACTCAGTGTCAGTTACTCTCTACAACCACGAACTTCGTTATGCTCCTCTTTCGGTAAACAGACTCAAAGGCGTGAATTACGACCGCGTACTCCAGATATGGAAAGAGCGTTACGCTAACCCTGGACAGTTCACCTATTACTTTGTAGGAAACTATGACGAGGCTGCTCTCCGTCCACTTATTGAGAAGTATATCGGTTGCTTGCCAAAGGGTAAGGTAGAGAACTGGAAAGAAGTTCCAGGCTTCGTTAAAGGTAAAGTGTTGAACCATTTCACCTTCAAATCAGAGACTCCAAAGGCTATGAGCGTAGAAGTTTGGCACCAACCAACAAAATACACTGTTGAGAATGCTGTACTCGTAGACGCTGCAGCGCAAGTATTGTCAATGGTTTACTTGAAGGACATTCGTGAAGACCAAGGTGCTGCTTACTCAGTAGGTGCAAGCGGTGGCTTGAATCAGACTGCCGACAAGACCTTTGCCATTATTCAGGCACAGTGCCCAATGGACCCAAACAAGGCTGAAATCGCTGTTAAGCTCCTCAACGAAGGCATTAAGAACAACAGCGTAAAGGTCGATATGGATAAGCTTCAGAAAGTTAAGGACTTCATGCTCAAGCAAGCTGACATTAGTGCGAAGAGCAATCGCCACTGGATAAATGTTCTCAGCGAGTATATCACATTAGGTGTAGATATTCAAAGCGACTACAAGGCTGCTGTTGAAGCCCTGACTCCAGAGAAGATTGCAGCATTCCTGAAAGGCTTGCTCGCTTCTGGCAACCACGTAGAAGTGGTGATGACACCTGCAAAATAAAACTTGTTGCGCAAGTCTTGCAATCGTAAGACTTGTGCAATATACAGATTCAATCATACGAAAGCCCACGATTGCAATTGCAATCTTGGGCTTTTTCTGTTCCAAAGAGAATGTGTCAAGGCTCAAAGACTTGCCCTTTCTCTTTCCCTTTACAGTCTTTTCGCTTATACTTTTGCACCTGCTGTCAAGGGTGTATTTTAGTTTAACTTTGTAAAGATAATTCTGTTAAAAAGTGGCAATTGCGTTTTGGCATTGCGAAAGCGGCTCTTTTGCGATGCAAAACCTACGCTTTTACCTTGCAAAACAGCCGCTTTTGGAACGCAAAACAATAGGTTTTGTAATGCGTTGATGTATAATGAGTTACGTAATAGTTATACTTTTGAAAAATATTTACATCTTTGTTGCTTTCTTTTCGTTCATAAAGTAGCGTGGGTTAGATGTAAGAATTTGAGGACAAAGAAACTTCACTGCTTTTTGATTATAAGCATATTAAAGTATAATCTATTCTTTCTATAAGTATCTTATAAATAATATATTGGTGTAATTCTTATATTGAACTCACGTGAAAGGAACTGTGGTGCCTATGAAGAAAGATGTATAACACTCTCGATATGCCCTTTTTGCATACAAAAAATCTCACCCCTGCTATGTGCAGAGGTGAGATTAAGGGTTTCGATAAAGTGTTTCAGTTACACCTTATATATGTATTAGAGCTGTGGACCAGCTGCTACAAGCTTCTTACCAGCATCGTTTCCTTCGTACTTCTTGAAGTTCTTGATGAAGCGGTCTGCGAGGTCTTTAGCCTTTTCTTCCCACTGTGATGCGTCAGCGTATGTGTCGCGTGGGTCGAGAATGTTGGTATCAACACCTTCCAACTTTGTAGGAACAGTGAAGTTGAAGTAAGGAATCTGCTTTGTTGGAGCAGCGTCGATAGAGTGGTTCAAGATTGCGTCGATGATACCGCGTGTATCCTTGATAGAGATACGCTTGCCTGTACCGTTCCAACCTGTGTTCACCAAGTAAGCCTTAGCACCGCTCTTTTCCATCTTCTTAACCAATTCTTCAGCATACTTTGTTGGGTGAAGTTCCAAGAAAGCCTGACCGAAGCAAGCTGAGAATGTAGGAGTTGGCTCTGTGATACCACGTTCTGTACCTGCCAACTTAGCTGTAAATCCAGAGAGGAAGTAGTACTTTGTCTGCTCAGAATCGAGAATTGACACTGGAGGAAGTACACCGAAAGCGTCTGCACTCAAGAAGATTACCTGCTTTGCAGCTGGACCTTGAGAAAGTGGACGTTGAATATTCTTGATGTGGTAGATAGGATAAGAAACACGAGTGTTCTCGGTTACGCTCTTATCAGCGAAGTCAATCTCACCGTTTTTGTCTACTGTAACGTTCTCGAGCAATGCGTCGCGGCGGATAGCACCGTAGATATCTGGCTCAGCTTCTGGGTCGAGGTTGATTACTTTCGCATAGCAACCACCTTCAAAGTTGAACACACCGTTGTCGTCCCAACCGTGTTCGTCGTCTCCGATGAGCTTACGCTTAGGGTCGGTAGACAATGTTGTCTTACCAGTACCAGAGAGACCGAAGAAGATTGCAGTGTTTTCTCCGTTCAAATCGGTGTTTGCAGAGCAGTGCATAGACGCAATACCCTTCAATGGCAAGAAGTAGTTCATCATAGAGAACATACCCTTCTTCATTTCACCACCGTACCATGTGTTGATGATAACTTGCTCCTTAGAAGTTACATTGAACACAACAGCTGTTTCAGAGTTCAAGCCGAGTTCCTTCCAGTTCTCAACTTTAGCCTTTGATGCGTTGTAAACGATGAAGTCTGGCTCTTGTTCAAAGTCCTCTTCGCTTTGTGGGCGAATGAACATATTTGTAACGAAGTGTGCCTGCCATGCTACTTCCATGATGAAGCGCACCTTCATGCGTGTATCTTTGTGAGTACCGCAGAAACCATCAACAACAAACAAACGCTTGTTAGAAAGTTCATTCTTTGCGATTTCCTTTACTGCATTCCAAGTTTCCTTAGTAGCTCTGTGGTTGTCGTTCTTGTATTCGTCAGATGTCCACCATACTGTATCGTGTGAGTTTTCATCATCAACGATGAACTTATCTTTAGGAGAACGACCAGTGTAGATACCTGTCATTACGTTAACAGCACCAAGTTCTGTTTCCTGGCCTACTTCGAAACCTTCAAGACTCTCTTTTGTTTCTTCATTGAACAATACTTCGTATGAAGGATTGTACAGCACTTCTTTTGCGCCTGTAATGCCATAATTGGCGAGTACGCTCTTATCAAATTTTGCCATTTGTAAATATTATATAAATGTTGAAATTAATTCCGTATCTTGTAACAACTTTACCTTAAAATAACACCGCAAAGGTAATAATTTTATGATGTAATGCAAAATGATAGGTATAAAAAATGCAGCAATAAAACATTTGCAAGGTTAAAGAATATAAAAAATATTATTGTTGGCAGATATTTGCTATTCAGACGTTGCAAATAATAAACTATTTTCTTAATTTTGCCACAATTTTGGGCGCATAAAAACTATCACCCCAATTTAACCATACTATAAAAAGAAAAAATGGAAATCATTAACTTCTCGGAACAGAACTCCATTGTAAACCAGTACATGGCAGAAATCCGCGACAAGGACTACCAGACAAACCGTCTCCTTTTCCGTAACAACGTAATGCGAATAGGAGAGTTCGAAGCATTCGAAATCTCTAAAACACTTCAGTACGAAATGAAGGAAATCCAGACTCCGCTGGGCATTTCTAAGGTAAACGTACCTACCGACAAGATTGTACTTGCTACTATCTTTCGTGCAGGACTTCCTTTCCACAACGGATTTCTCAACATTTTCGACCATGCAGGCAATGCTTTCGTAAGCGCATACAGGGAATACAAGGACAAGGAACACCACGAAGTAGGCATTCACGTAGAATATTTGGCAACACCGAATATTGACGGCAAAACCCTCATTATTGCCGACCCAATGTTGGCAACAGGTGGTTCGATGGAGCTTGGCTACAAGGCAATACTCTCTAAAGGTACACCTCGCCACGTCCATATAGCTTGTGTGATAGCTTCTCCAGAAGGTATCGACCACATTAAAAAGACTTTCCCCGACGACAAGACCACCATTTGGTGCGGTGCAATCGACGAAGGCTTGAACGAACACAAGTACATTGTTCCAGGCTTTGGCGATGCTGGTGACCTTTGCTACGGCGAAAAACTCTAAGTACAATTTACAAACCACGCAACAGCAATGGCTGATATTAGCCATTGCAAAGCAGGTTTTTTCTATAAGATAAAGCGGAGTGGCGACACAAGGTACCACTCCTTTCCGCTTTATTTTTTCTTTTTTTCCCCCAATTCGTATTATTCTCGGTACTTCCAATAGACGCATAGACAGCGTTTATAACGTTTCGTTTAGAAATCGGCGCAGTGCTCTTGTTCTCTGAAATACCGGGATAGGCAATGTTTTTGAAGGGAAATAATTGCCCCTTTCTTGCCTATAACAATTACTGAAAAACAGCTTTGGTTTTGTAAAGATAATTCTCTTAAAAAGTGATAACTGCGCTTTGGCATTGCGAAAGCGGCTCTTTTGCAACGCAAAACCTACGCTTTTACCGTGCAAAACCGCCGCTTTTGGAATGCAAAACAATAGGTTTTGTAACACGCTTATGTATAGATAGTTACGCAATAGTTACGCTTGTGAAAAATATTTACATTCTTGTTGCCTTTTACAGAGGTATCTGTACTGTCGGAATGGCAATAAAAAAGGTCTTCAAATACAGATAACTGTATATTTGAAGACCTTATGTTTAGATGTTCGCATCAATCTAATTCAGTAGGAAGTAGGCAGCTCTGCCAATTAATTTCCCTACATAGTACAATATGAAGATACATAATGTAAGAATCGTTAGATATGCGACCCATCGTTTATATCCTGTTAGTGAACGGTAGTTCATAGGAGTTTGATAATTCTTTTTCGTTGTTAAAACACTTTATTTTTATTTCTCTGCTGACTCTGGAGCCTTACCGATAAGGTCCATAAACTGGTCGAGCTTAGGAGTAATGATAATTTGTGTGCGGCGGTTACGCTGCTTTCCAAGCTCTGTGTCGTTGGTTGCGAGTGGGTTAAACTCGCCACGACCACCTGCAGTCAGACGTTTTGGGTCTACACCGAAGCGGGTTTGCAAGTATTGTGCCACCGATGAAGCACGCAAACAAGAGAGGTCCCAGTTGTTGCGAATATTCTTCATCTTTTCGCTCTGTGCATTTACAGGCACGTTGTCGGTGTTACCTTCAATCAGCACATCGTAGTCTCTGTAGTCGGTAATAATCTTTGCAATCTTGCTAAGGGTTTGTTCTGCACGGTCGTTTACTTCGTAAGAACCGCTCTTGTAGAGCATATTGTCTGCCAACGAGATGTAAACAACGCCCTTCAACACCTGAACATCAACTTCCTTGAGTTCCTCCTTGCTGAGGCTGCGTGTAAGGTTGTTCGTAAGAACAAGGTTGAGCGAGTCGCTCTTGGTCTTCACTTCCACGAGGTGGCGAATGTACTGGTTGCTCTCGTTGATTTGGTCTACCAACTTAGAAATATTGATATTGTTTGAATTGGCATTGTTCAAACTCTGGTCGAGGCTACCCTGCAAAGCTGCTGCATTTGCTTTTGCCTGTGCCAATTGGTCTTCCAAACTCTTTATACGAGCATTGTTTGCTGCAATTGTTTCTTTAGCATTTTGGTATTCGCTCGATAGGCGTTGGTTTTCTGATTGGCAATTCTGCAAATCTTTCTTGCTGGCACAACCTGTCATCAACAGTGCACCTGCACACAAGGTTAATACTAAAAGGTTCTTTTTCATATTGCTAATAGTTTATTAATTTATACTCAATTATGTTTGCTTTGCTTGAATACATCAAGCGCAGACGTATTGCGCCTGCTTACCGTGCAAAGATATTCATTTGGTTGCAGATAGCTATAAAAGTAAAAAAGGTTTAGCTTATTTTAAGCGAGTTTAAGTATTTACAAGCTAAAAACGCTATACATTCTACTCAATAGGCTCTATCTTGGGGGCTTTCATATCAGAAGGTTGCGTGCCGTTGCTTCCCGTTTCCTCTTTTATAGGGGGCGGTGGTAACGCTGGCACTTCGATTGGTTCGGGTTCAGGTATGTTGTTAATGTTACTGTTGCCATCTTCCGAATCAACGTAGTCCACCTTCTTGTTTTCCTTTACTTCTACTTCCTTCGCCTCTTCTTTCGTCAATACAGGGATTTTCGATGTGGTATCAATACCTATCACCGCACCCGACATATCCACCTCGTACTTGCGTGGCGGTGCCATATCGCGGGTTGCCATTAGGACTGACAGCAACAGCGAACCAAAGAAAAGCACCCCTGCACAGATGGCAACGGGCTTGGTGTATGTAGGTTTCTTGTTTCCTTGTGAGTTCATAAGCACATTTTAGAATGACGAACGTATGCAAAAGCAAAGTTGTTTCTATTGCGCAAAAGTACTGAAAATATCCAATACCACCAAAAGAATGTACAAAATGCTACTGTTTCTTCTTGCTTATCTGGCGGTCAGAAAGCGCATCGCTCGCCTTGTTGAGGGTTTTATCGACATTGTTGCCGAACTTCTTGCCTGCCTCGCTCAGCTTTTTCAGGAACTTTTTGCCGTTCTTTTCGGCTTTGCCCGCAACTCTTCCAATGGCTTCCGATTCGCGTTCCATAAAGTCTTCCATACCGTCTCCAATGTTGCTGAGCCCTTCTTTTATCTTTTCTTCAGATGTTTTCTTCTTGTACGTTGTAGTATCTGTTGTGTAAACATCGTAGTTTTCCGTTGCATAAGTTTCTGTTTGCTGCTTTTTATCAGTAGTCTGCTTGTTCTGTTTTGCTTTTGAAACTTGCTTCTTTTCAGGCACAGGATAGTTTAGAACTGCATTTGTCTGTGCGCTCATGCTTGTGCTAATTCCTATAAAAAGGAAAGTCAGCAGGGTATAAACAATCTTTGTTTTCATTTTACTGAGGATTTAATTTGTTAATATTTATATGATTTTACTGTTTTATGAGCTTTCTTACTACAAACCAAATGTGCTTTGCAAGGGTAGGGAATACGCCATAGTGCTTGCACATTACCTGAAAACGCTCGCGAAGCGATGTACGGTGGTGCAGCGTAGTTTGCCCTTCTTCCATATAGTTGGCTATTACGGCGTGCACGTTTCTAAGCAACAGTCCCTTCCGTTCGCCCTCACGCATTATCTTTATGCACCAATCCACGTCGGCAGAATAACGGTAGTGCGTGTCGAAAGGTGTTTTCCGTGCAATATCCAAGCGAGCATAAAAGGCTTGATGGCATACCAACATACCGTCGCGAAACGAACGCCAAGTAAGCTTTTCGGGCGGTTGCAGCCTGCGATGATACAGGAAATTGCCCTTTTCGTCTATGATATCAGTATTGCCATATACCACTGCAGGGCGTTCTTCGCCGTCGCCTACTTCGGCTGCCAATGCTACTTTCTCGAGTGTATCAGCCGTCGGAAAGCGGTCGCCAGCATTCAGAAACACCACATAATCGCCCTTTGCGCGCACCAAACCTTTATTCATAGCGTCGTAAAGTCCTTTGTCGGGCTCGCTGTATATACGAACGATATGTTCGTTTTCTGCACTGTCCGACATTTCTTTATAGGCTTCAGCTATCGTTACAGTATTGTCTGTCGAGGCACCGTCCACGATAATGTGTTCCACCGTGGGGAAATCCTGCATCAGCACACTGTCTAACGTAGGCTGCAACACATCGGCTGCGTTATAGGTAATGGTGATTACTGAGAATGTTATCATTTATTTGTTCTTTGAATAAGCAACTGCTCTCTTGTAAATATCTATATATTGCGTAGCTACACGCGTTTGCGAATAGCACAGTTTCACCTTTTCTACAGCATTGGCAGACAGCTTTCCGTAGTCGGCAACGTTCAACACCCAGTTGATTCCGTATGCCAAATCAGCCGAGTCTTTCATTCTCACGACATAGCCATTGCGCTCGTGGTCTATCATTTCGGGAATACCGCCCACCTCAAAGCCCACACACGGCACGCCACAAGCCATTGCTTCCATAATGGTGTTGGGCAGATTGTCTGACAGCGATGGCAATACAAACACGTCAATGGCATTGTAAACGTCCACTATCTGCTGCGTATCGCTCACATATCCTAATGGAAACATCGGCAAGTCGAAGTTCTCTCGCAGGTCTTCAGCGTGTCCGCCGAGCACTACAACTGCCGTGTTTGCTAACGTTTCGGGGTGCTGTTCCACCATTTTTCGGCACGCATCAACCAAGTAACCCATACCTTTATTCTGGTTTGTAACCCGTTGAGATGCAAAAAGTATCAAGCGTTTATCGGTTGGCAAACCCAGTTTTCTGCGGGCTTCAGTCTTGTCTGCCTTGCAGAAAATGTTTGTATCTATCGGGTTCGGAATACATTCTATCGGGTTCTGACCTATCAATGCGCTCCGCTTTGCTTCGCCTTGCAGCCACTTGCTGCACGTTATATATATAATATGTGAACGCCCTTCTATCGCTTCCTTGCGCTTCCACGTCCTCTGTGCAAGGCTTTTTCTTATGCCTGAGGGCAGCAGACGGCAGTCTTTGCATTGGGTTTCAAACTGCCGACAGTCTAACGTAATGTGGCAAACAGCCGTAGCGGGCCATATATCGTGCATTGTCCACACGAGCGGTTTGCCTGTTTTCAGTATCTTTTCAATACCTTTGAGCGACAGCATACCTTGGTTTATCCATGCCAAATGAACAACGTCGGCATCTTTAAATGCCTGCAACTGCGTTATGTCGGTACCTGCATTGGCAATGTCGATAGCAAACAGATTGCGCTTGGAGAAGCGTAAGTGCCAGAATATGCACCATCGTTCCCACAGCTTATTCCATTGTGTGCGCCACCCATTCTTTATTGTAAACACAGTCGTGTCGTCGCTTAACTTGTCGCGAACAAGCATATTTGCTTCAATTCCGTTGTTGTTCAGCGCATCTTTCAAACGGTTTGCAGCCACAGCGGCACCTCCCGTCCGTTCACTTGTATTTACAATCAGTACTTTCATCATACCTTAGTTTCACCTGACAAAGATACAAGTTTTCAATGAAATAATAGAAAAAAGCAGGAAATAATCCTATAAAACTGCTCTAACTGCTTTATATACTATCGTTTGACATACATCAAGAATTTGCAGTTTTGTAAAAAACGAGCCTTGAAATATTTGCAAGTATTCCAAATACTATCTACCTTTGCATCGTCAAAAGGTTAATAGATTGTTTAGGTTAGTAGTAATAGATTTAGGTTTTTAGTTATTTTTTAAAGGTAAAAGTTTAACAGATTGTGTAATAAGGAAAACAAGGAGACCGTGAGGCTTCCTCTATTCATAAGACAAAAGACAATTAAGGTTAAACAAAATAAATGCTGAAGCTCGTTGAGAGTTTCAGCATTTATTTTTATCCCCTTTGTTTTCTTGCTGTAAACGAAGTCCCGTTTGAGAGTAGTTCAGCAAGACTTATTGCCCTTTCGTTGTTCAAGAGAAATGCAGAAGAATAGTCATCGTTTTGTAAAGATTATTCTGAAGAAAAAATGATAATTTCGATTTGGCATTGCAAAAGCGTAGGTTTTGCACGCCAAAAGAGCCGCTTTTACCGTGCAAAAGCGGCTCTTTTACAATGCGAAACAATAGGTTTTGGAACGTGTTGATAATGAGATTGTTACACAATAGTGGCGTTGTGGAAAAATATTTACACTTTTATAACCTTCTTTCCGCCAATAAAACATAGAGCAGACTTGTGTCTAAAGTAGACGAAAATAGAAGCTGATGTATTTGCTTTATAGGCTTGCATAAAGGCGGAAGCGCAAGACTGACACATACAGACATAATAGAAAAAGGTGGTGTATCATTGTTTGATACACCACCTTTTTACTTTCTCAAATCATCAACTAACCTAAATAATTTACTCTCTAATAATAACTAATCAACTATTTTTTTACTTACGTGAACTGCTTGTGCTATATTGGCAGTTACGATAGCAACTATCATCAATATTATGAACATAATCTTTTTACCTTTCTTGAGAGCCGCTTGCCCTCACTATTTTAACTTCTTACCTATTGTTTACGAGTGCAAAGTTACGGCTTCTTGGGTTTTCAGGCAAGCAATTCAGGCAAGATTGTGTAATATGGGCGCATTTATTGCCGTGCGTCAAGCGGATTGATTTTTATCAATGACAAATTTGCGAGCCTCGTATTTTTTGATTAAATTTGCTGAACGATAGCGAGAACAAAGCGATGGAAAAGAATATAGAACTGCAAAATGCGTGGGACTTTGTAGAACACACAGGCATCAGCATCTTTCTTACAGGAAAGGCTGGTACAGGAAAAACAACCTTTTTGCGTGCCATTAAGCAACACAGCACAAAGCGAATGGTAGTGGTAGCCCCTACGGGAGTGGCTGCCATAAATGCCGGTGGCGTAACCATTCACTCGTTTTTTCAGCTTCCGCTTTCCCCTTTCGTGCCCGAAAGTATGGTGAAACCGCGCTTTGAATACAGCAAACAGAAACGAAAGATAATGCGAACGCTTGACTTGCTCGTTATCGACGAGATTAGTATGGTGCGTGCCGACATTCTCGATGCCATCGACTCGGTGCTCCGTCGCTTCCGCGAACACGACAAGCCGTTTGGCGGAGTGCAACTCCTGATGATTGGCGACCTGCAACAGCTTACCCCCGTGGTGAAGCCCGAAGAGGAAGAACTGCTGAACCGATACTACAACACACCGTATTTCTTCGACTCGAAAGCACTGCAAAGCATACAATATGTTACGATTGAGCTGACGAAAGTGTTCAGACAGCAAGACGAAACGTTCATAAACATTCTAAATCACTTCAGAGATGGCAACGTAACAGACGAGGACTTCAAGACGCTGAACAAGCGTTATCAACTGAATTTCAAGCCCGAAGAAGGCAGCGACTATATTCATCTGACGACTCACAATCGCATTGCCGAAAATTTGAACAACAAGCAATTAAGGCAGATAGAGTCGGAAGAGTTCAGGTTCTGCGCACAAGTGGAGGGGCAATTCCCCGATAACAGCTATCCTGCCGACTATGAACTGACGCTGAAATGCGGTGCGCAGGTGATGTTTATCCACAACGACCGCTTCGAAAGATACTACAACGGCAAGATTGGACGCATTACCTACATTGACGAAGAAAAGATAATGGTGGCTTGTGCTGGCGATGACGAGGCGATAGAAGTAGAGCCACAGACGTGGGAGAATACTCGCTACACGCTCAACGAGCAAACAAAGCAGATTGAAGGCGAGGTGTTGGGCACTTTCACGCAATATCCGCTGCGATTGGCTTGGGCTATTACCATACACAAAAGTCAGGGACTTACCTTCGAACACGCCATTATCGACGCTCAGCAGGCTTTTGCTTCGGGGCAGGTATATGTGGCTTTGAGCCGTTGTCGCTCGTTGGAAGGGTTGGTTTTGGCGTCGCCGCTGAACCAGAATGCCATTATCAACGATGCACGGGTAGACTGCTATATTGCCCAGCAGAATATGCGTGCAGCAGAGAGTATAAGGAATTTGCCACTGCTGAAAGAGGAATATTACAGAATGTTGATAATGGAACTGTTCAACTTCAACGAAATTTCCGCCCTCGAATCCGCCCTTTTCAGAACTTTGGTAGAGCATTTTCACAAGTACGCCAAAACGATAGCACTCCACCGAACAACGTTGGACGACTTGCAAAAGCGCATTCTCGACGTATCGTCGAAATGGACACAGCTTGTAAGAAGTATGCCGACGGACGATTTGCATAGTCCCGAATTTCTCGAAAGAATAAAGAGCGGCGCGCGATACTTCTATAACGAGCTTACAGAAATATTCTCCGAGCAGATTGAAATAACCAAAGGCATAGAGAGTAAGAACAAGGAAGCAATGAAGCGCATAGACAACAACATTGCCGAACTTGAACAAACCCGACAGGCAAAGCTATTGCTGTTGGAGGATATGATGGAAGAAGACTTCAGCACAAGCCGTTATCTGAAGTGCAAGCAAGAAACCATTCTTATATCAATGGGCGACGAAGACGGTGCAAAACGACGCGACAGAAAGCGCAAGGCAAAGGCTGAAAAGAAGCCCAAAGAAGCTACACACGCCATAAGTTACAGACTTTATAAAAGCGGAATGGACTTGAAAGCCATTGCAAAAGAACGCAGTCTTACGCTGCAAACCATTGTAAACCATATTGCAAAGTATATTGCGAGTGGCGAACTGCAAGCCACCGACTTTGTAGATGAGCAGAAAGTGGCAACCATTCGACGCATACTGAAGAACTTTTCGCCTAACGAAGGCTTCAAAAGCATTAAAGATGCCTGCCCTCCCGAAATAACTTACAGCGATATAACCCTTGTTTTGGCAGAGGAAAAAAAGAAAGAACAGGAAAGCAAATAAACAAGCTAACCCTCCCTTTGCAACAAAGCCGTTTACCAATGAACATTGTATGTAACAGCAATTTTGTAATAACAATTCATTCAAAACGGTATTAAGAAAAAATAAACACATTGTTAGCAGGTATAGGAAAATAATAACAAAGTTGCCTGTTATTAATGGAAATAAAAGCCAAAAGTATATGTTAAAGTGCTTCTATAGCTATAAAAATCCATAATTCCAAGAAAAAAACGTCGTAAATAGTTTGTTTTTTGTTTTTTTATATATACCTTTGCAACACTTATAAATAAGTCTTGATTACAAACAGACAAAATAGTTATTAGTAAGTTAATAGTCAAACAAATGTAAGTTAGTATGTCCTCGTGATGAAGGCGCACTAACAAGAATTGAGTCAAGTAATTTTTTGAGTTATTTAGTTAAGTGGCAAAGCCTATGTATGCGTGAGCAAACATAGGCTTTTTTAGGGCTTTTTATCCAAACGTTTTTGTGGTAAAATAGAAGCTTATTAGGGGAATAGTTTCCCTATTGTTGCTGAATATTGTCGTTGAAGATTAATTGCGATTTTGTAAAGATAATTTTGTTGAAAAATGGTATTTGCGCTTTGGCATTGCGAAAGCGGCTGTTTTGCGATGTAAAACCTATGCTTTTACCGTGCAAAACAGCCGCTTTTGGAATGCGAAACAATAGGTTTTGCAATGTGTTGATAAAGAGTGAGTTAGATAAAAGATATATTTGTAAAAAATATTTACATCTTTCTAAGCTTTTCCTCCTATAAATAAGGTGTCTAAGCAGAGTAGGGTAGTTGCGAAAACGTTTCTTTTATGTAGACGGCTTGCATTGCAAGGGTTGTTCTTCATTTCTTCCTTTTAATAAAGGAGTACCAATCCTGCAACTGCGGAATAGCAAATCATGCGAATTGGGTTTATCTTTAGCCACATCGTACCAACAAAAGTGGTAAGGAAAAGGGCAATGCTGATGCAGAAATGCCATAAGTTCATATTAGGTCGCGAGAAGTTTTCGGCATTGCAAAGCAGCAGTGTAGCTGCTGCCAACAACCCTACTACAACAGGGCGTACGCTCATAAAGATGGATTGAACCAACGACGTCTTCATATATTTCAGGAACAGCTTACTGATGAGAAGCATCAAAATAAGCGACGGTAGCACCAATGCGAATGTGGCTGTAATGCTGCCTAACACTGCCATTCCGCCTGTAAAGCCAGCATTATGCACTGCCGTATAGCCGCAATAGGTTGCAGAGTTTATGCCAATAGGACCAGGGGTCATCTGCGAAATAGCTACGATATTGGTAAATTCCGCTGAAGACAGCCAGTGATGGCGTATCACCGTCTCGGTCTGGATAAGCGAAAGCATTCCGTAACCACCACCGAAGCCAAACAGTCCAATCGTAAAGAATGTGTAAAAGAGTTGTAGAAATATCATATCTATTCGGTTGGGGCTATGAATTTACCATACAGATAGCCGCCTGCAACAGCAGCAATGAGTATGTAAATAGGGTTTACACCTAAATAAGCAATGAGTAATGCTGTAACAATGGGTATCCAGCAGTTGGCAAGATTTATCTTTGCTCTTTTCGCAAGATTAAATGTGGGCACGGCAATGAGTGCCACTACGGCAGGGCGAATGCCACGAAACATAGCTTCTACCCACGCTAAGTCCATAAACTGATGGAAGAACAGGGCAACAAGAAGAATCATAAGGAACGATGGTAACACCGCTCCCAGACTTGTGCACAACGCTCCTGGCGTCTTGCGGAGCTTGTATCCAACAAAAATACTTATGTTTACAGCAAACACGCCAGGGCAACTCTGCGCCATTGCAATAAGGTCTACGAACTCTTCCTTGCTTATCCAGTTTTTTCTTTCTACTACCTCGTTCTCTATAATAGAAATCATAGCGTAACCACCGCCGAGCGTGAACGCACCAATCTTGAAGAATGTCTTGAAGGCATTCCAATAAATAGCAAGCCCACCTCTTCCGTTTGAGGCAGAAGAAGACAGGCTCGTGTTGTTTAGTTCTTTGTTCTTGTTATCTGACATTATTATTTTATTCGTTCCTCAACCCATTGGCGTGCATTGACAAATGCTTCTATCCACGGCGTAACTTCGTCGTTGCGACGGTCTATTGGGTACCACGCTTGTTGCCAAGGGAATACAGAACGTTCGAGGTGAGGCATCATTGCGAGGTGTCTACCGTCGTCAGAGCAGATACCAGCTACATTGTAATTAGAGCCGTTCGGGTTGCCCGGATATTGTGCATAGTTGTATTTCGCAACAATATTATAACGGTCTTCAGGTTCAGGAAGCATAAACTTACCTTCTCCATGTGCCACCCAAATGCCAAGTTTGCTGCCACTGAGCGACCCTAACATAATGCTCTTGTTCTCTGGAATGTTCAGTCCGAGGAAAGCACTTTCAAACTTGTGGCTGTCGTTGTACGTCAATCGTGAGCGATGCTTGTGTTCTGGGTTGATAAGATTTAATTCTACCATTAACTGACAACCGTTACAGATGCCGAGCGACAGTGTATCTTCGCGTGCATAGAAGTTGTCAAGTGCCTGCTTAGCCTTAGGATTATAGAGGAAAGCACCTGCCCAACCTTTTGCTGAACCGAGCACGTCAGAGTTAGAGAAACCGCCACAGAACACTATCATATTCATTTCTTCAAGTGTCTCACGCCCCGAAATGAGGTCGGTCATCGTAACATCTTTCACCTCGAAACCTGCAAGATAGAGGCTATAAGCCATTTCGCGGTCGCCGTTAGTACCCTTTTCTCGAATGATGGCAGCCTTTGGTTTACGGTGTGTCTGATGGGTTGTTGTGTCGTTGTCCTTCCATCTGTTTGGATTTAAACCATATTGTTGCAACTTACCCGTGAAGTTTTCGTTGAACTTCATTTCGATTGGTTGCTTCTTATAGTTGTCGTGGCGTTTCTCAGCCATACCGTTTGAAGCCTGCTTACGTTCGAAGAGGTAAGATGTTTCATACCAAGCTTCGCGCAAAGCGTCGATGTCGAAGTCGTGTTTCCAACTTCCATCGGCAATGCTTAGTGTACGGTTTTTGGTGTTTGGATAGCCAATGCGTGCGAAGCCAATGCAGTTCTCTTCCAAGAAAGCCTTTACTTCGTCGTTGTGTTCGTTGGCAACTTGAATGATGACACCTGGATTTTCGGCAAACAACTTACGCATAATGTCATCGCCTTGCATATCGTGCAAGTTGATATTCAGACCACCTTCAGGATTTGCAAAAGTCATTTCGAGCAGCGTTGTAATCATACCACCAGCCGAAATATCGTGTCCTGAGAGAATCCACCCACGGCGAATCATCTCTTGAATGGCATCAAAGCAATCGCAGAAGTAGCGAGGCTCCTTCACGGTAGGAACGTCAGAACCAATCTTGCCCAAGCTCTGTGCAAAGGCAGAACCACCCAGACGCTGCTCGTCGAAGCTGAAATCGATGTGATAAAGGCGTGTATTCTTATCGTTCACCAATACTGGAGAAACCACTTGGCGCACATTGCTCACCTCTGCACCGCTTGAAACGATGACTGTTCCTGGCGAAACAATCTTCTCGCCGTTAGGGTATTGCTGTGTAAGCGACAGCGAATCCTTACCTGTCGGTACGTTCACACCAATGGCGCAGCAGAAATCCGACAAGGCTTTCACTGCACTGTAAAGGCGTGCGTCCTCTCCCTTTTGCGCACGGCAGGGCCACATCCAGTTTGCTGAAAGACTGATGCTGTCCATTCCATCAGCAAGCGGAGCCCATACAATATTGGTCAGCGATTCAGCCACAGAGAGCACCGAGCCTGCTTCAGGCGATGCCAAACCTGCTTGTGGAGCGTGTCCGATAGCGGTGGCAATGCCCTTATAGCCACGGTAGTCGAGTGCTACCACGCCACAATCGGACAGTGGCAACTGCACTTGTCCTTGGCATTGCTGGCGTGCCACACGTCCTGTAACCGAGCGGTCTACCTTATTTGTGAGCCAATCCTTGCAAGCTACAGCTTCTAATTGCAGCACACGTGTAACGTAATCGTCTATCTTTGCAATATCGTAAGTAACGTCGGCATATTTGCGTTCCACCGTTTCGTCTTTCATTACGGTCTTTGGTGAGTGTCCGAACATTTGCGCAACATCAAGGTCGAATGGCTTTACACCGTCTTTCTGAACGAACGAGAAGTGCGCATCGCCCGTTGTTTCGCCTACCACATACATCGGCGCACGTTCGCGTTCGGCAATGCGACGCACGTGGTCGAGATACTTCTCGTCTATCAGCAAGCCCATACGTTCTTGCGATTCGTTGGCGATGATTTCCTTTGCGCTCAGCGTTTTATCGCCGATAGGCAGCTTGTCCATATCTATTCTGCCGCCACAATCTTCTACCAACTCACTCAAACAGTTCAAGTGTCCTGCCGAACCATGGTCGTGAATAGAAACAACAGGGTTTTCGTCTTCTTCTACCAACGCACGAACAAGATTGTAGGCACGCTTCTGCATTTCGGGATTGGCACGCTGGATAGCATTCAACTCGATTCCGCTTGAATAGCGACCAGTGTCTACCGACGATACCGAACCGCCCCCAAGTCCGATGCGATAGTTGTCGCCACCTACAACAACAACTTTGTTTCCTGGCTGTGGCGTTTTCTTCAAGCAGTCGCGCTTCGCACCGTAACCTACGCCACCAGCAAGCATAACCACTTTGTCGTAAGCATATTTCTCGCCGTTTTCTTGGTGCTCGAAAGTCAATACAGAACCTGCAATCAGCGGTTGTCCGAACTTATTGCCAAAGTCGCTTGCGCCATTAGAGGCTTTCGTAAGTATCTGTTGCGGCGTCTGATAGAGCCATTCGCGCACTGGCAGTATGTCCTCCCAATCGCGCAAGGCGGGCATCTTTCCGTTTTCGTCTTGCAAGCGTGGGTAAGCTGTCATATAAACTGCTGTTCCTGCAATAGGCCAAGAGCCTACACCGCCGCCCATACGGTCGCGAATTTCGCCACCTGTGCCCGTTGCAGCACCGTTGAAAGGTTCTACAGTAGTAGGGAAATTGTGGGTTTCGGCCTTCAGCGAGATAACACTCTCAATATTCTTCACACGGAAGAAGTCGGACGTGCTTTGGTTTTTCGGAGCAAACTGCTCTATTTCTGGACCTTCTGCAAAGGCTACATTATCTTTGTAAGCAGACAAAATCTTGCCTGGATTTTCCTTTGTTGTTTTCTTTATAAGGTTGAAAAGACTGCTTTCCATCACCTTTCCGTCGATGATGAACTCGCCGCCGAATATCTTGTGGCGACAGTGTTCCGAGTTTATTTGTGCAAAACCAAACACTTCCGAGTCGGTCAGTGGGCGGTTGTTCTGCTTTTCTACCTTATGTAAATATTCTATTTCCTCTGGCGACAGTGCCAAGCCTTCTTCCTCGTTGAACTTCTCAAGATTGTCAACGAACTGTATTTCTGCTGGCTGAATATCCACCGTGAAGATGTCTTGATTCAATCCATCGTAGTTGCGGAATATCATTCTGTCTGGATTAGCTTCCATCGACTGCGAAGGGAAGTATTCTTCTATACGAGAAATGCCACTGATACCCATATTTTGGGTGATTTCAACGGCATTTGTACTCCAAGGAGTAATCATTTCGCGGCGTGGTCCGAGGTAGTAGCCCGACAATTCTTTGTCGTTCAACACCTTTGCGTTGCCATAAAGCCAACTCAACTTTTCAACCTCTTCCTGCGTAGGGTTGTGGTCGATTTCAGTAGCAATGACAGTGTCATTAGAAGCCAAGAAAAATAGAATCATATTGCTCTGTATGTAAATAGATTTGTATATGGAGGTTGCTAAGTTCCATTAACCGTCCTCCAACGTTAAGATATTCTTTTTGCAAAGATACACTAAATCAAGGAAAGAACAAAAAAATGACTTCCTTTTTTCAGATAGTTAGCAAATTAATCGGTAACATGCAGTGTAGCCTTATATTTGTTGAACATTGCTTTGCGATTTTCCTTATAATTTAATCAATGTCTTTCGTGTTTGTTAATATCTCTAAATTAGCTACGCTTATTGTTAAACGAACGAGGCTTTAGCAACGGAATTACGGGCACTTTTCTGCGCTTCAGATTATTTATTTTCAAATAATGCCATTGTTTGCGTGCTATTGTAAGTTGCTTAATCATAGCCTATTATCCACTTGTTGGGTAGTACTGTGCAACGAAATGGCATCTTAAATGTGATAAAACGAATACTTTTGTGGAAATATAGATGCGGTTTTGCCTTGCAAAAGAGCCGTTTTTACATTCCAAAAGTGCCGCTTTTGCTCGATGAAACCTATTGTTTTGCCTTGCGAAAGCGGCACTTTTGCAAACTAGCGGCATAGAAAACGCTTTACCAATGCTTATTTCTGATTTTTTAGCCAAATATTTCTCGTATTTTTAAAATTAACATTTGGTGGTGTAAGTTCTTTGGTATTAAGATTTGTTTGCAATTAGTACAGATGCCTTCTGAATAGCCCTGTCTGAATGAACCGAACGTAAAAATATCCTAACTTTTCAGCAAAATGATGGGAGTTTTAAGGAAATGGACTATATTTGCATACTTCTAACGATTTAAAACAAGAAATGACAATCGCATTATTAAGAACCATTATTCACTATGGGCTTCATTTTCTTGCACCCTTGCTGTTTGCACAGTTCTTCAGACGCGAACGCAGGGTGAAGGCGTTTTGGATTATGTTGGCAACAATGCTTGTAGATTTAGACCATTTACTGGCGACACCTATATTCAATCCAGACCGTTGTAGTGTGGGTTTTCACCTGCTTCATTCCTATTTTATGGTAGGTGTCTATGCACTTCTGTGCGTGCTTCCCTACGAGAAACTGAAGCTGCCTTGGTGGCTTCGCCCTATCGGTATCGGGCTGTTCTTTCATATGCTCACCGATTTGCAGGACTTTTATTTGTGGCAACAGTGGTTATAATGGTTTTAGAAGAATATATAAAGACTTGTCAGCGGGTAACTTTTAAAAGGAAGTGATGGCAATTTGGTGCTTTCGGCTCTTTTTTGTACTTTTGCATTAATTAAACGTAAGGATTATGATATTATCAATGACGGGCTACGGTAAAGCTGTCGTAACCTACAAAGAAAAGAAAATAAGCGTAGAGGTAAAGTCGCTAAACAGCAAGAATCTTGACCTTTCAACCCGCATTGCCCCTCTGTATAGAGAGAAGGAAATGGAAATAAGGCAGACCATTGCCAAGCGTCTGGAGCGTGGAAAGGTGGATTTCTCGTTGTGGATAGAGAAAGATGCAGCGTTGGACGCAACGCCCATCAATGCGAAACTCGTAGAGAACTACTATCGCCAGATAAAGAACATAGCGGCACAAACGGGTATTCCCGAACCTGCCGACTGGTTTTCTACGTTGCTGCGTATGCCCGACGTTACAACGAAAACCGAAATAGAGGTGCTCGACGAGGCAGAGTGGGAGGCAGCAAAGAAAGCCATCAGCGAAGCCATAGAGAACTTGGTGGACTTCCGCAAGCAGGAAGGTGCTGCGCTCGAACGCAAATTCCACGAGAAAATTGATAATATAGAAGCCCTTCTGAAGAGCATAGAACCTTACGAAGAAAGCCGTGTACCGAAGATAAAAGAGAAAATCATAGAAGGCTTGGAACAAGTGGCAAAGGTGGATTACGATAAGAACCGCTTGGAGCAAGAACTGATTTACTATATCGAGAAACTTGATATAAGCGAGGAACGACAGCGTCTGACCAACCATCTGAGCTACTTCCGTGAAACAATGGCGGAAGAAGGGCACGGCGTGGGCAAAAAGCTCGGTTTCATCGCACAAGAGATGGGACGCGAGATAAACACGACAGGTTCTAAAAGCAATCAAGCCGAGATGCAAAACATCGTGGTGAAGATGAAAGACGAGCTGGAACAGATAAAAGAACAAGTGCTGAACGCACTGTAAAGAAACAGCAGATGCAAGGAAAACTCATAATATTTTCGGCACCGTCGGGGGCTGGTAAAAGTACCATTGTGCAGTGGCTGATGAACGAACACCCTGAACTGAAGTTGGCATTTTCTATCAGTTGCACCACACGTGCGCCACGTGGCACGGAGCAAGATGGGGTGGAATACATCTTTTTAAGTCCCGAAGCGTTTAAAAAGAGAATAGAAGACAACGAATTTTTGGAGTACGAGGAAGTTTATACCGACCGTTTCTACGGCACATTGAAGAGTCAGGTAGAGGCTCAGGCTGACAAGGGACAAAACGTTATCTTCGATGTCGATGTGAAAGGTGGTTGCAATATAAAGCAGTTTTACGGCGAAAAGGCACTCAGCTTGTTTGTTCAGCCTCCTTCTATCGCCGAACTTCGCCGCCGTTTGGAAGGCAGACAGACCGATTCGGCTGATGCCATAGAAAGCAGAATAGCCAAGGCGGAATACGAGCTTACATTTGCCGATAAATTCGACCATATTATCGTGAACGACGATTTGGCAAAGGCAAAGGAGGAAGCCTACAACATTATAAAGCAATTCGTAGAAGCATAAGGTTGCAATGAAGGTTGGAATATACGGCGGTTCGTTCAATCCTATCCACAACGGACACATAAAACTGGCAGAAATCTTTCTGCAAGAAGCCTGTTTAGATGAGGTTTGGTTTATGGTTTCGCCACAAAATCCATTTAAAATAAACGACAAACTACTCGACGATACGTTGCGTTTGCAGTTGGTTAGGAAAGCATTGAACGGCAAAAAGGGTATGGTAGCCTGCGACTATGAGTTTCGTTTGCCGAAGCCTTCTTATACTTGGGACACGTTGCAGCGACTTTCTGCCGACTTTCCAACCTACGAGTTTGTACTTCTGATAGGGGGCGACAATTGGCAGGCGTTCGACAAATGGTATCACGCAGAAGATATTTTAGCCAACTATCGTGTTGCCGTTTATCCGAGAAAGAGCGATGAAACCGTAGAAAAATGCAATACGTTGCCGTCCGACAATGTTACATTGTTGAACATTCCGCTTATCAATATAAGCAGCACAGATATACGGTTGCGCATAAAAAACGGGCACACAATCAAAGGATTGGTGCCCGAATGTATTGAAAAAGATGTGGAGAAATATTATAATGGAAAATAAAAAACTTATCCAAAGATAGGATAAGTTGAACGAATAAGTGCGTTTTTGTGCGAAAATAACGGTAGAATGGCAGAGCAAACATTAAAGGAGAAAACAGCAAAAGGACTGTTTTGGGGAGCATTGAACAACGGTACAATGCAAATTCTGAACGTGCCCATTGGCATCTTGCTGGCTCGTTTGCTTTCTAATTCCGACTATGGCTTGATGGGAATGCTTGCTGTTTTCACAGCCGTAGCAGGGGCATTGCAGGAGAGTGGCTTTACTTCTGCAATTGCAAACCTTGAGAATCCCACCGACAACGACTATAATTCTGTGTTTTGGTTCAGCACGATAGTAAGCTGGTGCTCTTATATTGTGCTCTTCTTTAGTGCTCCGCTCATTGCCGATTTCTTTCATCACCCAGAACTCATAGACCTTTCTCGCTTTCTATTTGTTTCCTTGCTGTTTTCTGCAATCGGCACTGCGCCGACGGCATATCTGTTTAAGAACATTATGGTAAAGAAAACAACCATCTTGCGTGTATCGTCTTTGGTTGTTTCGGGCATTGTCGGTATCGTGTTGGCATTGCGAGGCTATGGCTATTGGAGTTTGGCTTGGCAACAGGTGTTGTATATAACACTGACAAGTTTGGGACGCTTTTTCCTTATTCCGTGGCGTCCATCGCTGAAGATAGACTTTGCTCCCGTGCGCCGTATGTTCTCTTTCAGCTATAAAATATTGGTTACGACGGTGGTAAACGTTGTCGGTCAGAACCTGCTGACGTTCATTTTCGGACGCCTTTATACGGCAAACGCTGTTGGAAACTTCTCGCAGGCGTTCAAATGGGACACAATGGCGAGCACAATGGTGTCGGGAACCACCTCGCAAGTGGCGCAACCGATACTGGTAGAAGTGAAAGCTGAACGCGAAAGGCAAGTCCTTGTATTCCGAAAAATGCTCCGTTTCACCGCTTTTTTGGCTTTTCCAGCAATGTTTGGCTTAGGTATGGTGGCGTACGAGTTTATCATTGTGTTCATTGCCGATAAGTGGGTAGATAGTGTTCCGCTGCTTCGCATACTTTGTATCAGTGGTGCTTTCCTGCCTTTCTATACGTTGTATCAGAACTTAATGATAAGTCGTGGCAAGTCAGATGTATATTTGTGGGTAACTACTTCGCTTATTGCGGTTCAGTTGTTGCTTGTTTTGTTGTGCCATAGCAAGGGTATGGCGTTTATGGTGAGTGCTTATACGGTGCCTACGGTGCTTTGGTTGTTTGTTTGGCAATACTTTGCACATCGCGAAATATCCCTTCGTCTGTGGGACGTATTGCTCGATATAGTGCCTTATATGCTTGTTTCGGCTGCTATTATGGTTGCGGTTTATATGGCTACGGGCAGCATTCACAACCTTATTGTGCTTTTGTTGGCGCGAATAGGCTTGGCTGTTGTGGCTTATTTCATCGTTATGAAGCTGTTAGGGTCTAAAATGCTCGATGAGTGTATAGGCTATTTGCGTCGCAAGAAGTAAAAGTAAAGGTTGGACTTTATAGTGTTTAATGCGTGTGTTTCCTTATTTTATGCCTTGTTTATGCTTTTTATTTAGCGTACATATTTAACTGCATAATGGGGTAGAGGGCAGCTCGAACCAACCTGACAAATCCTTTTCCTTCGGTGTGGAACAAGTATTTATAGTTCTTTATGCAGTGGTATTGTAGTTTCATAAAAGGCAAAATACCGTTCTTTAATTCCAATTCAAGTATCTTTTTGGCTGCATTTGCTTCTTCGTTATCGGCATTCACATAGTTTAATAGTGATAACTTGGCTGCGAAAAGAGGGTGCACTTGTTTTCTCGTTTCGCTGAAATGGGTAATTCCCCACCTTAGTATGTGTAGGGCATTGCGCCACGATGGCAGGCTTTTGCTGTAATCGTTGTAGGTCGTTGCGGCTGTATGGCGACGGAAATTGACAAGAATTTTATCGATGAATACGATGCTTTTGTGTGCAGATGCCGTTATGGAAAGGGCTGCATCGTACATAGAGTATTTGTAAATGGGGTGGTTTAATGGAGGCAGCATGTCTACAAGCTCACGGCGAAAGAGCAACGTGTGGCCGGGGAGACAAAGAAAACACATACGAATGGCGTGTATATTGCGTTTCCTTTGGTCGAAATAAGCAAACGAACCATCAGTAGAAAAAGGGCGGGAAAGCCCAGAACAGAGTAGGATTTCGCCGATACTGTTTATCTGATTCTCTATTTTATCTGTTTCCCAAATGTCGTCTTGGTCGGAAATAGCTATGTATTCGCCTGTTGCTCGCTGCATTGCTGAAAGGAAATTGCCATTTACTCCTTGTGCTGAATCGTTTTGAAAAACCTTTATCAAGCTATGTTTGCAAGCATATTCTTGAAGAATTTCTGTGGTTTCATCGGTAGAATGGTCGTCTTGAACGATGATTTCATGCAGTGGATACGTCTGGGCAAGTATAGAATCTAACTGCTCTTTGATGTATTTTGCACCATTGTAAGTACATAGGACGATAGAAACGCTTGCTTTCATAATCATTTAAAGTTTAGAAATACAGATACTGAACGAGCAGTGAAACATTATAAACAACGAGATATATTGCAAGTAGAACAAGAAGAATGCGTAGCGTTTGTCTTGTTCTGCCACAAGTATTGTGAACGAAAAATGCTATGGAAAGAGGAATGACGTAAATCCAATGTGCTGTCATAATATAGACTTCGTTGATGCCAAAGCCTAATCCGATGTGCAATATTATATCCAAAGCGGCAAAAGAGAGGCATAGCCACAAGAATTTAACGTGGCGTCCGCACCATATTCCTACGATGAAAAGGAGGAATATCAACGCTTCTACTACATAATTGGCTATCCAGTTGTAGGTAACAATTACAGGACGGGTTTTCATCACATCTTCCAAAGTGTGTTTTTGGTGTAATTGTATGGATTCGCCAAATAGATTTTCTACGATTGTTTCTGTGCGGGAAGTAGATACATCGGTCCAGTTCAGGAAGCGTTTGTTGCTTACAGGCTTGCCCGAATGTGCCTTTTGAGGTTGCTTGGCTTCTGCTCTAAGCACTTCTTTGCGATGTGCTTTCCACATTTTTTGGAAGGCTTGCTCCTGCTTTGTGCTATCTTTAATGTGCGTAGTGTCCCTAAATGCCGCGAACATTGCCTTGCGTTCAGCTTTGATAGCGTTGCGTTTCTTTACCTTACTTGCCTTAACTTTATCTGCAATGAACTGTTCGTGCTGCCATTCGCCTATTGCAAAGATGGCTGCAGCAGGGAAAATGATAGCCAAAAAGATATTTTTTATAGTGAAAAATCGTTTGCCTCGTGTGAAAAGATTGGATAGAAAAACTTTTAAACCGTTATTCAATGAGATGCCAGCAGTTAGCAGAAACAATAGAATAGTCTGCCAAATGCTCATTTCTTTCTGTTCTTGCAGTTGTTTTCCTGCAATATACAGCGTTAGCAAAAGCATAAACAACGACAAAACAAAGTGGTCGGGGGCTATGCTCGATAATAAAATATGGGAAAAAGAATAAAGGATAAAAGCAAGAATTGCTGAATCAAAGGAAGCAATTCCTATAATATGGCGTTGTATTCTCAACATAAGAACAAAGCCATAGGTAGAAAAGAAAATTAAAGCAACTGCAACAATATAAACCGAAAAGTTTATTCCTGTTGCGTGAATGAGCAGTTGGTTTAATAATGAAAAAGGGTAATAGAAGAATGCCAGTAAAGGGTGACGGTTCACGTCGTAGGCCAACGACCAATCGGAAACAACCAAATAGGTAAGCGGATCGAAGCCTGAAAGATGGTAATTATCGACAAATAGCTTGTAGTAATTGCTTGATGGCTTCGTGAATAATGGCACATATTTCGCTATGGCAAGTGTTTGCAAAAGTAATTGCCATACGAAGAATAAGCCAACAGGTAGGCGTTCTTCTCTTTTAATGGTAAGAAAACCTACAATAGCGTTCATGCAATAAGGTAATAAATGATTTGTCCGCCATTATAAACCCATAGCCAACTTGTCAATAGAACCAGTGTGATGCGCAAGATAAAACGTGATTGGCGTGAAAGAATACGCAGCAAATAGCCGATGGAAATGGGAATTATGAAAGCCCAACCTGCTGTCATGATATACACTTCATTAATTGCGAACCCCATAATGATGTGTAATGTGAAATCGCAGGCAAACCATAACAGAAGCATTTTCATGAATTTGTAACGCCACCCCGCCACTATTCCAATCAGAAACAGCAATACGATAAGTGCTTCGACAACATAATTGACAATCCAACTATACTTTACAAAGATAGGACGGTCCCACGAAACGTCTTTTAAAAGATATTCTTGATGTAGCTGGATTGGCTCGCCGAAGAAGTTTTCAATCAGTGTTTCCGTGCGAGAAGTAGATATATCCATTAGCTTTCCTATGCCTTCGCTGCTCGCTGCTTGTCCCGTATGAGCGTGTAGCCACGCATTTCGCTTCTTGGTATGGGCTTCAAACTTTCCCGGTTGTTTCTTTTTCTTGTTGCTTACAATCTTTTTGGTAACTTCTTCTTGCGGAACTTCTACTTGGTAGTACTGCATTTGCTGAATACCAAATAGCAAAGCCAATGGTAGAATGATGCCGATTGTAAGGTATTTAAAGCTGAAAAACTTCCTTCCATTCGTGAAAAGACCTGCCAAGATAGTCTTTCCTGCATTGGAAGCAGCCATTCCTGCGGTAAAGAATATCAAGAGAAAAGATTGCCATGCATTGATGAACTTACCTTGTTTTTGCCGTATTCCTGCAATGTAAAGGGTCATTGTAAGTAGCATAAGCGATATTATAAAATGGTCGGGAACCATTGCTGGCACCAGGATATGCCCAAACGAGAATAGGAAAAGTGTGAGCAACGTGGCGTCTTTTCGTTGCAATTCAAGCACTTCACGCAGAATACGATAGGTGAAGATAACAGAATAGAATGCTGAAAAGACAATGATTATCGCCATAAAGAATACTGCAAAGTTGATGCCTACAGCATTTATAAGCCAGTGATTCAGCCAATATAGCGGGTAAAGCAGCGTTAGAAACAGTGGGTGGCGAATGGTTTCGAAGTGGACGCGCATACAAGAGATGGTTATCCACGACCAGTTGTCATAGCCAGACATACGGAAATTCTTGGTAAACAACGACCAAAAACCTCCGTGTGCCCCCATTGTATAGACGCCAAAGTGGCTACTTATGAGCAGTGCATTGAAAGCCAAGAAGACAAAAAGCATAGCAAATGCTAACAAACGTTCTTCTTTTTTTACTGCAAAAATACCAAGTACAGACATTCTTCCTTATTTAAAGTCTGCAAAGTTACACATTTATAATATATTTTCCAAGTATTGTTGGGTAACTCTTTAGTGTATAATGATATTATTTCCGCTTTAGGAACAAACGCACCAATATGAAGTTTATGGGAACACAGATACCAAAAACAGGTATCATTGCAATGTTTTTAGGCAACCCAAGCCAAAGGAAAAGGGTTAGAAAAATCGTTTGTAGTCCATAATTAATAATGTGTGCAAATGTAAAACCTGCTCCTTTTTTTGCTGTGGATTTAACTTTGAATGTGAATTTGGTTGAGGCGATATAGTTAAAGATGAAGCTCAGAAGATAGCCCACCGTGTTAGAAATTCGTGGTTCTATCCATTTTATCAATAAAAGATATATGCCATATTGGAGAGCAGTAGCTAAAACACCCACTATGCCAAAACGAACGATTTCACCGTAATTTTCGTTCTTTCTCCCCCGAAAAGGCTTATAATAACTTTTATCCGCTTCTTTCAGTAAGTAGCGGTCGCCTTTACTGTCGCCAAAAGCTATCAACTCGTAAGCTTCTCTATATGGAAAGGCACTTTTCAGTCGTTTCATCTTTTCTTTTCCATAGCAGTTTTTTGTAAGGAATTGACCTGTTATGGTACCTAATCGAACGTCTATCTGTGTTCCTTCCACTCTGATTTTATCGCCAAATTCCTCAAAAAACGGTTTCACCCAGTTCTCTATGCTGGCGGTAATGATAATTACACTATCTCCCTCGTTCAATGCTTTGCGAACCGTTTTCAGTCCACTTTGCCGCATAATGCCTTGTTTTTCGTTTGCAAAATCTTTGCAAAGTCTGTTAAACTCGTCTATCTCCATTCCTTTGAAGAACCACGAGAACACACGTTGCTTAGCTTTCCAGTTCGGGTAAAGTCGTAGTTTCATCAATACAAGGATAGGTGAAAATAGGAAGAAGCCCCAGAAAGCTTTCCCAAATCCTTTGGAAAATTCGATGAACTCGACGAATGTATCCTTTTTCGTCAGTGTTCCGTCGAAGTCGAAGGCATATACTTTCATACTACAAGAAATATATTATAATGAGGAACGTAAGTCCAAAGCCCAATACAATGAACTGTATGAAACGGTCGTGGAGGATAACTTTCGTTGGGTCGCCGCTTTTCTTGTCCACCACGGCAATCTGTATATAGCGCAGCAGTCCCAAGAGAACGAAGACACTTGTTAAGTAAAGGTTCTCTGTATGGAAGTTCGCAATTGTTTCAGGGCTTACAGTGTACATAATGTAGCATACCAAAGTAACACTTGCCGTTATGGTAATGGCTTGATTAATGAACGTCAGATTGTAGCGAATGGTGTTCTTTCTTGGTGCTTCGCCTGTTTCGTTCATACGCAAGACATCGTCGCGGCGTTTGGCAAACGAGAGGAAAAGCATAAGCAGGAAGGTCATCAGCACAATCCATTTGCTCAGTCGTATGTCGGTTGCCATACCTCCTGCCTGAATGCGCAATACGAAACCAAACGCCACAATACAAACATCAATAATGGCGTGTTGCTTTAAATACAAACAGTAGGCAACGTTCAAAGCCCAATAAAAGCCGATGACTCCGCCCGTTTCTATGCGCTGTTGGGGTAGAAAAAGTAGCGAAACCATCGATAAAATCACCATTATGCTCATAATGGCATAACCTTGTGCGATGCTTATCTTGCCCGATGCCAAAGGACGATTGCACTTTTTAGGGTGGCGACGGTCGTCGGCTACATCAACAATATCGTTCAGACAGTAGATAGAAGAAGCGATAAACGAGAATGCAATCATCGTGATGCAACCTTCGTAGAGCGATTCTATGTTTCCCAAAGCCTTACCAAAGAAGATGGGAAACAGCACAACGAGATTCTTAATCCACTGATGCGGTCGTATTAACCTGATAATTTCCTTCATTTTCCTAACTCCTTTCTATTTTCATTGTTATCTTCTCCACTCCTTTGTGTAGAAGCCATGCGAAGGGTAAAACTATTGCAAGCGTTGCAAGAAACTTTGCCCAATAGTGCCACCCAAGCTGTTCGATGTAGATAAGTATGAAGTGGTTGTGCAGCAAATATATCTCTAAACTTATGCTGCCCACGAATACAAGTGCTTTGTGTAGGCGTTTGCCTGACCACTTGTCTAATGCGATGCAAAGCAGCAATATGCCTGTTATGGTGAGCGGAATATACAACATACGTTCCAAGAATAGCGGAAAGCGTCCGTGTCGTGCCTGTTCCAAATAGATACAAGCTGCAAGCATACCTGCAAACGTCAATAGTATGAGCCAAATGGAACTGCCTTCCAGTGTTCTTTTTTCTTTTACTGCCGCTCCAAAGTTCAGCCCGATGAAGTAAATAGGTACACGACTCCAGAATATTTCGATGTGTCCAACAGCCTCGTGGATAGGCGAAACGTACTGTACAACTACGCACCAAGCTATCATAAGTGCAGGAATCCATCGGTAGGTTGGGTGCTTTATGATGAGCGACAGGTAAGCAGGTGTAACCAAATACAGCATCATGGCTGCAGGAATGTACCAAAAGGTAAGTTCGTCGTGTAGCCAAAAATCCCAATTTATCGCAATATCTCCGATTAAATCGATGATATTTGTACTGTGTCCGCTGTGCTGTACCCAAGCGAGAGAGAGGAAATCGGGTATGTAATACAGCGATGCCACGATAAGCCACGCAGGATAAATGCGCAGGAGTCGTTTCCTAAGGAATTGCATAGCATCGGCATTTTTCGTCCACGAATACCAAAGTCCGACACCGCTAAGGAAGAAAAACATATCGACACCGATGTTTCCCATACGCCGAAGACCAAAGAACATATCTGTGCGTGGCACTCCAACGTGGAAAAGCATAACGAACAATATCGCCAAGCCCATCAGTTCGCCACGAAACCGACTAATGTTTGCAAGTTCTATTTCTTTTCTTTTCATTTCACAATTTTGGTGAAGGCACACGCCTCATTATTTCCTTGAACAACCACGCCACGCAGACGGAAGCAATGATGTAGAGCAAAAGCCCCGTCCAATAGTCGCCACCGCGCGATATAGGGATAATTATTTTTCGTGTAATGGGGTGCGAGATAAACAGTGCTGCCGATATAACGCCCAACCAATCGAAAGTTTTTGCTATTCCAAAAGTGTATTTGGGATAGCGTGTGTTCCAATACGAAAGCAGCTTGACAAAGCTGACACCTGCCGAACACACAAACATAGGCACGAAAAGCCACGTGAAAAAGTGGTTGCTGCCAAACCGAATGAGGAGTAGCGAGACTATAAACGTTGCCCCATAAATGCGCAAAGACACGTTCCGCATATACTTTGCATAAAGCAAACCCAAGCCAAAAGGCAACATTCCACCGACAAAATTGTACCGCCAACGGTTTAATGGCTCGCCATTAGGTTCGCACAGCAGTTCGATAATGGTGCAAACAGCAATGAAAGCCACCACTCGTGTCCAGCCTTTTCTGTATAAAAACAAGCGGTAGACGATGTATAGCTGAAGCATTAAGCCAAAAAACCAGTACGGACCAGGCCATATAATATCGTCGGGATTGGGCAGAAGGTTGTTGAACAAACCCATTTGTGCCACAATGTCCATCACTTCGTAATGGTGTTGCCCCTCGGTCATGGCATCGACTAATACGAAAGCTGCAAAGCCAACTATCATCATACGGAAGAGTTTCAGCCAATGGTAGCGCAAAAAGCTAAGCGCATTTGGCTCGTTTGTGCTGCCGCTGTCGGGAAGGCTTTGTGTTTTTGCACCTTCATACTTCATTACCAAGCCGTAAGCTGATAGGAAAAGGAAAATGGGCACGCCGTAATGACCAAAGAATGATAGCAGATGGAAAAACGTGCGTTCGTTGAAACCGTGTGCCATAACGTTGTTGAACCAGTCCACATTGTGTTGGTTGAATTGGTATTCGTTCTCTTTTACGATAGGGCGAAGCCAATGGCAGTAGTTATGAAGCACTATACCGACAATGGCAATGCCTCGCAAGATGTTGCATTCCGTGCGGTTCAGCATCTTATCGACTATGCCTTTGCGGGCAGAACTGTTAGTGTTACTATCCATTTTTATTGCTTGTAATCTTTAAAAATCTACGGTTTCATCGCTGCTTTTCGTTTATGTTCAGCCACCAAATCATCGTAGTTCGTTTGGTTCTTGAGTATTCGTGGACGCTTCTCGTTGTATTGCGGACTCAGAATGTCGTACTCGCTGCGATAGTCTTTTGCCTTTATGCCTCCCAAATGGAGCAGCAAGTGGGGCAAGGCGTCGGTAATAAAGCGTTTATGCCTTACCGCTTTTATTTGTTCAAACACCTTCGGGTGTTTTTCAATATATTTTGGCGAGCAGTATATCCAGAACGGAACTGCAAACTCGTAGCGTGCCAAATCGTAATCAATCTCGGCAGAATGGTTGCGGCATATAATGCCTCGGTTGCCTTCAAAACACTCTTCGCCGTGGTCGGGCATATAGATAACCACTGCTTCTTCGTTGGCAAAGCGTTTCACTATTTGGTCTACTATCGAGTCGTTGTACAAGATTGCATTGTCATAGTGTGCCAGCATATAGCGGCGTTGCTTCGTTAGTTCTGGGCGTTTTTGCTCATAATCTGCGGCTTTGAAATGCTTTCGGCTTTTCGGATAACGTCGGTTGTACGACACGTGGCTGCCGATGAGATGGAATATAATCAAGTTATTTTCTTTGTTTTCTGCCTTCAGCTTGTTGTCGTAGTCGGCAAGCAATCCGTCGTCGAATGTGTGCAGGCGTGTGTTGCGTGTGTCGAACATTGACTCAGACAACTCCTTGTGGTTCAGGAAAAAACCGCCACTGAAGTCGTAGACTGCCTCTTTGGCTTGCGGAAGGAACTGGTTGGTAACGAAAGACACGTGGTAGCCTGCCTTGCGGAAGAGCTGTGGGAAGAGCGGATAGTCGCACCACTCGCCTTTCTGCCCTACAACGTGCATCGAAAAAATATTCTTGAATACGAAACTCGTAAGGTTCCACGGGGCTACAACATCGCTGAAAGGCACAAGAAGTCCCGATTTCTCCAAAGCAACTTGGCGTGGCGTGGTATTCATAAAGTAGCCATATTGTTGCGAATGATGCGGACCCATACTTTCGCCGATGATTAACACGATGTTTTTTGCATCGAAGGTGCAACTCTGAACCGTAGCGCGGTCTTTCGCTTCTACCAATCTGTCGATTTGCTGTGCAGCCAAATGGTTGGCATAAAGACTGAATATAAGTCGATAGACAGGCGTATAGAACGTTGCACAATCGGGTGTCGTAAGTTCGTGTTCCACATCTCCAATCGTTTTCAACGAGAACATTTGCACCATTTCACGCTTGTTGTGGTACGACGAAATTGCCGAAACAACGAAGAAAACGAGTGCGATTATCCCGATGAAATGGGCACTTTTCTCTTTTAAGATATTTAGCTGTACTGGATATTTTACGCCTTTGCGCTTGCGGTAGATATTCCATACTGCGACCAAACACTGCATTACAATGATGAGCAGCAGCAAACCGACGCTTGATGCGAGTATTTCGGAATTGATATAGCTGCTGAAAAACTCGCTTGCCTCGCGCTTGTCGGTTTCTGCTGCCAATAGCAACATCGACGGATTGAGGGACGATTGGAATTTAACCCAACAGAAAAGGTCGGCTATGCTTGTGGCGTAGGCGATGATATAAAACGCTCCAACCACCCAGCAGCGTATGCGTTTGGGTATCAGCGAAAGAAGAATGCAGACGATGTATAGGTCGAAAAACAGTTCCAACCATAAGTTTCCATATACCGATGCGTCCTCTCGATTGGTAGGAAGTTCCGCATAAGAAACAACGATACCAACGAGATACATAAAGAAGAAAAAGCAGAAATTGCTCCTGATAGGGTAGCTTACTTTCTCTAAAACTTTGGAAACAACGCTTAAAACATTCATTTTCTATACTTTGGGGACAAAGGTACGGCAAAAAATAGGATTAATCAAGTTTTACTACCTAATTATCTTCTTTCGCTATATAAGCAGCTTTGAATGTAGCGTGTTTTATTTTCAGTGGTTGCATACCTTCATTTGTTAAAGTCTGAATATTCGTTAAAACGACTCCGGAACTGTTAAATTTCAAAGCCTCAACTTCCGAATTACGGGCACTTTTCTGCACTTCAAATTATTTATTTGCAAATAACGCCATTATTTGCGTGCTACCATAAGTGCTTCGTTCATAGCTTCTTGCAAGCTTATAGGGTAGTGTTGTGCAACGAAACCATACCTTTTATGTTGTAACATCTATAATCTTATACTTGATATAATAAATCAACTAATAGCACGTTATTATAACAGAGTTTATAAAGAAAAGCTACCGTTATGGTATCAAAATAACAGTAGCTTTGATAAGACTCTTACCCCTATTGCGGTAGGGTAAAGGTGTTTTATATTTCATTTCATGGATGTCTTTGTTAGACATCCATTTTTAATCCCCTTTCTTATGAATATGAGGTTTCAAAGAAGGTGTATTTCCAGGTGTCTGCTTATTGTCTCTTTGACGTCTGTCAGGCTTTCCTGTTGTAACAGCAATTCTTTTTGGTCCTGGTTTAATTCCCATAGATTAAATTTCTAAAATTTGACATGTGAACTCCCCCTTTTATAATGGAGTTGAAGCTCCACTATCTTATATCGAAAGATTAGTAGAAACGTTGCATACTATTAGGTTTTCGGCAAGCAAGTGCCTATGATACCTTGCTAAATAATTGCAATAACTATACCAAATAAAGATTCTGATAATCATATCATATTTCCGTGCCAACCTGTCAGTTGTTTTTTAAACTATCCAACTATAATCTAAATATGGATTTAATCAAAAGCATACATATTTCTTCTGTAGAAGAAGCTGAGGAATTTCTAAAATCAGAGATAAGCGTCAATTCTCTATTTGGAGAGTTAAAGCATGCCCCTGTATTAAAGAGCCATGGTCTGACCAAACAAAATGTTCAAACCAAGATAAATAAGATTTTCAGAGAAGTAAATTCTAACCATCTGATAATAGATTTAAAGGCTGATAATACGGAAATGTTACTAAGGCATTTAAGGCGTTATTTCCGAAACGTAAGGTAACTTTAGAGTTAATAGAAGATAAGGCTACTCGCAATCAGCAAACCACTACCTATGATATAATAGTACAGAAAGTTGGCACGTTTCATATATCGGTTAAAGTAAAAAACTCTGTATTTGAAATATGCCGTGTAACTTATGACTTATTGCATGGGACGAGTGGTATCTTGATAGACAACACGGAAAGTAAGGATTTGAAAATAACTTCAAAGAATAATTCTGCGTTGTTTGTGAATAACCTTATCTATACCCCCAAAAAAGGTTTGAAGATAGAAAAACTACCTTAATCTTCTTTGTCTAACTGCTTTTGGTAATCGTATGCTATCTTTTCTATCCAATTCCATTCAGGACTGGTAAACTCCCAAAGGTTGTAGATTTGATTAAGCGCACTTCGGATTCCACAATTTCTGACAAGATTGGTAATAAAGCGTTTACCAGCTTCTATATTTCCCTCATCTAAACGGCGAATTTCTTTTTTCGTTTCCAATAGTTCTCCACTTAAAGATGTAGAGTGCTTAGGAGCATAGCCTGAGATGAAAGTGATCCAGCCACCATAAGTGCCAAAAGTAATGCGATAGGTTTCCAATCCTAAGCCAATCCCCATAACGGCATTTTTAGCATGAGATGCTGCACTTTTAACCTGCGTTTTGGGATTAGACTTTCTGTAAGTCTTACGTTTCTGACCGAATGACGGAATTACCAAACAAGTCGTCATGACGAATAATAAAAGACGTTTCTTCATAAATAGCGAATTTTTACGAGTTGAACAATGTTATAGAATAAAAGAAACATGGACTGCACCCATGCAACTCGTATGGTATCGCCAAACACCAGTATGTACACACAGATAACAGCCCATGTAAAGGGTTGTCTGTGCTTGTACGTACATACTTACAGGTTCAAATTGGCGATTTTAACGAGTATAAAGCACGTCCAAATTTCTAAATTCTGATGCAAATATACAAAATCTTTTGAACTTAATACTAAGTTCCTTGCAAAACTAAGACCTATGAGGCTTTCTTTTCTTCAAACATTTAGATACAGCTTCACTGAAATCAACATCCGACTTAATACTCTTCATATATTCTTCAGACATCGTATCAAGCGGATTCCATTCTTCTTTCTTTTTACTCATAACTTCTGAATTAACTGGTTGTATGTAATATGACCGCCAAGGTGAAGAAAATAATCTCCAAAGCGTTCATATTCTTTAACCCTGCGGGTGTTGTATCTGAAAGAAAACTCGTCAAAGTATCTTTGCACGTGTTTCCTGCTAAGATAGTTGTAAGTTCCTATGATAGCTCGTTTGCAGTAGTTACTCCAGAAAGCCTCAATGGTGTTTGTATAAACCCCACCATCAGCAACGTAAATACCATGTCCGTGGTCAACAACAGCATACCTATATACTTTTTGAATGGTCTTATACCCAACCTACTCGTCCATATAGAGCATTACATTTCTTTCTACGTTTCTAAGTATCGGAGCTGTAAGCTGTTTGTAAGATATATTCCGAACGACTTTGCAAATGACTCTGCCGCCACGTTCAAGCATACCTAATACAGGAACTTTATCAACAAAAGACCTGCCTTGGCATTTCTTAGCTTTCTTGTTCCAATGACGGTTCTTGTTCTTTCCGCCAACAAACGTCTCGTCAAATTCCACTTCACCTGTAAGTTTATCCGATATCCGTTTTGTAAAAGTCTCACGTATGCGTTGTGTCAGGAACCAGGCTGTCTTCTGTGTTATGTGTATGTCTTTAGCGAGTTGCATGGAAGAAACACCTTTCTTATTGGAAGTAAGCATATAGATAGCCATAAACCATTTTTTTAATGGTAGTTTCGAACTTTCAAAGATAGTTCCAATCCTTGCGTTGAAGTTCTTACCAGAGTTCTTACATCTGTATGAGCCGTCATTTCTCTTATATACTTTTGAGGCAGGGGAGAAAGGAGAAATGACATTTCCATTCCAGCGGATTTGCTCAAGAAATCTAATGCAGGACTTTTCCGTTGGAAATGCTGCTTGCAAATCGAACAGGGAATTGAATTTCAATGTAAAGTTTCTCATATTCCAAAGCGTTTTGTTCTTTGGAATGAGTAACTTTGATGACTTTTGGGAATATGGTAAATTAGTGTTTAATACGTTAATCTTTTTAGAGCGTTATCTCTATTTGAACATTACAAATTCTTTGCGAAAAGGTATTAACATAAACTTTCTTAAAGATTATTCTACTCAAGGTTTATATAGAAGAATGGCTACAAAAGTAGGTTGAGCTGTATCATCAACGCTATGCCTGTCGCCTAAAATAAAACGTAGTTTCTATGAACGATAATATTACTTGAAACACCTTACAGTATACAGCTACTACCGACCATCCATGTTGAGGCGAATAGTCGAAGTAACTGTATTGGAACACTAATCTATATTTCAAGATGTATTAAAGTAATTGTTCATAGAAAACTACGTTTTCTTTACTTATAGCAGGTAAGAAGAGTAAGCTGATGAGATTTAACAAATATTACAAAAAAAAACAGCTGTCTGAATTGTACAATTATAAAAGTAGGGGTAGTATTATATATAATCACCTAAACAAATTGTTGTGATTAGCTTTAAAATTAGTATCTTTGCATTGGCAAATACAACACCCACAATAAGAAGAACTACTATCTGCCTGTTGTGATTAGCTTTAAAATTAGTATCTTTGCATTGGTAAATACAACTAGCAATGGTGCTATAATATCCTCCAGGCTGTTGTGATTAGCTTTAAAATTAGTATCTTTGCATTGGTAAATACAACTTGTTGTGTAAAGGAATCGGGTTAAAACCCGTTGTGATTAGCTTTAAAATTAGTATCTTTGCATTGGTAAATACAACCCAATGATGTGAGCGTGTCTACAGCCGTGTGTTGTGATTAGCTTTAAAATTAGTATCTTTGCATTGGTAAATACAACAACGTATTCAGTACCTAAAAAACCTAATACGTTGTGATTAGCTTTAAAATTAGTATCTTTGCATTGGTAAATACAACGATATCCTAGGTGCTTATAATGATGCCAGAGGTTGTGATTAGCTTTAAAATTAGTATCTTTGCATTGGTAAATACAACCCCTCTGAAATTTTATTGAAAACTATACACGTTGTGATTAGCTTTAAAATTAGTATCTTTGCATTGGTAAATACAACAACTTCCATTTTCATAATGTGTTACTCCTTGTTGTGATTAGCTTTAAAATTAGTATCTTTGCATTGGTAAATACAACGGGGGCTATACACGCCCCCACGTTGTTTTAGTTGTGATTAGCTTTAAAATTAGTATCTTTGCATTGGTAAATACAACACAAAGACGCTGAAAATAACCGTCTTGCCTGTTGTGATTAGCTTTAAAATTAGTATCTTTGCATTGGTAAATACAACTCGTCCACTTTATGCCCTTGTAGTTCCTGTGTTGTGATTAGCTTTAAAATTAACGTGAGTTCGATATAAGAAAGTTGTTTTAAAAGTTGTAGGAGTGGAGTATTTTTTGTACCTTTATACTTGTAAATAAAAGAGTTACAAACAAATACCCACTCCTATGACTGATACAAATTTAATAGAAATATTCTGTATATTCGACGATTTTTGCAAGTATTTTACTCCTGAGTTGAAAAAACATACGCTTCAGGTACCCGGCAAGCGGCACCGCAACCGTGCTTCCCGTATGTCGGACAGTGAAATCATGACCATTCTGGTCCTGTTCCACACCCACCGTTTCCGAGACCTAAAGTCCTTCTATCTGGGCTATATCTGCCAGCATATGCGTGGAGAGTTCCCACATCGGATTTCCTACAACCGCTTCGTCGAGCGGCAGGCACAGGTCGCACTGCACCTGTTGCTGTTTCTCCAGACATGTGCACTGGGCAAGTGTTCAAGCATATCCATCATTGATTCCACACCACTGGCTTCCTGCCACATCAAGCGTGAGCGGCAGCACAGGACCATGAGGGGCTGGGCGGCAAAGGGAAAGTGCACCATGGGCTGGTTCTACGGATTCAAGCTACATCTTGTCATCAATGACAAGGGAGAGATTATCCAGTGGAAGCTCACGCCAGGAAACGTAGATGACAGGGAGCCATTGAAGGATAAACGCTTCACCGAGAGGTTGTTTGGAAAACTCTTTGCAGACAGGGGGTATATCAGTCAGAACCTCTTTGAGATGCTCTTTGTGGACAATATACATTTGGTGACCAAGATAAAGAAGAACATGAAGAACTCACTGATGAGCCTGTATGATAAGTTGTTGCTCAGAAAACGTTCTGTCATTGAGACAGTGAACGATGAACTGAAGAATGTATGTCAGATAGAACACACCAGACATCGCTCTTTTGATAACTTTGCAACAAATCTGATAGCAGGACTCATTGCATACAATCTGTTGCCAAAGAAGCCAGAAATGAACATAGAGATAATTGATAAAAGCAGGATAATTGCATAGAGCTTATATCGAACTCACGTTAAAATTAGTATCTTTGCATTGGTAAATACAACTGAATTAAAAGAACGTGGAATAATGCCAAGGTTGTGATTAGCTTTAAAATTAGTATCTTTGCATTGGTAAATACAACGTTCCTTTGAGAGTATGGCCTTGCAAAAGCGTTGTGATTAGCTTTAAAATTAGTATCTTTGCATTGGTAAATACAACCAATTCGGCACAGAAAAATCTTCATAAAGGGTTGTGATTAGCTTTAAAATTAGTATCTTTGCATTGGTAAATACAACAGGCTTCAGAGTGTTATGTAGCTGTAACAGTTGTGATTAGCTTTAAAATTAGTATCTTTGCATTGGTAAATACAACCCCATAACTATTTTGTTTTGTCGTTTCCTGTTGTGATTAGCTTTAAAATTAGTATCTTTGCATTGGTAAATACAACTCGAAGCCTACGCTCGCCACCGCACGGTGGGTTGTGATTAGCTTTAAAATTAGTATCTTTGCATTGGTAAATACAACCCTTGCCCACTGCATCGCATTGATGCCGTCGTTGTGATTAGCTTTAAAATTAGTATCTTTGCATTGGTAAATACAACGAACTCCAGTACAACAAACGCATCATAGCCGTTGTGATTAGCTTTAAAATTAGTATCTTTGCATTGGTAAATACAACCTCGGCAGTCATTTCAACTTTTACTTTGTCGTTGTGATTAGCTTTAAAATTAGTATCTTTGCATTGGTAAATACAACTTGATAAGTATAAAGACATGCCAAATGTGGGTTGTGATTAGCTTTAAAATTAGTATCTTTGCATTGGTAAATACAACTGCTGCGTCCTACTTGACTTGCATTTGTAGTTGTGATTAGCTTTAAAATTAGTATCTTTGCATTGGTAAATACAACATAATCACCAGATAAGCTTGTATCTACAGGGTTGTGATTAGCTTTAAAATTAGTATCTTTGCATTGGTAAATACAACATTTGAAGATTATAATATATCTGATGAAAAGTTGTGATTAGCTTTAAAATTAGTATCTTTGCATTGGTAAATACAACGTTCTAAATGAGAAATAAATGCGTTTAATTGTTGTGATTAGCTTTAAAATTAGTATCTTTGCATTGGTAAATACAACTATACCATTATCACAAACAATATTTAATATGTTGTGATTAGCTTTAAAATTAGTATCTTTGCATTGGTAAATACAACATCATTCATTTTCTTAAGTGTATCGATGGTGTTGTGATTAGCTTTAAAATTAGTATCTTTGCATTGGTAAATACAACCAATTTGTTTTCCAACACTCCACTATCCATGTTGTGATTAGCTTTAAAATTAGTATCTTTGCATTGGTAAATACAACGATATTAACGCAAGCGATTTCAACGATGACGTTGTGATTAGCTTTAAAATTAGTATCTTTGCATTGGTAAATACAACCCTTAGAGTCTACATAGGTACGAGCAAACCGTTGTGATTAGCTTTAAAATTAGTATCTTTGCATTGGTAAATACAACCATCAAAGTCAGCGTTTGGGAAGTCGAAACGTTGTGATTAGCTTTAAAATTAGTATCTTTGCATTGGTAAATACAACTTCAAAGGAGTGAGTTTCAAACGTTTAGCCGTTGTGATTAGCTTTAAAATTAGTATCTTTGCATTGGTAAATACAACTCTACATATATCTACTACATTAAACTATCTGTTGTGATTAGCTTTAAAATTAGTATCTTTGCATTGGTAAATACAACAATGGATAGCTAAATACATGGCATTCATTCGTTGTGATTAGCTTTAAAATTAGTATCTTTGCATTGGTAAATACAACACTCTGAAAAGAATAGACCTTTCAGAGGCTCGTTGTGATTAGCTTTAAAATTAGTATCTTTGCATTGGTAAATACAACTTCACCATAAATAAATTAAATATCCATATAGTTGTGATTAGCTTTAAAATTAGTATCTTTGCATTGGTAAATACAACAAGGCGGTCGAGCGACCGCTTGATGCGTGCGTTGTGATTAGCTTTAAAATTAGTATCTTTGCATTGGTAAATACAACAATAGAGAAATCACCAACCTTTAAGAAACTGTTGTGATTAGCTTTAAAATTAGTATCTTTGCATTGGTAAATACAACTTGATATCATTGGTATTTTTTTCATAATTTGTTGTGATTAGCTTTAAAATTAGTATCTTTGCATTGGTAAATACAACATAACACTCTGAAGCCTGATGAAAAGTAGGGTTGTGATTAGCTTTAAAATTAGTATCTTTGCATTGGTAAATACAACTCAAATAGCTTAAAGCAATGAACATCAGTGTTGTTACGAAAGCTTAGAGAGAAAGAAAAATGCAAGCAAAATAAAGTTCCACTCGTTAAGAATGGAACTTTATTGTTTCTAAAAGAAGGATTAAAAGAGTTCTAACTGTGCTCCAGGTGCATTTGGTTTTTGTGGTTTCTTACCATAGAATAGCTTTATTTCTTCAAATTGTTTGTCTGTAATGCCCATTATTCCAACTTTTCCGTATGCTGGAATAAAGGTGGAAACTCTTTTAATATGTACTTCCATATTTTCTTTACTACCACAATGGCGTATATAAATGGAGAACTGAAACATTGTAAATCCATCTTTCAGCAAGTTTTGACGAAAGAGTGAAGCTACTTTTCGTTCTTTCTTTGTATCTGTGGGTAAATCAAAAAATACCATTAACCACATACTTCTATATTGACTAAATCTATAAGTTTCCACTAATAGGCTTTATAATTCAGGATAAACCATTCTTCTTTGCTCTCCACTAAAGCACTTATAAAGAGAAGAGGTTGTCTGTTGTGTAGCTATCATCAATGGGCTTTTCTTGTTTCCAATCGTTGTATCGAGCACAGGAATAGCAAGGAGTTTCATCTTGATTTCTTTTGTAAGCTCACTGTAATCGGTTGTTGATGCCATTACATCTAACACCAATCCATCGACATAAGGACGGTAAGGTTCCATAATATCGTCGGCAAGGCAATAAGCATTGTATCTGTTGTGGTGGTGAATACCCAATGTAGGGAGCAATCCGCTAGCGACTAAAGAGCGTGCTACCACGGCGCGTAATATGGCGTATCCATAGTTCAATAGGTTGTTGGGTGGCTCGCCTTCGCGTCCTCTTATGAAGTCAGGAATATCAGAAAAGAGATTTTTCCAATAATAAGCTGCTGCACGAGCTTCAAGATTTTCGGGGTCGCCACTCCTAACCTTGTCTGCCCAGGCGTACATACAGCCTACATCAGTGTTGGTGTATATGCTTAGAAGTTTTGCTTGATTGCTTATTTTCTGCTTAATAGTTTGCTGCCATAATTGTTTTTTAAGTGGTAGCGATGCTTCTATTTGAGTGCGGAAACGTTCGCTTTGTGTTGTGTTACCACATAAAGGCAGTAAAAGTCCGATGGGCATATTCTTGCTGTCGCAGGTAATCACCGCACAGTTATTTTCTATCAGGGCTTCTAATGCAGACGATGTAATGGTTATCCGCTTATTATCAAGCAGTACAACTCCAATATCTTCTATTGGAATTGTACGATCGGTTTGCTTTTTAAAGCTGTCAGGCAATTCGTTGCAAGTTTCTACTTCGGGTAAACGAATTGCTAACTGTGCATTGTGCAAACTTAAATAGGCTGGATTGCTAAAACATAATGTTTTCTTTATCATAAGCCATCTATATTAATCGTATTCGCCTATTGCAACTATCTTACCAATGGAATTGACACGTACCTTGACAATACCTTTAAAATGCGGTAAAGATTTTAATTGTTTGTATGCAATTCCTTTAAGATTAGCGATTCTTTCTACTGTCGTTTCTAAATGGTGTCTAAAAATATAATCTCGGGCAATAGTTCCATTATAGTCAATCCTTGATATTGTTTGAACTCTATATAAGTTTGGACTTATAATGCCATAGTTACCTTCGTCCGTCAAATCCACTTCAGAAGGGATAAACCCTGTTGCTTCATTAGGGAACACGAAGTATTCGTTTTGCTTCATAGTGAATAGGAAACGCCAACCTTTATCGCGGTTGTAGTCTTTATCTATGATGGGAACACCTTGCGATTTACGTTCGGCAGCTTCAAAAAACGATACCGCATTGTCTTGCAAGTTGCCATTTTCATCGTAATAAAACGCAATATGGTGGTTGTTACTTGTTTGAACATAATTGCCTAATACAGGTTTTCCATCTTTTCCAGTAATAGGTTTGCCCGCTTGATTCTTTAGTGTATGCAGAGGAATGGCACTTAAAACGCCTTCAATGCTGACACGTTTTAAAGCTATCTTCTTTGTTTGGTCAAGATAAATAGGGTTCTCCTCCAAGTTGCTGAAAGCTTTCTTCGCATCTCCATTAAATTCTTCTAAGCGGGCTTTCAGAATATTTCTTATGCCTTTATCAATTACTTTATCGACTTTAAGGTCTGGTGTGATTGGCTTGCGGATAGGGTGGTAGTTTTCCCATTCTACAGTTTTAACCAATGCAGGGACCACTTTTGTTCGTTCAACATTCAGATAAATCGGATTTTTATCTAATGTATTCTTTCCTGTAAACGCCTTTTTAGCGTTTCCGCTGTATTCGTTGAGACGTTTAAGCAATGCTTCACGAATGGCAGGACTACTCACTTTGTTTATCGTAGCTTCGTCTAACGCGGCCCCAACCTTCACCATTTTTATTATAGGGCGCATCTTTGTGCCGTAGATAGTTTCGTTGTGTAGTGGTCCACGCGGTGTAAGTTGAATCTTTTTTATTATTCCGTGCTTTGTTTTTATCTTGTTTACATTCTGCGTCATCACCTTGTTTTTCGCCTTAATTGAAACTAAAATTGCGCTAAGATGACGTTTTGCTTCTGCACGAAATTCATTGACAGGGATAGGAGCATTGAAACGGAGCTTGCCTTCTTCGTAATGCAACTCTTTATTTTCTATTGCATAAATGCTGTCGCCTTTATTGCTTCGTGCGTTAAGGTTGTTCAGATACTGAATGAAGGAAGGCTTTGTAAAGGCTATTGCCAGTGCGTCCATTGCGTGGTGGCGGTGGTCGTTGCGCTTTGTCCAGTCTTTTATGCGTTTGATTTTCCTTCCATCTCTGTCTTCAACTATTTCGGTCAAGCCTAATTTCTCGTACTTCTCAAAGTTCAGTTCTTTCATAACGTCTACCAACTGCCAATCTTCACGTAGGCGATTGGTTATTTCTCCTGTTGTTGGTGTAACGGTTCTTACCAATTCACCCAAGATTTCGCACGCTTTTCTTGCTATGTATTGTGTATTGCGAAGGTCGCGTTCGATAAAGCCTGAAGGAATATCAGCTTCAGTCATCAATAACTTATTGTATTTTGCTTCATTTATGACACTATCTTTTAAAAGTATATTGAGTCTCTCTTTATATATCTTGGCACCTTCCTCGCCATACTTTTCTTTAATGAAGTCGAAAGCTGTTTTACTGCTTTTGGCAAGATTTATATCGCGTGCTTCAAGTGTTTTGTTTGAGAAAGAATCGTCAAACAAGCGTGCTTTCGGAATGATATGCTCAATATCAAAGTCTTTAGAAAAGAGTTTGTCTTTAGGAATGTACGTATCTGAATACAGTGTCTTAAAACCATTCGGCTTAAGTTCTTCATACAGTTTATATTTTATAATGTCGTTTCTACTGATGTATGAAAGTGCAAATTCCTTTTCGAGAATTTCACGAATACGTTGGTTTTCAGCATTACCTTGACTGATTGCGCGTGTGCGGCTCTCTCGTTCGATAGCACTGCTCTTTAGTTCGCGCGCCATTTCTATTCTTATTTCGTCGGGCTTTCCGTATTCGTCAATGATTGCGTTGATAACATTAATCATCTGATTCAGGATTTTCTCAACGACAGGATTGCGCAAACTGTTCTTTGGCAACAGTTCCAACCTTTCCTTATACACCTTCTTGTCTAACTCTTCTTTCGTGAGCGAGTGGCGCGAATGATTATAACCTGCGTATGCACACGCTTGGCTGTAATCGTTTCCTGCTTGAAGATAAGGCAATATTTTGCGCATTGCTTTCACGCTGAGATTGCCATAATCCTCTTCAAAAACAACATCACAAAGCACAGTAGCATATTCTTCAGGGAAGCCAAAGGTTGTTTCCAACTTTCTTAGCAATGATTCGTTGCCTGTTCGAGAATTATCGCTTTCGTAAGAATACAACAAATGCCAAAGCTGATACATAGGTTGTTTTTCCAACTCGTGCTTTTCTAACGATGGGTCAAAATCGAGAATTTCGGTGCTGAAACCTAAGTTCTTGAAAATGGTGGAAACGTAATGGCGAATCTCGGAAGCCTTTATCTTTTTGAAATCGCATTCTTCGTGTCCCGTCAGCGTTATGATACGATTGTAGCAATCGAAGAGAATGGCTTGCGTGCGGTTCCCTTCCAATTCCTTATAGTTCAAGTCCCATTGCTTGCCTTTCTTGTTCAGTATTTTCAGAGTCTCAGTCTTGCTTAGTTTCGCTTTAATGCTTAGCTCTTCATACAGTAAGTTTCTTTCGTCTTCATCGAGCGGACGCTTTTCGTTCGTATCGTTATCAATGAGCAGAACATTGTTTAAGTTTTGCCAAATTCTAAATTCTTGGAATACAGGCGATGACTTTGGGGCAACTTTCGGACCTATTGTTATTTCCTTTTCCTTGCCATCTATTGTCGCTTTTACTTTGCGTTGTTCAAGTTCGCAAACAGAAATAAGACTTTTCTTACTCTTCAATGGGCGTTGATAAAAAATGATAATATCTCTTATTTCCTGCTTCAGCTCTGGCGCTAGCTGCTTGTGGAAAGCGGCTTGCGTTTCCCAAATCTTCTCAAATTCGTCTAAATAGTCTTGGCGATAGAAAGGTTTGTTCTTTATGCTGATATGCGGATTTTCTTCTAACGAAGCCCAGAGATATTGTCCAACCGTCTGTTTGTTGAAATAAAGTTCCTTGCTTCTGTCGCTGATAGCACCGAGCAGTCCGCTTGTATTGGCTATTTGTCCTTTTAAATCGCTGATAACAAAGGCTAAAACCTCTTTATCAACTTGTTGCTTTAACGCCTCAACCCTCCATTTCAAAGGCTGCAATTTTCTGTCCAAACCTTTTAAGTCGGCAGAATAAATGCCATATTTGGCAAGGAAAATCTTGCTTGTATTGGTTTTTGTTTTGCCTTCTAACTGTTGTTTAAATTCGTCTGTGAGTATTTCGGGATAATACCTTTTCTGCTCGTCCCATATTCTTTCCAACTCTGCATTTAGGTCGGAACGATAGTAACCTTGCGTAAACTTCTTGCCTTTATTAAGCAACTGAAGCGAATATTCTGCAGGAGTAAGGTGCTCTTCGTAGAGTTTTTTGGCGATGGTCATACCATCGAAAAGCTGTCCGTCTTCTTTGTTGTTTGCTTTTCGGTTACTTTTATAGCCACGTTTTTTGTTCAGCATAAACAAGACGCGGGCAAATTCGTGCAACGATATTTCTTCTTCGGCTGCTTTTGCGCGAAGCTTATAAGTTTCAAAGGTAGAGGCTTTGCCTTCCTCGTACATTGCTTCGGTGCCTAACCAACCTTGTTTTTGCAGACAGTCGTGAAGGTTTTGCCTGCGAAGTTTATAGCGTTGAAGGTTTATTCTTGCGCCATGACGCAACTGCCTGTCAGCATTGGTCGTTATGGCTTTTCCTTTTTCAAAGTTGCTTTTTTCGTCTACGGTTAGTGGATTTACTCTTACACCCAAACGAACAATAGAAGATGCTTCGTTATTGTTCTCGGCTTCGTTTACCAAAGCCCAACCTATACTCGTGGTTCCTAAATCTAATCCTAATATTCTTTTCATATTAATAAGGTTATTTTGATATTTTGTGTAAAGTTACAAAAAATATTTTAATTCGGAGAAAATTAATTTGAAAAAACTTGCACGTTATTTAATAAATCTTTATCTTTGCATTACTAATTTTAAAGTATTCACAATAAGGATTTTTCCGTTGTGAGAACATTAGGTTGCCTCGTCCTTATAACGGGGCTTTTTTTATGTCTGCATTTTAGTTTTCGTGAGCAATGTAGTAGGTTCAATAGATTTTTTGTGGCTGCAGAAGGGTAATTCTTTATTTTTGAACTTTTGTTAAAACGACTCCGAAATCGTTAAAATCTAAAGTCTCAACTTCGGAATTACGGGCACTTTTCTGCACTTCAAATTATTTATTTGCAAATAACGCCATTATTTGCGTGCTACCATAAGTGCTTCGTTCATAGCTTCTTGCAAGCTTATAGGGTAGTGTTGTGCAATGAAACCATACCTTTTATGTTGTAAAACGAACACTTTTATTCGCATATAGGCTATATTTTGCGCTCTATCATCATCTTTTTGCTCTGCAAAAGTGCCGTTTTTGCAATCCAAAAGTGCCGCTTTTGCACGGTAAAACCTATTGTTTTGCATTGCAAAAGCGGCTCTTTTACTTTTCAACCCCTATTTTCTTGCCCTCTTTTTCTCTATTTTCCCCTTTCCGCTTGTGTTAAATTTATTACCCCATTTACTTGATTTTAGAACAATAAATTGGAAGTGCCGTTAGTTGTGATTGCTTTAAATCATTATCTTTACATAGGTGGGGCAAGATAAATACTGTCATAGTAACGTTTAGCAATTGGCATTTACAGTAAAAGACAGCGTAATTTTAACGACGATTGGGGCTATTCGTTTTTGAAATACATTATATAATAGATAGGCATATAGGTGATGCCATCGGCAACGCTTACTTCTTGTTCGTTTGAAAGGACATATGCACGGTGGATATTGTAATGCTTGTTGGAAACAAATTTATTCAAGGCACTATGTGTTTTGTAATCCTTTCCCGATTTAACTTCTATCGGTGTGATACTCAGATGTTCGACATCATCTATAAGAAAGTCTACTTCTCCGTTCTGCTTGTTGTCGTAGTAGTAAAGCGCGAAGCCGTGTGCCTTTAGCTCTTGTGCAACAACTGTTTCGTAAACAGAGCCGAGATTGATACTTGGTACATCATCGAGCACTGCTTTTGGATTGTTGCGATAATAGATGGAAGTTAGTAAGCCAACATCGTTCATATATAGTTTCAGAAGATTCTTACCGCTGTTTTGTATCAGAGGGAATGTAGGTGTGCTAATTGCTTTAACCTCTAAAGCAATGCCAGACGCAATCAGATATTCGAACTCTTCTGCGTAATTGGACATTCGCTTACCTGTTTTTCCCTCAATATCTTTAGCAATGATACGCTTCTTGGTTTTCTCTAAATTAGAAGGAATCATTTCGTAGATACGTTGAATGCTTAGCCGGCGGTTTGTCATCTGCTCGTATTTTGCAGCATCAATACCATAATTTTGATAAACGGCATCTTGCGAAGCACGGGTTGTCTGTATGTTATCTTCTTCAATGAATTTATTTACAGCGTCGGGAAGACCACCTGAGAGAAGATAATGCCTGAACAAACTCATTAGTTTGTTGTGGATAGCGGTGGGCATAGGTTTCCTTTTTGCAAAGTTGTCGTATAGTGTGTCAAGTATTATCTGTCCGACACCATTTGCAATGAGAAACTCTTCAAAATCCAGTGGGTACATGTGCTTGATGAGTATGCTGCCCAATGGCAGTGAACTTGTTTGTTTTAAGGCAATTCCTAAGCGCGAACCACTGGCAATATAGGTGAATCTGCCATCTTCACGGAGGAACTTCAAGAGTGTGAACAAGTGGTCGTATGCTTGTATTTCGTCAATAAACACCAGCGTGTTGTGTTTGTCTCCCATCTTATTGCCAAAGTTAATGCTTAGTGTAAGATAGAAATCGCGCACGGTACGAACGTCGGCAAACAAACGGTCGCCGAGTTTATCTTCCTCCATATTGATTTCAATATAATTGCTGAACTCCTTTTGTCCAACATAGCGAATGATATACGATTTACCTATCTGTCGTGCTCCATCTATCAGGAGTATCTTGTCATCAGACGATTGTAGATGGCTTTTTATAAACTTTTCTATCTTTCTATACAGCATAAATACACTTTTTCAATGTTTCTGTTGTGGCAAAAATACACTTTTCTTTTGAAATAAGCAAGCATAAATACACTTTTCCTGTAAAATTAGAGCTTTGAAAATACACTTTTCTGTTGATGCTTTTGTTTCGATACTTTAAGATTAATCATTATTTCCAATAAATTTCAGTCGTGTTCACTATGGTATACTGTCAAAGAAAGATAGGGTATTATGTTGTATAAGCGCATAAAAAAACTCTGTGCAAAGCTGCACAGAGTTTTTAAAGTTTTATGTATGATAAGGTTTTCGCCTTACTTTACCTTTTCTTCTGAATCAAGCATGTGCTCTGGAGAAAGAATCTTGTCGAGTTGTTCCTTTGTGAGGACACCGTTCTTGAGTACGAGGTCGTAAACAGAACCGCCTGTTTCGAGTGCTTCCTTGGCAATCTTCGTGCTGTTCTTGTAGCCAATGTATGGGTTAAGAGCAGTTACGATACCGATAGAGTTCTTTACGGTAGCTGCGTTGTGCTCGCGGTTTACGGTGATGCCGTCGATGCACTTCTCGCGGAGAGTGTCGAAAGCTTCGCCCAACCATGTAATGTCTTCTACCAAGCACTGCATGATGATAGGCTCCATAACGTTCAACTGCAACTGTCCAGCTTCTGCTGCGAGTGTTACGGTTGTATCGTTACCTATCACCTTGAAGCAAGTCTGGTTGGTGATTTCTGGGATAACAGGGTTCACTTTACCTGGCATGATGCTTGAACCCGGTGCCATTGGAGGAAGATTAATTTCGTGGAGACCGCAACGTGGACCAGAAGCCATAAGACGAAGGTCGTTGCAAATCTTAGAGAGTTTGATAGCCAAACGCTTCATTGCGCCGCTATAATTCACGAGGTCGGTTGTATCAGGAGTTGCTGCAACGAGGTCTTCGCTTGCTCTGAATGGCATACCTGTGAACTCGCTGAGTTTCCTTGCGCAAACTTCAGGGAAGCCCGGTGCTGCGTTCAAGCCAGTACCGATTGCAGTACCACCCATATTGATTTCGAGGAACATTTCTGCACTCTTGTTCAAGTTGGCGATTTCAGCTTCGAGCAGGTTGGCGAATGCGTTGAATTCCTGACCGCTTGTCATAGGAACAGCGTCTTGAAGCTGTGTACGACCCATCTTGATGTCCTTCTTGAACTCTTCTGCTTTCTTGCGGAAAGAAGCAACAAGGTTAGCCAGTTTCTCCACCAATGTCTTGTTCATACGGATTAGAGCCAAGTGGATAGCCGATGGATATGCGTCGTTTGTAGACTGACCGCAGTTGGCGTGGTCGTTAGGAGCGCAGTATTTGTGCTCGCCTTTCTGATGACCGAGTATTTCGCAAGCACGGTTAGCAATAACTTCGTTGGCGTTCATATTCACCGATGTACCTGCACCGCCCTGTACCATGTCGGTAACAAAGTCTTCGTGGAACTTACCGTCGATGATTTCGCGGCAAGCCTGTGCCATAGCGTCGCAGATTTCGTCGTTGATTTCGCCCAACTCGCGGTTTGTTTCAACAGCAGCCAACTTAACGTAAGCCATTGCGATAACGTAGTCTGGGTAGTCGCACATTCTCTTTCCAGAGATATGGTAGTTGTTCACTGCACGCTGTGTCTGCACACCGTAGTATGCGTTAGCTGGTACTTGAAGCTCGCCCAAGAGGTCGCTTTCAATACGGAATTCTTTGTTGTTTGTCTCGTTTGCCATATTGTATGCAAATTTTATTAATTAGATATTGTGTTTAAGTTCGTTGTACTCTGTCTTTTTCACAGATAGAATAGTGCTGGTAAGAAGTTGTCTACAGTTCAGTCTTCCATCTTTGCTTAACAATGCAAATGTAGCAAATTATTAGTTGGTGGGGGAAGTTTTAGTGCGAAACATTTTAAAGTTAGCAATATTTAACGAATGGTTTAAAAGACGCAAAACCACCATTCTGCACGCATTATCTTACGTCTGAGAAACTAATCGTTTCGTTTCAGGCAGAAAAAATCTCATTCAGGCTGAATAAGTGCTGTGGTACTTAGCTTTATGACAATATTTTACCCAGTGTCATAAAGTAAAAATAGAGTATGCCGAAGCTGACATACTCTATTTCCTATTTTAGATTTTAGTAGGCTTTGATTCTGTACATGAATCCAATCTCAATGCGATTCGTGTTGTAATCCTTCAATCCTGAAGCCTTGCTGTAGTCGTATTTGCGGCCAATGTATGCCAAGAAGACGCGGAAGTCCTGACTTTTTACAGGGTAGTACTCTATGCTGCCCATATAGGCGTAGCTCTTGCGATAGTCCTTCATCTGCTCTATCTTTGTTACACTTGCTGTTTCGTACATACCTTTCAGCATTAAGTTCCATTGGGGAGCAAACTGCCAGTTCATCTTTGTGATGAATGAGTTGTAGTGAACGTCGCTGAAATACGATTCTCCTGCATGTGCAGGTACTGCCGTTGCTTCGCTTGATGCAATCTTCAGACGGTCTAAACCGTCGAATGCACCCATATAGTCGAAGTACCATTGCATTTTCGGAAGATTCAGCTGCTGACCTAAAACCAACATGCGAGAGTATTTGTGTTCAGCCTGCGTCTGTATTCCCCAAGACCAACGTGTGAGCAACTTATTGTCGCAGAAGCTTCCGTTCCAGTTGGCAATGTAGGTGAGCGGATTTCTTGAAGCCTTTAATTGGCGAACTCCGTTCTTCTCCAACGATACGGGGTTGCTTCCATACTCTGTTGCAAATTTGTTGTTGTGGGCATCGCTTATCTCAAAGGCAAGCTCTTGTGTAGGTACTGGCTTGTAGCTGAGTACCACACCCGCCATGAAGTTGTCCATATTGTCTACCATGTCGGAGTATTGGTAGATGTACATTGGGTTTTCGTCGAACTCGAAACCGCCCCAAATCTGGCACATCTTACCTGCTTCAATCTTCAGTTTGTCGTTGAACTTGTATCCAACCATCATGATGTCGGTAGCCTTGGCGAAGTTGTCTTCGCTCTGTGCGCCGTTCGCCTTGTTCAAACGGTGGCGTAAACGGTAGTAAAGCTTGTCGGTCAGGTTACCTTTTATTTCGATGCGCAACTGCTTGTTGGCAAATCTTGTGCCCCAGTCCTTGTTTGCATCTTGTGAAATCTGACCCGAAGCAGCGTAGTTGAAATAAACGTTAAACATGTCGTTGTGCTTCTTCAGCTTCGCAACTTCTTCAGAAAGCGACTTGAAATCGCCGTCTCCGGCACCATAGCTGTGGTTGTCTTGTGCCATTCCGCTTGTTGCAATTGCCAACAATGCGCTTAAAAGTATCGTCTTTTTCATAATTCTTTGTCTTTATGTTGTGAGTAGGAAAAGTGGTTTTCTCTCAATGTTTCCATCGTAAAGGGGCGATGTTTCCTTCTCGCTCCTTTACGATTTTATGCACGGCGATTAGTATTCAGCGAAGTATTGCTGAATCTTCTGCCAATCTTTCGTCTTTGTCAAGGCAAGCATCAGAAGCACGCGAGCCTTTTGTGGGTTAAGGTTCAAAGATGCAATGAAGTGGTATTTCGCATCGTCTACCTCTCCGTTAAGGTTGGTAGGACCGAACGGAACACGGCTTGCACGTACAACATTGATACCGTTGCCGACAGCTTTCAAAGCAACATCGAACACATCTTTATAGAAGTTGCCGTCGCCCACACCTGCCAAAACAATGCCGTCGTACTTGGCATCTACGAAAGCTTGCATCGGAAGTGGCGAACAGTTGGCGTAGCCGTAAACGATTCCCACCTTTGGAAGTGCGGTCAAGTTCTTTACATCGAACTCTGATTGAAGTCCTTGCTTTGCCATTGGCTTGTGCAAATAAACAGGCTTGCCATTGTAAACATAACCCATTTCGCCGTAAAGACCGCCTTTGAAAGTTGCGCAGTCTGTGGTATGGGTCTTCAATACCGATTTGGCTTCAAACAGTTCGTTGTTCATACAAACCATTACACCCTGTCCTTTTGAAGATGGGTCGGCTACGGCGCAGATACCATTGTAGAGGTTAGCGGGACCGTCTGCACTGATAGCGGTAGATGGGCGCATAGAGCCCACCAAAACAACGGGCTTGTCAGAGTGAACCGTCAACGAAAGGAAGTAAGCCGTTTCTTCCATTGTGTCGGTACCGTGAGTAACCAATACGCCGTCATAACCCTCTTCGTTCAACAGCTGATTGATGCGTTTTGCCAACTTCAACCACACTGCGTCGTTCATATCTTGGCTGCCGATGTTTACAATCTGTTCGCCCGAAACGTTTGCAACGTCCTTTATCTGAGGCACGGCGTCTATCAAAGTCTGAACGCCAACTTGTCCTGCACCATACGCAGAGCTTGTTGCCGATGCAGAAACACCTGCGATTGTTCCGCCTGTTGCCAAAATACGAATCTTAGGTTTCTGTGCTAATACCACTGAAGACACCAACAGTGTCAATACCAATAGAACTGAAATCTTAAATCTTCTCATAATAAATTGAATTTTAATAAGTTGTTAATGTTTAGTTTTCTTTTTACCTTCATTATTCTTTAAAGGAACTGCACGATGATTGCAGCCACACCAATAGAAACGATGGTTGTAACAAAGCCAGGCAGCTGGAAGCTGTGATTGATTACATACTTGCCCACGCGTGTCGTTCCCGTGCGGTCGAAGTCGAGTGCTGCTACCTCAGTAGGGTAGTTTGGCAAGAAGAAATAGCCATTGCAAGCGGGGAACATTGCCACCAAGAACATAGGGTTGATGCCCAAGGCTACGCCCACAGGGTAGAGGGTAGTTACGGTTGCGGCTTGAGAGAAAAGCATAATGCTCATGATGAACAATGCCACAGTGAACAAGAAAGGTGCCGTCGAAATCATACCCGACAGTGCATTGTTCAAGTATTCTTGGTTGCCCAGATAGAAAGTGCTTCCCATCCACGCAATACCGAAGATGGCTACAACGGCATTCACACCTGCTTTGAATATGTTTCCATTCACTGCATCGCTTGCCTTTGCCTTGCCGACAAGGAGTATGACTGCAGCAATTGACATCATTACCATTTCGATTGTCTGGCTCATAGTAACGCCTTCAGGGCGCAGTTTGGGGAAGAAACCGAAGATGACCACCAAGATAACGCCTGCAAAGAATGCCCAAACAGAGTATTTTGCGTGTGGGTTAGGTTGTTCTTCTGCAATTTCAAGGTTGCGTTTGTCTTCTTCTGGGTTGATGATACCCTCTGCCACTCTGCGCTTGTATTCAGGGTCGTCTTCCAATTCCTTGCCTACGCGGTTCTGAATAAAGGCTGCTACCAAGATAGCAATGAGCGATGCAGGAATACAGACTATCAGGATAGTGCCCAGCTCGATGCCTTTTGCACCGAGAATATCTTGACTGATTAAGGCTGCGGTAGCCGCACTGACGGGGCTTCCCGTTATTCCCAACGAGGCTGCAATAACGCTCAGACTCATCGGACGTTCGGGGCGTATCTTGTTAGCTTGTGCTATTTCGGAAATAATGGGCAGCAACGAATAAGACGTGTGTGCTGTTCCTGCAACGACGCAGAACAGCCAACAGGTCAGCGGACCGAAGTAAGTAATCTGTTCGGGGTGCTTTCTCAAGAATTTGGCGGCTATTCCCACCAAGTACTCCAAGCCACCAGATGCCTGCAAAGCTGCAGCAGCCGTAATTACAGCAACAATAATCATCATGACGTCGATTGGTACCGAGCCTGGTTTAAGTCCGAAACCAAAGACAAGGGCAAACACACCAATCATGCCATAAATACCTAATCCAATTCCTCCCACTCGTGCGCCGATAAATATCATAGCCAAAACCACGAGTAATTCTGCAAGTACTATAAGTTCCATTATACTGTTTTCGTTTGTTTTCGTATTGTATTAATGCAAAAATAAGATTTTTATACTATGGTTGGTACTTTTATTGACAAAAACATTCTCTTTATTATTATCTTTTAACACATTTGTTTGAATATTGGTCAAAAATGTTACCAAGGTGTTATAAAAAACGTTGTATAGGTTATCAAAAGATATCAAAACATATAAAAACAAATCGTTTGTAAATTATAACTTATCTTCCGAGTGTGCAATACCAACTCTTTAATTTTATATAGATTATACCCTGAAAATGGAATAAATACAAAAATAATGACTAACTTTGCAACAGTAGTAACTCAATAAAACAATTTAAACACATTAAAGTATGAATATAGGCGACAAGGCTCCCGAACTGTTGGGAACCGACCAAGACGGAAAAGAAATTAAACTAAGCGACTATAAAGGCAAGAAGATTGTGCTTTACTTCTATCCAAAGGACTCTACGCCCGGTTGCACATCGCAGGCTTGCAGCCTTCGCGACAACTACGAGCTGATGCAGAAGCGTGGCTACGCCGTAATAGGTGTGAGTGTTCAGGACGAGAAATCGCACAAGAAGTTCATCGAGAAATACAATCTTCCTTTCCCATTGATAGCCGATGTAGACAAGACACTGAACGAAACGTTTGGCGTTTATGGCGAAAAGAAAATGTGCGGCCGTACCTATATGGGCACTTATCGCACCACCTTTATTATAAACGAAGAGGGTGTGATAGAAGAAATCTTCACTCCAAAGGAAATCAAGGTGAAGGAACATGCCGAACAAATTTTGAAGTTAGGGGCGGAATAAAGGCATAATTGTGAAACAAGCACAACGAATAAGCAAAGCTACGAAGGAGAAACTCGTAGCTTTTGCTGCTTTATACGAGAACGAGAACTTTCTTGACGGCGACCCATCGTGGTTTATGCACCAAGTAGATGGCAGGCAAAACAAGGAAGTTATGGCTTTCACGGCAGCGTGTTTAAGCTACGGTTCGCGCAAGGTGTTTATGCCGCGTATTCAGTTCCTGCTCGATTGTGCAAAAGGAAATCCCTACGAGTGGATTGTCAAAGAAGGTTTTCGGCGAGATATTCCCGACAATTCCGCTTGCTTTTATCGCCTTTATACCAACCATACCATGCACTCGTTTTTCTCTGTACTTGCCGAAATGCTGAACCACTATGGCAGCATTGCCGACTATATAAAACATTTTGCAAGCGAGAAAAACGGCATAACAACCGATAAAATAGAAGCCATTGTTGCCATAGAAGCACTGTGTGCATTCTTTGCCGAACGGCAGGTAGTGGGCATTGTGCCTAAAAACACTTCGTCGTCGTGCAAGCGTATCTGTATGTTTCTGCGTTGGTTGGTGCGCAACGACTCCCCCGTCGATTTGGGAATCTGGCACGATTTCATCGACAAACGGTCGCTTGTAATTCCATTAGACACACACGTATTGCAGCAAGCAACCCACTTGAAGTTGCTGAACACCTCGTCGGCAACAATGTCGGTAGCACGCCGACTGACCGATGCTTTGCTGAAAGTTTTTCCCGACGACCCACTGAAAGGCGATTTTGCACTGTTTGGTTACGGCATAAATTCGTAGTTGCAGGGTGCAATGCTACTCCAGCAGCGTGCAATCATACTCCGGTTTAGGTAAAAAGTAGAAAAGAAAGTTGTTCATCGTACATTTTCTTATAGCATTACCTGCGCAAGTAAGCAGAAAGACAATAAAATTGAAAAAAGGCAAATTCTGTGAAAAAGATGCAGACAATTTTGGAATAGTAGTGGTTTTTCCCTATATTTGTCTACAGATATACAAAAAAGACAATCTGTTGAAATCTAAGCAAATAAGAAAAATGGGAAGAAAGTGTCTTTATATGTTATTCTTATTGTTTGTGCCTTGTTCATTATATAGTCAGACAGCACAAACTAAACTTTGGGGAAACGTAAAGAATACTTCCGGCGAAGTAATGGATTTTGCCAGTATTATAGTTGCAAATCCCCAATCGCCTAACAAGATACTCGCATCAGCATATACCGATGAGCAGGGCAAGTACCAAGTAACTGTTGGCTGTAACAGCGACAGTCTGCTGCTCCGTGTATCAAGAATAGAGATGAAACCTGTTGTCATGAAGATACCGAATCGGTCAGGAGAACATAATATTGTAGCAGATGCAAAGACCATTGAGCTAAGAGAAGTTACCGTTAAGGCTAAAAAAGTATATTCGCGGGGCGATACTATTAATTACAATGTGGCTTCTTTTCTTTCCTCATCTGACCAATCCATTGCTGACGTACTGAAGAAAATGCCGGGTATTGCGGTAGCAAAAAATGGACAAATATCTTATCAAGGTAAGCCTATCAAGAACTTCTATATTGAGGGACTCGACTTAATGAAAGGACATTATAATATAGCCACGAACAATATCGACCCCAAAAATGTAGGAATGGTGCAGGTATTGGAAAGCCATCAAGACATAAAAGCACTGAAAGGGCTGCGTCCCGAAGAACAAGCCTCTATCAATATTCGCTTAAAAGCGGGCGTAAAAGGCGTATTCAACTTAATTACGACGCTTGGAAATGGCTATGGTAACAACACCTTATGGAACAATGGTGCCATTGCTACCTATTTCAAACGCAACAATCAGTTTCTTTCTACTTACAAGGGGAACAACACAGGCGAAGACTTATCGCAGGAACTCTACTCTTTTGATAACGATTATTCACGCACAAATGCAATTTCCGGCATCACAATGCCATCGGCTCCTGGCATCGATAAACGCTTTTACTATTTCAATCACTCCCACAATGCGACATTCAACAATGTTTACCGGATTGGTAAATCGGGAGAATTGAGTATCAATGCAGCATATCTCTATGACAAAGACGAACGCAGCAGCTGGTCAAATACGAGCAATATGCTTCCTGACGGTTTGCGGAATGTGGTTGAAGAGACTATGGCAGGAACGGCTAAACAGCAAAAAGCGTATGGCGACGTATCCTATCTCAGCAATAGCGAGCATCGCTATTTGAAAGAACAAGTGAAGTTCGATTGGAGCAAAACCAATGCCGATAGCCGAATACTGGCAGGCAACAAAGCTATTGAACAATTCGGAAAAATAGATTGCTATCGTCTTCTTAATAAACTGCATCTTACCAATCGCAACTCTGAATATCGGGGTTACGAATTCATTTCTCTCGTTAATCTTGAAAAACGACCTCACCATCTTACAGCTCTTCCTAATCTTTTCTCAAATATTATTGTAGATAATACATTACACCAGCAGGTAAATGTTCATAACTTTTCAACGGAAAACAGCTTCAGTTTGCTCTCTGCATGGAGAACAGGCAACATTAGTTTGCGTCCTTCTGCTACGATAGACTTTCAGCACAATGCGCTGAACAGCTCGCTTGCAAGTTTCCGAAACGATTTAAACTTCAACCTTTTCAATGCTGGAGTTGGTGCGGAGGCTACATACGACATCGGCAAACTATACGCCTCTTTATATTTACCGATAAGATACAAGCACTTCCAATTGACTGATTTAACAATGGAACGAACAACAAAAAAGTCTCGATTGCGCTTGGAACCCCATCTAAATGTTACTTATCGTATTAATGGAAGCCACGAATTAAGCTTGAAATCCGACATTTCATACTCAACTCCTGTCATTGAAAATCTGTACACCAACAATATTCTAACCTCGTACCGACAGCTCTCGGCATACGATGTTACAGGCTTGTTCGAAGGGTTAAACCAATATTATACTTTTGGCTACTCATTCAAAAATATTCTTTCGATGAGTTTTGCGGGTATAGACTTCTCATTGTATCGACAGTGTCCGGAGGTGCTTTATGGTTCATATTATGACGGTATCGCTGAACGCACCATCAGCCAATACACAAATGAGAAAGCCAATACATTCATTACGAAAATCCACGGTAGCCAAGGTTTCGATTGGAAACGGCTGAAAATCGGAGCGTCGCTGTCTTATTCGCATTACGACAATCCGCTATTGGTGCAAAATACGCTATTCCGTTATATGGGCAATGCTATATCGTCAAATGTTGATATAAGCCTTACACCATTCAAATGGCTTACCACTTCGTATCAAGGAGAGTACTATTGGACAAGCACCAAGCAGCAAGGTTTTCAACGCCAACCTTGGTGGTGCTCGCTGAACAACGCCACTTCTTTAAACTTCACACTGCCCGGCGACATTACGTTTTCAACTTCTTTGAATCACTATTACAATAAATTCAGTAGCGGCGATAAATCTTTTCTCTTACTCAATGCCGAAGCAAAATATGCCATAAAGCGTTTCAGCTTTATACTGTCATGCGACAATCTGTTCAATTGCGATACTTACTCATATTCCAATATATCGGCACTTACAGAGTCAAGGTCGATATATAACATTCGCCCCCGCAGTGTTTTGCTGAAAGTAAGATTTAGAATAATATAAATAAATATAGATTGTGAAACATCTTTCCATTATTGTCTGTATGCTTGTTTCGCTTACAGCACAGGCGCAAGTTACTACGCCGTTTCCGCAAGAGCTTCGAAAAAGTACTGTCATTGATACGGCGTGCTATAAAATTACGTACAATCTGAAATACAAAAACCACCCTGCCGACAAGATTTATATTGACGATGTACGCAATGTATATATTGGCAGAAACTACATAAAAGATTTCAGCGACATCATATTTCACTTTGATTCACTTTGCACAGAAGAGTCTAAACGTGGGGCTACGGCACTGTCCAATATTCAAGGAACGCCATTGCCAATAGAGTTAGTGTTTGAAAAGGCAGGCAGAAAGGCAGATATAAAATACCGCATGCCATTAAAAACCGGTGTTCTGACGTATCAGCAAGATGTGTCGCAAATGGATTGGACTTTCACAGAAGAAACCGATACCATACTTGGATATCCCTGTTCCAAAGCTACCACGACGTTTGCCGGCAGAGATTACACAGCTTGGTTCTCTACAGAAGTACCTCTACCTTTCGGACCTTATAAGTTCGGAGGATTACCGGGCTTAATATTAAAGATACAAGACAATGAATTGCAATACATCTGGGAAGCAATAGGGTTTGAAAAAACGAATGCTCCCATACTGAAATATCATTATGACGGAGAGAAGAAATGCTCTGCAGAAGAAGCAAACAAAACCATTGCCCGCATATTCAAATCGCCATTTTCCTTTATAACAGCAAGTATGGGAGGGGGTAAAGTAACCATAATAGGTAAAAATGGGAAGCCTCAAGAATCGACCAATTCCGATGCTTACTCCATTTCATACAAAGCTTTGGAACAATAAAATTGGGCAAATAAAACACAAGTTATTGTTGCAATCTAAGGCAAACAAACCGCTCTTTTTTGTAAAGAAAAACTTATCGGAAAAACGGTAATTTCAATTTGGCATTGCGAAAGCGGCTGTTTTGCAACGCAAAACCTACGCTTTTACGTTGCAAAACAGCCGCTTTTACAATGCAAAACAATAGGTTTTGTAATACGTTGATAGAGAGGTGGTTAGACGAAGTATATCTTTGTGAAAAATATTTACAACAATCTTGCTTTATTTCCTCCTATATAAAGAGATGTGAAGATGAAATAAAATAGGGGCGAAAAGCCTCTTTATGCACAGAAAGATGTATATTCGGAAAGAATGAAAAAAAGAGCGGAACCTATAAAAGAGTTCCGCTCTTGTGTATTTTATTGCTTCTTCTGTTTCAAAAAGAATTAGCTATACCTTAATATCTGACCTTGTACAAGTTTTGTATATACACCCAAGTGGTTCAGTTTGCACAACTGTTCTTTGCTGATACCGTGCTGGCGTGCTATTGATTCGAGTGTTTCGCCTTCCGTTACCTTATGGTAGAGTATTTGGTTGCTGCTTGTTTGCTGTGCAACCGAATTACGGCGAGAAGAGAAATCGGTGTTAGCCGTGTTATTGTTGTTGAAAGTTGTATTGCTGCGTCCTACACCTTGAATGTTCTCGCGCGAGTATCCAGGGCTTGCTGCGGTGCCGCGAAGTGCTGTCGCACGTACCGATTCGCTGTCCAATGTCTGTCTGCGGAACACGTAGAAGTCGCCCGTTACGTCCTGATTAGGGAAGTCGAAGAGCAGCGCAGGGTTAATTGCAACGCCTGCCAAACGTGTTTCAAAGTGGAGGTGAGAACCCGTAGAGCGTCCTGTGTTGCCACCGAGTGCGATGGGTTCGCCTGCTCTTACAGTCTGGTTTGCGTGGACAATCTGCTTTGAAAGGTGTCCGTAGTATGTTTCCAAACCGTTGTTATGGCGTATGATAACATATTTTCCATATCCTCTTGCATCATATCCTACGACACGAATCTTGCCTGAGAAGGCTGCTCGTATGGTGTCGCCGATATATACTTTAATGTCAAGACCTTTGTGAACACGTCCCCAACGGCGACCGTAGTTACTGGTAACAACTCGGCTTGGAGTAGGCATGTGGAAGCCACGCAAGTCGATTTTGTAGACATCGGGTAGGTATCCTTGTGCGTGAGTCTTTGATGTGCTCCAGTCGCTGTAAAGCATTGAAGCTGGATTTTCTATTTCTTCCGACTCTTGCAAACGGTTAATAACGATTGTGTCTAAAGCTTTTGCGCGTCGGTCTACAGGTGATTGGCGTGCAATCAGGTCTTGTGCGCACACGGGTGTTGCTACAAAACCCAACAAAGCCGATAAACCTAACGTTCTTACAATTTTCTTTAAAGTCATTATCTATTAATTACTATTTCGATTTCTATTAAACTGGAACAACCATTGCTGTTTCCAATATGTTGCTCTTAAATAGTTGAACAATACAAAAGGCCAACTAAATAATTCAAGAACGCTGCAAAGATAAGTAAATTCTCCTAAAGTCTTTTCCCTCTTAACAGTTTTTATTGTATCTAAAAATCAGCGAGTTGCCTTCGTTATATATTTGTATATTTACGTTTTATCCCCCTGTATTAGGCGTTTCAAGTCCTTTTTGAAAAACGTGTTTACGAAATAGCAGCCCAGTTGATATTAGCTTTTCTTAACTCTTTCAGCCTGTTCCATAGTAAGTTATATTCACTTTTTGAGCAGGTTGGGTCGTTGTCTATTATCTTCTTAGCCTCGTCGCGGGCAAGCTGTACCAACTGTCCGTCGCGGGCTATATCGGCAATTTTCAAGTCGAAAGCTATTCCGCTCTGCTGTGTTCCTTCAAGGTCGCCAGGGCCGCGGAGCTTCAAGTCGGCTTCGGCAATCTCGAATCCGTCGTTCGTATCGCACATTATGTCGATGCGCTTGCGCGTTTCGGTGGTTAGTTTTTGGCTCGTAACCAATATGCAATAGCTTTGTTCGGCACCTCTACCCACTCTGCCACGCAGCTGGTGGAGCTGCGACAAGCCAAAGCGTTGCGCATCTAAGATTACCATTACGCTGGCATTGGGCACGTTTACACCTACTTCTATTACGGTGGTGGCAACGAGTATCTGCGTCTGTCCTTCCACAAAGAGTTTCATTTCGGCTTCCTTTTCCTTGTCTTTCATCTTGCCGTGAATCTTGCTCATCTTATATTCGGGAAAGACTTCCTTCAGTGCCTCGTAGCCGCTTTCAAGGTTTTTAAGGTCTATCTTTTCGCTTTCCTTTATCAAAGGAAACACAATGTAGACCTGTCTGCCTAAGTTTATCTGCTTGCGAATGCCGTCGTAAAGGCTCGTTGTCTGCGTGTCGAACTTGTGAATGGTTTGTATCGGCTTGCGTCCAGGAGGCAGTTCGTCTATCACGCTCACATCTAAGTCGCCGTATATGGTCATTGCCAAGGTGCGCGGAATGGGGGTGGCAGTCATTACAAGTATGTGCGGTGGGTTCTCGTTCTTGCTCCACAGCTTTGCACGTTGTGCCACACCGAAGCGGTGTTGCTCGTCGATGACAGCCAAGCCGAGGTTGTTGAACTGCACCTTATCTTCTATAATGGCGTGCGTTCCCACAGCAATGTGAATGGAACCGTCGATGAGTCCGTCCATTACTTCCTTGCGCTTCTTGCCCTTTACGATGCCTGTGAGCAACTCTATGCGTATGTTCATACCCCATAAGAGGTCTTTTAGGGTCTGTAAATGCTGTTCGGCAAGTATTTCGGTGGGTGCCATCAGGCAAGCCTGAAAACCATTATCGACGGCTATGAGCATAGACATAAGCGCAACAAGGGTCTTTCCCGACCCTACATCGCCTTGCAAAAGACGGTTCATTTGCTGACCGTTTCCCATATCGGCACGTATTTCTTTCATCACCCGCTTTTGTGCATTGGTAAGTTCGAAGGGCAGGTTGTGCGAGTAGAACCAGTTGAACTGTGTGCCAACGGTTTTGAAATTGTAGCCACGATACTTACGACGGTGGTCGCTGGCATACCTTAATATATTCAGCTGAACGTAGAAAAGCTCTTCAAACTTTAGGCGAAGCTGTGCTTGCTGCGTATCTTCCACCGATTTGGGATAGTGGATTTTGCGCATCGCCTCGTCGCGGGAGATAAGGTGCAGGCGTTGTGTAATGAAGTCGGGTAGGGTTTCTGGTAATGGCGTTGCCAACTTTTCGATAAGCGTTTTCGTGAGTTTTTCGACGGCGTGCGATGTCATTCCCGACTTCTTCATTTTTTCGGTGGTCGTGTAAAACGGCTGCATACCCATATTGTTGAGCTGCAATTCCGAAGCGTCATCTATGTCCGGGTGTGTGAATTGAAAGCGTTGGTTGTACAAAGTGGGCTTTCCAAACACCACATACTCCTTGCCTATGAAATAGTTCTTGTAGATATATTGCGTTCCGTTGAACCAAACGAGGTCGCAAACGCCGTGCCCATCGGTGAAATGAGCGACGATACGCTTCTTCCGTCGCCCCATGTCGAACTCTTCAAAGCTAAGTATATGCCCCTTGATTTGCACAAATGGCATGTCGGGAACAAGCTCCGAGATGTGGTAAACCTTTGTGCGGTCTACATATTTATATGGATAGTATTCCAGCAAATCGCGGTAAGTGCAGATGCCGAGTTCTTTTTTCAGTATCTCTCTGCGGCGCGGTCCCACCCCTGTCAGGTACATTATGTCTTGTTGGAGTATATCCATTTGGGTTCTTTGAACTTGTTTTTATTTTTCTTTTACAAGTATTTCGGCCAGTTTTAAGTCTAACGGTGTTGTTATTTTAATGTTCTCTCGGTTGCCTTCTACTAACGAAATCTTGCAGCCGAACTGCTCCATAACGGTGGCATCGTCGGTGAACGACTCCTGAAAAGGCTGTGCAAACGCCATTTTAACCATAGCAATGTTGAACACCTGCGGCGTTTGTACGCTGCGATAGTTGGCACGTTCCACGCTTTTGGTGTTGCCGTTCTTTTCCATTACGCGCAAACTGTCGGTTATGGGCATCACTGGCGTGGCTGCACAAGTGCGTTGTGCCTCGTCATAGCATCGCTTAATGGTATCAACCGATACGAAAGGGCGAACTCCATCGTGGAATCCAACAAGTCCGTCGTCGCCTTCTGGAATCAGCGATAAACCGCTTTTTGAGGATTCGAAGCGTGTTGCGCCACCGTCAGCAATCTGATGTTCGATGGTGAAAGCGTGCTTTTCGCATAGTTCCTGCCACATTTCCTGTTGGTCTTTAGGTAGTACGAGGATTATTTTCAGAGCCTTGTCGTACTCGTGAAAACGCTCAATGGTGTGCATTAACACAGGCTTTCCGCCAATGGGAAGAAACTGTTTGGGCAGTTCGCTCCCCATTCGTAAGCCCTTTCCGCCTGCTACAATGACGATGTAATTCATTGTTGAATGAAGTTTTGTGGATTGTTTAATGAAGCTTTATAAGTTCCGAAACCAGCATTCCGTCCCTTACTTCCTGTGCTGTTGCTGTAGAAGTGAGTTGCTCCAAGATAGCAAAACCATAGATAAACGCCGCTGCAGGACCTTTTCCAGTGGTAATGTTGCCGTCTATCGTGCAAAGTTCGCCAGTGTGTTCAGCACCTGTCAGTCGTTTTTCAAAGCCAGGATAGCAAGTAGCACGCTTCTCTTTGAGCACGCCCACAGAGCCTAAAACCATTGGTGCAGCACAGATTGCACCCAACCGTTTGCCTTTTTCGTTCTGCTCAACGAGCAGTTTGCGCAAGCCTTCGTGTAAGTTTAGGTTTGCTGCGCCAGGCATTCCGCCAGGCAACATAAGTATATCTGCGTCTGAGAAATCATCGATTTCATCGAACAATAGGTCTGCTTTTACCGTAACTCCGTTTGCCGATTCCACCATTAAACTGTCGGAAATACTTACTGTTTTCACTTCAACGCCTCCTCTGCGGAGAATGTCTACGGGTGCTAAAGCCTCAATATCTTCAAAGCCATTAGCAAGAAATTCGTATGCCTTTGCCATATATTTTTCGTTTAAATCTTTAACATTCCAACTTATTTCGTTATTTTTGCAAAAGAAAACGATTGATTAAGACTTTTTGGCACAATCGCCATAAAGATGCTTAACAATACGTTTCGCTGCTTAAAAACCCAAATGCAAATATACAATATAATTCACAATTTGGCGAAAAAGTAGCATAGAAAAGATTTATTATGGGCAGCATTTGAAGGCTGGAACATATTTAAAACAGAATATTTATGGCAGGTAAGAAACTTAGTTTTGCTATTTTTGGCAGTAACAGGCAGGCACTTGAAACCGCTTATATATGGGAAGTGCTTGACTATCTTACCGAGTGCGAAGCCCAAATCTTTATCGAAGAGCGTTTCTATGAGAACCTTTGCAAGGTTTTAAACAAAAAGGTGGAGGTGTCGGGAGTGATTAAAGGGGAAGACTTTAATACCGACTATGCCATCTCTTTGGGCGGCGACGGCACGTTCTTGAGGGCTGCCAGCAAGGTGGGAGCGAAGAAAATACCAATCATCGGCGTAAATATGGGACGCTTGGGCTTCCTTGCCAATGTGCTGCCGAGCGAGATTAAAGAGACTTTAGACGATATATACAATGGCAATTTCGACATCGACGAACGTTCGGTTATCAAGATTGAATCGGAAAACGAAGCGATAGAAACCTATCCTTACGCCTTGAACGATATATCCATATTAAAGCGCGACAACGCTTCGATGATTACAATACATGCCAGTATCGACGGCGAATACTTGGTAACGTACCAAGCCGACGGTTTAATCGTGAGCACACCAACAGGCTCTACGGCTTACTCGCTGTCGAATGGTGGTCCTATCATCGTTCCGAGAGGAGGCATCTTGAGCCTTACACCTGTTGCACCGCACAGTTTAAATATTCGTCCTATCGTGCTTAGCGACGATGTTGAGATACGCTTGGAAGTGGAAAGCCGTAGCCATAACTACCTTGTGGCTATCGACGGACGCTCTGAAACGTTAGAGGAAAGTACAGTATTAAGTATTCGGAAAGCACCTTTCGTTATCCGAATTGTAAAGCGTCGCACCCACAGCTACTTCTCTACACTGCGCACAAAGCTAATGTGGGGTGCCGACTTACGGAAATAAGAGGAAGCAATAGAGCCGAATAGCAGAGGCAATAGAACTAAGAAAGCAAATGAGGATTAAAGCACTTTTCAACACTCCGAAGACCAAATACGGCGCGAAAGAAATATTTCGATGGCTGTGGCGTGCCTGGCGAGGCAACCGATTGCAAGCTGTGCTCAACGCAATAGTAGGACTTTTAGGCGTGGTAGTATCGCTTTCGTCGGTGTGGGCTGTGCAACACGCCATCGATGTCGCATCGCACGAAGTTGAAGGCAGGATTGTTATAGCCGTACTCCTTATGGGAAGCCTCATACTGTGCAACTTTGCCTTGAACATTGCATCGGTTTGGATTCGCAACATCTTGGGAATAAAAGCCCAGAACCGCATGCAACAGAAGTTGCTCGACCGCATTTTGCGTTCTAAATGGAACGGGAAGGAAAGCCATCATTCGGGCGACGTGCTGAACCGATTGGAGATTGATGTGGCAAACGTGGTGAACTTCCTAACCGAAGTTATCCCCAACTCGCTTTCAACCTTAGCACTCTTCGTCGGTGCCTTCGGTTATCTGTTCTTGATGGATTGGCGTTTGGCAAGCGTTATTGTCATAATGATTCCCATTTTCATACTTTTCAGCCGCATTTATGTAAGGCAGATGCGCCATCTTACGAGCGAAGTACGCACATCAGACTCGAAAGTGCAAAGCATTCTGCAAGAAACCATTCAGCACCGTATGCTTATAAAGACCTTGGAAGGCGACGGAGCGGCTGTCGACAAGTTGGAAGACACGCAGAGCGTGCTGCGAAACAACGTGGTGCGTCGCACAAAATTCTCGGTGTTTTCTTATCTTGTGCTGAACTTAGGCTTTTCCATAGGCTACCTTATCGCCTTTACTTGGGCTGCTGTCAGACTTTCGGCGGGCACATTGACTTTTGGCGGTATGACGGCTTTCCTGCAATTGGTGAACAAGATACAAAGTCCTGCACGCCAGCTTACGCACCTCGTGCCCCAGTTTGTGTCGGTTTTCACGGCTGCCGAGCGATTAATGGAGTTGGAGGAAAATCCTTTGGAAGAACAGGGCGAACCCATCGAAATGGCATCACCGTGCGGTGTGCGCTTCACCGATGTGGCTTTTGCTTACGAAGACTCGGAAGACAACGTTATAGAACACCTTAACTACGACTTCTACCCTGGCTCTTGCACGGCTATCTTGGGCGAAACAGGGTCGGGAAAAACCACTATGGTGCGTATGATTTTAGCACTTTTGCAGCCCAATAGCGGTAAGGTGGAAATCTACAATAAGAAAGAAAGCCGCGTATTGAGTCCGCTTCTGCGCACCAATTTCGTGTATGTGCCACAAGGAAACACGCTTATGAGTGGCACCATTCGCGACAATCTGCGACTTGGAAAGATAAATGCCACCGACGAGGAAATGTCGGAAGTGCTGAAACAAAGTTGTGCCGACTTCGTGTTCGACCTTCCCGACGGACTGAACACGCAGTGCGCAGAGCAGGGTGGAGGGCTCAGCGAGGGACAGGCGCAGCGCATTTCTATAGCACGTGCCCTGCTTCGCAACCGCAGTATAATGCTTTTCGATGAGGCTACATCGGCACTCGACCCCGATACGGAGCGAGAACTCTTGCAGAATATTCTATCGAAGCACAATAAAACCATAATATTCATTACCCATCGCCCTGCCGTGGTGGAATATTGCGACCAGACCATAGAGGTGAAAAAGCAACATTCGCACAGAGAATATATAAAGAAGGGCGCAGGCGTAAGCCACAACCAACAGATAAAAAACAATTAAAGAGAAATAAAATGAAAAGAACTATTCTATCGGCAATGCTTCTTTTGGCTACTTTCGCCACCGCTATGGCGCAAGACTTAGACAGCAAATATGCCACAAACCTACTGAAGTCAGGAACTGTTGCTCCCGATTTCACACTGCGTACAGCTGACGAAAAGGACATAAAACTACGCGCATTTCGTGGCAACTACGTTGTTTTAGACTTTTGGGCATCGTGGTGCTCTGATTGCAGAAAGGACATTCCAGCGATGAAACAGCTTTGGAGCGACTTTATGGACTACAACGTTCGCATCATCGGTATATCGTTCGACACGAGCAAAGAGGCTTGGGTGAACACTTATTGGGACAAATACCAAATGAATTGGACACAGGTGAGCGAACTGAGGAAGTGGAAAAAGGAAACCAAGATAGACCGCTTGTACCACGTAGACTGGATTCCAACGATGTATCTGATTGACCCGAACGGAAGAATCGTGTTGGGTACGGTAGAGATAGAAAAGCTGCGTGCCACCTTGGAAGAGCTAAAGCCCCAGCTGAAGATGTCGTCTGCCGATGTTATGCCTGCCTACGTGGGCGGCAACGAGGCTATGGAACAATACTTGAAAGAGTACCAACTCTACACCTTGCAGACGCGCAAGATGCGCATCGGTGCCAAAGTGGAAGTGTCGTTCAGCATCGAAATGGACGGAACGGTTACAGGTGCACGCGTTCTGAACGTTGCAGACTTGAAGGCAAACAGTCCTAAATACGATAAGCTAACCGACGAAAAGAAAGCCGAAGTAATGGCTGCTGCTACCGAACACTTCCGCAAAGAGGCTGTCCGCTTGGTAGAACACATGCCGAAATGGACACCTGCGCTGAAGAACGAGCGTCCTGTAAAGGAGAAAATGACCATCACTGTAGAGTTCGACCCTTATTATAAAGGTCCTAAGAAATAAGATTTTTCCGAGAAGCGAGGCAGGTTGCGTATGGCAGTTCAGCTTGTTTTCCTGCCTTGAATTAAAAGAAACGGTTTCTTTCATTGTTGTTTAAGTCGGGTGTTAAACGGCACGAAAGCTACCGATTGAGCATATAGGGGCGTGATTCACCACTTTCCTGACACCGAAGAAAAAGTAGGTTGGATATAAGGAACGTGGTGAATTGCGCCCTTACGTATAGGCAGTGGTTTTAGCTAAAAACAGCCGTTATTTTGTAAAGATAATTTTATTGAAAATCGGTAATTTCGGTTTGGCATTGCGAAAGCGGCTGTTTTGCGATGCAAAACCTACGCTTTTACCGTGCAAAACAGCCGCTTTTGGAACGCAAAACAATAGGTTTTGCAACACGTTGATAGCGAGGTGATTATGCAATAGTTTCGCTTGTGAAAAATATTTACATACATATTACCTTCTTTGCCTATATATAATGAGGTGTAATTTTACCTCAGAGTTGAAGCAACATACACCCAAAGTAGCTGGCAAACGGCACCGTAACGGTGCTTTCTGCATATTGGCAGCGAGATTATAACTCTTCTCGTACAGTTTCATATCTGCTCATTCCTAATAGCATAGAGTTCGTTTCAAACTCACGTTATTGTTAACTTTTCACCATTTTTATCTGCAATTAGATATAAATTAAGTATATTTGCAGTACAAACAAAGTAGAAAAGCATGGCTATTAACTACAATAATAGCAGGAAATTGAACGAGGCAATAAGATGGCTGTACGTCTTGCTGCTGACACTTATCACCTTAAATAGTTGCCAAAAACAAACCACCACATGGTCGTTATCGGAGAAAGAATATCATTATAATGAACGCCTGTCGGCACTATCTTCCGACAAGGAAGGCTATTGGGTGGGCAGCGAGACGGGTGTGGTGTGGTATGTAAATGGCGAGAAACGCCAACGCTTCGATACAGGATTAGACCGCATCTACGACCTTGAACGCGATTCCCAACACCCAAATATGCTCTGGATTGCCTCGCGAAATGCAGGATTGCAACTCTGGGAGATAGTTTCCGATACGCTGATTCATCGCTCCACCTACGATATTCCATGCAAAGGAAACCGCTATTCGCCTTACAATGTTGATATTGCGGATAGTATTGTCTTTGTTGCTACATCGCAAGGACTCTATGCCATGCCCACTGATACTGCGCAGGCACGGCTCACATTGCTCTTTCCGTCGGCACGGTCATGCACGGCAAACACGGGAGAACCGTTTCTCGTCAATAGTCTGTGCCATACGCAGCAATGGCTCTTTGCCGCTACACAGAACGGTATCGTGGCTCTCAATCTGCCTTCGCGCCGTATCAGTATGCGGCATCAAGGACAATATTTCCGCCAAGTGGCTGTCTATGACGGTAAGCTCTACAGTCTTAGCGACAGACAACTGACCGTCGAAGAGCCTGATGGCAAAGAGAGCAGAACCATCAACCTGCCTCAGCCTGTGCTGGCTTTCTACAAGGTAGGTGCCACATATTACTTCGTAAACACTTCGGGTATCCTCCTTTCGGAAGATTTACATCGCTTCGTAAACGTTCCGCTGTACCATAAAATACCGTCGAACTCGCATAAAATCGTTATTCCCGATGACGGAACAGACTTCTCTGTGCTGCTCACGGAGAATGCCGTATGGCACATTCCGCACCATTTAGGTGTTCTCAACGGCAATGTGTCGATTATTGCTGCCTGCTGCGATAACGGTACTTTCTTCTATGTGAACAGTCGGCACGAACTCTTTCGGCAACAGAATAGAGAGAAGGAGGCAAGGAAAATCTATGATTTTGAGAAGAACGACCTCCCCATTGAGATGTGCGCCATGGGGAATGACATCTTTTATTATAATGCAAACAACCAGCTCTGCAGGCTGACAATAGGAAAGAATTATCTCATTAACCAGCTCTTTGCTCGTTCAAAGGTGCTCTATCAGCCCAAGACAGGCATCACGACGATGGTCTTGCAAGCTGCACGGAAGCGTATTCTGTTGGGTGTGCAGGATAAGTTCCTGTCGATAAGCACACAGAATGGGCGCATCGACACGATAACCTGCATGAACGATAAGTATATCACTTCTTTCTTTCAACCACAGGGAAGCGACGAGTTCCTACTCTCCACGCTGAACCACGGTGTATTCGTTGGCAGCGGTAATAATATGAAACTGATTCCTGAAACGCAGAAAAAGGTCTTCATCAACAGCGTGGTGGCTGGCAGTGGAAGTATGCAAAGCCTTATCTTGCTTACCAATCACCAACTACAGATAATGGGTGGCGATTCTCTGCGGGTTGATGGCTGCAGCAGAATCTTTGCCGTTAATGACAGCATTATCTACACGTTACCCGAAACAGGTATCCATAAATACATTGTACGAGGCAAACGACTGACCGATGGCGGCACTTTCTTTGCTGACATACGGTTCAATTCTAAGGCTTCTTTTGTACAGAACGGTAGTTTCTATGTAGGGTCCGACCTCGGCGTGTTGCGCCTTCAGTCAGGCACGGAAGAGAAAGCATCGTGGATTGTTTTCAATGGCGATGTGCCCAATTTGCGCTTGTTGGGTCTTATCATCATCGGTATCATTTGTATCATTATAACTGCCTTGGCAGGATATATTCGCCAACGCCGTTTGCAACATCAACAGTTACAGGCAAGAAAAGATGACCTACACCATCGTTTGGAAACGCTCTCTGCAATGCACGCACGGCTGAACGATACGAAACGCAACGCCATAGACGCTATAAAACAAGAGATTGACGACATCAACACCACCTCGCAGGGTATCCATACTGCCAATAAACAGATTGCAAAGCTATCTGCACGCATCGCCAGACTGAATCGTGATACCGCACTGAAGATGGTTCATTATCTCAATGAACAGATAGAACGCATCAATCAACTTGATGTTTATGACTGCCCTGCAATGATTGAAGCCTCCGAACAGGCACGTAATTCCGAAGAGATAGAGGAGATTCAACAGCAATGTAGCAGAAACGAGGTATGGATTAACCACATAGAAGAACTCGAGGAACGACTGGAGAAGTTCCGCCGTTCCACAGAAGGAGCACTCATTCTTCCTGGTTTGAACGATGGAATGGAACATCAAGTCCAACGTATCATGGACGATTTGCGATGCCAACCCTTAGCGGAGATATACAAGAACTTTATATACGTGAAGAAGCAATACGAGAATATCTTCACCGAAAAAGGATTTGCGGTCATTCAACGCTTTGTTACTGCAAGCCGTTCACAGCTGCAAGGCATGCAACACATCACCAGTTATACCCACATGGCGAATGCTTTACTGACAGAGATAAGTGAGATAGAACGCAATATGGACAGCAGAGACCGCATACTGTTGCTACGTTCGTTGGAGATTATCGACGAACGCATGAAGCAAATGCAAATCTTACAGAAGTTGCAAACGCTGATGCAAATGTTTATGGAGGTGCACGAACGTGTGATAAAAGAGAATGAGGAACGACGCATAAAGAAGTTCGACCTCAAACTCTTCGCCGATATTAGCAGTGCAACGCGCGACATCACTGACCAGATAGCGGAACTTACCAACGACTTCTTCATATCTTTCAGCACTGCCGACAACGAGGTGAGCGACGGATTGTTCCGCTTCACAGCTGCCAACAGCCAACAAGTGCGTGTATTGACTCTCCTGCTTGCGATGCCAAAAGTAAAACGTACCCTGCTGCCGGGTATGTTAGGAATGTATGGAAACCTCAATCCTGTTGTCAGTCGGCTCTATCACAGCAAGATTGGAGACAATCGAGAGGCTCTTGAAACCTATTGCACACGTTGTCCTGCAAGTATTGTTCATTATATTTTAAAACTTTCTGAATAGTCATAGTGTTGGCTTTCAGTATGTTATGATAGTTGCATTTGGTTGTTTCAACGGAAATAATCAAATGCAACTTTTTATATCACTCTTTTCTCTTAACTTTGCAGCAGAGTTCTTAAAAGAATATTTTTTAAACTTTTAAATTAAAAACCAATGACAAAAAAGACTTTACTTGTCGGTTTACTGGCTATGTTCTCAGTAACGACTTTTGCACAGAATGCAGCAAAGAAAATCAAAGACGCACGTACCAATCCAGACCTTTACTATCTTCAAGATGGCCAACAGACAAGTTCATTAGAACTTCTTCCAACTCCTCCACAGCCAGGTAGTATTCAATTCCTCTATGATGAAGCACAGTATCAGTGGGGAAAGATGCAGCGCAACACACCACGTGGCGACCAGGCTGTTGCCGATGCGCGCGTTGGTGGAGACGGTGTGCCTAACGCTTTCTCTGAAGCTTTTGGTATCAAAATCAGCAAGGAAACAACACCAGAGATTTATAAGCTTGTGCTGAATATGCGCGAAGACGCTGGCGATTTAGCAACACGCAGTGCTAAAGACCATTATATGCGTGTACGTCCATTCGCTTTCTATAATGAGATGACCTGTAATCCAGAGCAGCAACAGGAACTGTCAACCAATGGTTCTTATCCTTCAGGACACACTGCTATTGGTTGGGCAACGGCATTGGTACTTTCCGAGATTAACATTGACCGTCAGAATGAAATCCTTGAGCGTGGCTACCAGATGGGACAAAGCCGTGTTATCTGTGGTTACCACTGGCAAAGCGACGTTGATGCAGCACGTGTAGTGAGTGCTGCTGTCGTGGCTCGCCTGCATGCAGACCCAGCTTTCCAAGCTCAGCTGGAGAAAGCTAAGAAGGAGTTTGCCAAGTTGCAGAAAGAAGGCAAGGTTGCCAAGAGCACTTTCAAGGCAGCAAACTAAGTCATAAGGAGTTACAGAAGGCTTTACTTCCGTAACTCCTATATCAAGGCATTTCAGCTTAATACCAAAACAAAAAGTAAACTAATATAAAAGATAGACCAATGAAAAGAATCATACTTTTCGCCACTTGCAGCTTAATGGTGTGCGCAGGTGCCTTCGCTCAACAGAAAGAAGAGCCGAAGTTAGTTGTTAAGCCATCAGGACGTATTCTCATGGACGCAGGTGCAATGCACTCAACCGACAAGACCGTTGATGCTCTGCTCAACGATGGTGCTGCTATTCCTGATGCTCGTATCGGCTTCAGTGCCACATACGATAAGTGGAAAGTAAAGGTTGATGTGGGCTTTGCACGCCAGAGCTTGTCGCTGAAAGACGTCAATCTCGACTACAAAATAAACAATGACGAATTGCTTCGCTTGGGCTACTTTGTTCATCAGTTCGGTTTACAGAGTGCAACATCTTCAAGCTTCAAGATTTCTATGGAAGAGCCTTTGGCTAACCAAGCTTTCTTCAACAATCGTCTGATAGGTGCGATGTATGTGCACACTGCCGACAAGTTCCACGCTACAGCATCTCTCTTTGCTGAGAACGATGCGATGAAGATGACCACCGACAAACTCGGCAATGAGGCGTGGGGAGCGATGACACGTTTGGTATGGCACCCACAGATAGAGCGTGGAAAGATTTTCCACTTTGGTGTCAGCGGTGCTTACGAGTCGCCACGTTATAACAAGAATGCGGCCAACAGCCACAGTTCATACACGCTGAGAGCTCCGTTCCCAACACGTATTGCAAATGTCAGTGCGCAAGAAGCAACCATCACCGATGCCAAATCGCTGTGGAAATTCTCTCCTGAACTGACTGCCGCTTTTGGTAATCTCGGCATAGAGTCGCAATACTACTATGTTGCCATCAAGCGTGATAACGCCCTGCCTAATTACAAGGCGTGGGGTGCTTATGGCAATGTCCGCTATTTGCTCAAAGGACAAGGTTACACCTATACCAAGAACGACGCAGGTATAGCTACACCAGACCCAGGTGCAATGGAGCTTGTTGCTGCTTACAACTACTCAACATTGACCGATAAGAACGCAAACATCTTTGGTGGTAAGGTAAATGACTGGTCGCTGACCTTCAACTACTACATCAACAAGTATATGATTTGGCGTGTACGTGCTTCTATCACTCGTGCAACAGAGAATATGGCATTCGCTGACAACACCGTATCAATGCTTGAGACACGTTTGCAGATTAAGTTCTAAACTACTTGACGAATCAGAGCAACAAAACCAATACATTGCTTGAACTCGATATAAGAAAGTAGTTTGAAAAGTTATAGAAGTGAGATGTTTATTTGTAACTATTCGATTTATCAATATGAAGTTACGAAAAAACATCTCACTTTTATGATGATTATAATCTAACAGCCTTAGCTAAAAACACCCATTGTTTTGTAAAGATAATTTCTTTGAAAAACGGTAATTTCGATTTGGCATTGCGAAAGCGGCTCTTTTGCGATGCAAAACCTACGCTTTTACCGTGCAAAACAGCCGCTTTTACAATGCAAAACAATAGGTTTTGCAACACGTTGATAATGAATGGGTTGAGCAATAGGAACTCTTATGAAATATATTTACACTGCAACAACTCTTTTTTCACCCTTTAAAGTAACGCCATTCCTATAAACTTTACCGAAAGAAATAAAAATTAAGAGTTGATTTTCATAACGAAAACCAACTCTTAATTTTTATCAGTGAAATATCAAATAGCCCAATCAAGTCCAACCTTTGGGTCGTATTAGCCATTTAAAAAGGTAAAAAACTCATTTCTCCTACCGACTATAATACGAGCTTCGCCTCTCTTTCTGCTCTACAACAGATTTTCTTGAATAGCTTTGCTACTATCCTTTCATATTAGAGAGAATACGTTTAAAGCCTGAATCATCACGAAGTCCGTCCCATCTTTTATCTTTCTCCACCATTTCGACAGAAACTTCACTTCTTGAAAGAGAACGCTCCAAACACTTCAATGCTTCTTTTTTCTTGTTTCTTACGGCATAAAGACAAGCCAAATTGTAGAACTTACCTCCATTCTTAATAGCCTGTTGATACTTTTCAAAGGCTTCGTTATATAGTTTTTCAGCTTCATTGCCAGATTTTAACTGAGCCAGCCCACTTAAAGCTATCCCCCAATTGTCATATGCATTATGGTAGTCTGGCTTAATCTGTGTTGCCTGATGATACTTCTCAAAGGCAGCGTTGTATAGTGCTTCAGCTTCGACACCAGACTTGGTCTGTGCAAGATTGAATAAAGCAGCTCCCCAATTGTTATATGCTTTATGGTCGTCAGGCTTAACCTGTGTCGCCTGATGATACTTCTCAACGGAATCCTTGTATAGTGCTTCAGCTTCGATACCAGACTTGGCCTTTGCAAGATTGAATAAAGCATTTCCCCAATTATAATATGCCTCATAGCCATCAGGTTTAAGCTGTGTCGCATAATGATACTTCTCAAAGGAATCCTTGTATAGTGCTTCAGCTTCGACACCAGACTTGATCTGTGCAAGATCGCTTAAAGCAACTCCCCAATTGTTATATGCTTCATGGTCATCAGGTTTAAGCTGTGCCGCATGACGATACTTCTCAAAGGCAGCGTTGTATAGTGCTTCAGCTTCGACACCAGACTTGATCTGTGCAAGATCGCTTAAAGCATTTCCCCAATTGTTATATGCTTCATAGTAATTAGGTTTAAGCTGTGTCGCATAATCATACTTCTCAAAGGAATCCTTGTATAGTGCTTCAGCTTCGACACCAGATTTTAACTGCGCCAGCCCACTTAAAGCTATCCCCCAATTATCATATGCATCATGGTAGTCTGGCTTAATCTGTGTTGTCTGATGATACTTCTCAAAGGCAGCGTTGTATAGTGCTTCAGCTTCGACACCAGACTTGGTCTGTGCAAGATTGAATAAAGCAGCTCCCCAATTGTTATATGCCTTATGGTCGTCAGGCTTAAGCTGTGTCGCATGATGATACTTCTCAAAGGAATCCTTGTATAGTGCTTCAGCTTCGATACCAGACTTGGCCTGTGCAAGATTGAATAAAGCATTTCCCCAATTATAATATGCCTCATAGCCATCAGGTTTAAGCTGTGTCGCATGATGATACTTCTCAAAGGAATCCTTGTATAGTGCTTCAGCTTCGACACCAGACTTGATCTGTGCAAGATCGCTTAAAGCAACTCCCCAATTGTTATATGCTTCATGGTCATCAGGTTTAAGCTGTGCCGCATGACGATACTTCTCAAAGGCAGCGTTGTATAGTGCTTCAGCTTCGACACCAGACTTGATCTGTGCAAGATCGCTTAAAGCATTTCCCCAATTGTTATATGCTTCATAGTAATCAGGTTTAAGCTGTGTCGCATAATCATACTTCTCAAAGGAATCTTTGTATAGTGCTTCAGCTTCGACACCAGACTTGGTCTGTGCAAGATGGGCTAAAGCATTTCCCCAATTGTTATATGCTTCAGGGAATTTAAGCTTTAATTCAGTTGCAGCCTTATATTCTTTTAAAGCATCTAAGTTTTCTCCAGCTAAATTATGCTTTAACCCTATGTTGAAGTGATTGTTTGCCTCTCTCTCTAAAAGGAGTAGTTGTCTTTCATTCTGATTCTGTACTTTCGAAAGTTTCTTTGTAAGAGAATCAATTTCTTTTTCAGACTCTTTAAGTTGTTCTGAAAGCATCTTCTCTTGAGGACTTTTCTCTGCTTCTGCAACCTGCTTAATCTCTAAAAGTTGGTCTATAACCTCTGGAATTTCTGTATAAGAAGCAACCTTAATAGAAGTTAGGAAATTAAGAGAATCCTCTAACGGCTTATCGGTTATGATATAGTGTTTTTGGTCGTAGATACCTTGAATCCTGTTGATTTCCTTAAAAATACCATTAATTTGAGGGTCGCCTAAACCTGTTCCAATAAAAAGGAAGGTTTTATTGGATATGAGAATTCTCAAAGTATGTAAAGCATGTTCTGCCTCTCGCCCTTTGTCATCATAAAGACCATCATAATCTGATGGAAATAAGACCATAGAGTCTATGCCATCTATGCAACCATGCAATTTGAACAAAAAGACGGAATCTTTCTTCACTCTGTTTAGCTCGTAATCTTTACCCTTATATGCTTTTATTTCTTGGAGTTCAGGAATGGCTTTTTCAAAAGCTTTATCATAATTGGTAGTAATAATCTTTGTTGATAGGCTGAACAACTTTTTATGAAAAGAAAAATCATTCCCCCCTCTCAATGTGAAATAGTGCTTAACAAACCCACCAATTTCTCTTTTACTTATTCCTTTTTTTTCTAATATCTTAAGAGTTTCTATCGGCTCTAATGCATCGCAAATTTGTTTCAGTTCATCTGTGATGTCTCCTTCCGTAATCAGATGAGAAGTTATAGATTTAACCATTTTACCCCATCCTTCAAGAGATTCGTTGTCCGTGTTTTTTAAGTCCCAAGATAAACCAGCACCAATGAATAGTACTAAATCATCTGCTTCGATTGCTTTTTTTAATTCAGAAGGTATATTTACCATAGTTTTATTATTTATTTTATACTGTGTAACTACTATTATAAAGGTAAATTCGTGTGGTATAAGGTCTGAAGAGCCATTCGGAAGTTAGGCTAACAGATTTTCATACAGATGCAAAGATAATAAAAAATATTAATATCGAGAAAGGGTTTCACGAATTAATGCGAGCTTGGTAGAAAAAAGTGATTTTGAAAGATTGTAGAGATTATAAGGTGTTCAGCTAAGGTTCCACCCTTCAGCAACACAGCCTGCGCTGAAAGCGCAGGCTGTGTTGTTATGTCTGTTTATGCAGGCAAGTTTGCCTAATATATATTGTATGGTGCTTATTGCTTGTTTACGTCCTTGATAATCGTTACCGACAGTGCGCCAGCAACAAGGGCAACGCCTGCCACAATCATCATATTGCTTTGCACAGAACCTACAAGATGCAAGATGACACCGCCAAGGGCAGCTGCGATAATCTGTGGTATGCAGATGGTTCCGTTGAACAAACCAAGGTAAGCACCCATGTGTCCGTAGCCTTCGAGCGCATTGGTAACGAAGGTGAAAGGCATGGCAAGGATTGCTGCCCAAGCACAACCGATGAGTAGGAACGGAACGAACATAACGTATTGGTCGTGAACGAAAGAAGCCATTACAAAACCTATACCACCCAAAACGAGCGAAAGACTATAAGCCAACTTGCGGTTTTTGAACATTGGCAGCACCATTGCCCAAACCACCGAGCCTATGGCTTGCACGGCAAAGAGTATGCCCACCCAGTTGCCAGCTTCCTGATAGCTTAAAGTTGCAGTAGCATTGCTGGCTGTCATATCTACGCCCCAGCAGTTGGCAGCTATCGTTCCGTTGGTATAAGTCCACATATACATAAAGGCAAACCAAGAGAAGAACTGTACCAATCCAACCTTCCAGAAAGTGGCAGGTGCATTTTTCAAGAGGTGTATCCAGTTGGATTTCGACTCGTTGTCGGTTTCTTTCAGGTTGTGATACTCCGCATATTCCTTCGGTGGCATCTCCTTTACCTTTGCTGTAGTGTAGAGTACACACAGAATAAGAATGGCTGCACCAATGTAGAACGAATAGATTACCGAGTCGGGAACCACGCCTTTCGGTGCTTCGTTGGCAATACCAATGGCAGTAAAGAGGAAGGGGAACACATAGCCCGCTAACGAACCTGCATTGCAAAGAAAACTCTGGATAGAGTAAGCCAAAGCCTTCTGCTTTTCGTTTACTTCGTCGCCCACGAGCATTTTGAAAGGTTGCATCGCCATATTGATGCTCGTATCGAGAAACATCAAAGAGATTAAGCCGAACACCATCGCCGTGGAAACAGCCATACCGAACGAGCCTGCATTCGGCAAAAGGCACATAACGAGGACGGCAACAGTAGCTCCGACGAACAGATAAGGTATGCGGCGACCGAAGCGTGTCCACGTCTTGTCAGACAATGTTCCTACAATCGGTTGCACAATAATGCCCATCAACGGTGGCAAAATCCAGAAATAGCTCAGGCTGTGTGGGTCGGCACCCAATGTTCCGAATATGCGTGAGATGTTTGCGCTTTGCAATGCGTAAGCTATTTGTACGCCAAAGAACCCAAAGCTAAGGTTCCATAGTTGCCAGAAACTTTTGTCGGGGCGGGTTTTTAATTCTTTATTCATAGTTGAAAGTATGTGAGTTGCGGTTTATTTGTTGTTGATTTATGTCTTGTCGTTATCGTGTTGTGCCTCGAACAATGAGCCTTGTGCGCACTACACGCTTCTCGATAGAGTCGATGGGGAGTACGCCCTCCACCTTATTTATAAGTATGCTTGCAGCTTCTTCGCCCACACGTACACCACGTTGCTCAACCGTGGTCAGCATCGGGTCGCACGCTACGGCACGCTCGCAGTTGGTGAAACCACAGATGGAGACATCTTCGGGAACACGTAGCCCCATTCGCTTGCACGAATAGAGAATACCAATGGCTGTGTCGTCGTTCACGGCGAAGAAACCATCGGGAGGGTTTGGAATGCTCATAAGGTCGGGCGTGATAGACTCTGCATCGCTGCGGTTGTCGCACATACGAATGAGTTGTTCGTCGGGCTGTATGCCGTGTTTCAGCAAAGTATCGCGATAACCGTTGTAACGGTTCTTTCCGATTTCCAAATTCAACGACAAGCCGTAGTAGGCTATGCGCCTGCACCCTGTATTAATAAGGTGGTTCACGGCAGAGAGCGCACCTATGTAGTCGTCAATGACCACACGGCTGGCATTCACGCCTGTACTCATACGGTCGTAGAAGACAAGCGGAACATTCTGGTCGATAAGGAACTGGAAGTGGTCGTACTTGGCTGTGTCTTTCGCTTGCGATACGATTACACCGCAAACTTTATTCTCATAGAACGACTTGCATATCTCTACTTCCCGCTCATAGCGTTCGTCGCTCTGGGCAACCATTAGCTGATAGCCACGTGCCGAAGCCTCTTCTTCGATTCCTGCCAATATGGAAGAAAAATAAAAATGCGTAAACTGTGGCACGATTACACCAATAACTTTCAGCGATTGCACTTTGCTTTTGCGCAATGCTTCGGCTATGATATTCGGAGTGAAGTTGTGCTCACGGGCATAACGCTTTATTTCGTCCCTCTTCTCAGCAGAAATGCGTGGACTATCCTTCAGTGCACGCGAAACAGTGGCAACGGAAACGCCAAGTTCCCGTGCAATATCTTTCATCGTAACACTTCCATTTTTGACCATAATTCCGTGAGTTTGATTTCTGTTTTTTGTTATTGCTATGGCAAAAATACACATTTTTACAAAAACGTTGATACAAGTCAAGAATTTATTATTGCATTATTAATGCAAACGTTTGCACATTTTAATTAACGTTTTTAATGGATAAAAAGTGCTAATACGGAATTATCAAACTATCTTTGCACTGACAAGCCTTATATTAAGGTGAGGCGAACATCACATAAATCTATAAAAGAGATAACAATTTACTCAATATTAATAACTTTAGCAATAAAAAGATGAAGCAGGTAAAAAGCAAATTCCCTGTCAGGATAATGACGCTTATATTAGGTCTGTTCCTGTCTATCAGTGCCTTTGCACAATCGACCATCAAAGGTCTTGTAAAAGATGCTTCTGGCGAACCAGTTATTAGCGCATCGGTTCTTGTTACAGGAACCTCTAACGGCGTGCAGACTGACTTTGACGGAAACTTTGAAATCAATGTGGCACCAGGCACTCAACTAACAATTTCCTACATCGGATACGTTAAGCAGCAAGTTGCTGCAAAGAATGGTATGGTAGTTGTGCTCCAGCCAGACGGTGCGCAACAAATGCAGGAAGTAGTGGTTATCGGTTACGGTGCAGTGAAGAAAGGCGACCTTACAGGGTCGGTTCTCGCAATGAAACCAGACACAAAGAACAAAGGTCTTGTAGTAAACGCGCAGGATATGATGCAAGGCAAGATGGCTGGTGTGAACGTAACAAGCGATGGCGGTACCCCTGGTGGTGGCGCACAGATTCGTATTCGTGGTGGTTCTTCATTGAACGCATCTAACGCTCCGCTTATCGTTATTGATGGTGTGGCATTGGATAACACAGGTGTGAAGGGTATGTCGAACCCACTTTCTATGGTAAACCCACAAGACATCGAAAGTTTCAACGTATTGAAAGACGCTTCTGCAACAGCTATCTACGGTTCTCGTGGTTCTAACGGTGTCATCATCATCACCACAAAGAAAGGTCGTGCTAACCAACCTGTCGCTGTTTCATACGCTGGTAGCGTAACTGCAAGTGTTAAGAAAAAGACCATTGACGTAATGAATGGCGACGAATATCGTAAATTTATTACCGATATGTTTGGGGCTGGCAGCAAGCAAGTGGCTGCACTTGGCAAGGCTAACACCGATTGGCAGAACGAAATCTATCGTACAGCGTGGGCACAAGACCACAACGTTACTGTAACTGGTTCAGTAGGCAACGGTACTAATTCATTGCCTTTCCGTGTTTCTGCTGGTTACACAAACAACCAAGGTATCTTGAAGACCTCAAGCTTTGAGCGTTACACAGCTGCTGTTAACTTAAATCCATCGCTCATGAACAACCACTTGAATATGAATTTCAATGTGAAGGGTATGTTCGCAAAGAACCGTTTTGCAGATGGTGCAGCTATCGGTGCAGCCGTTTCTTACGACCCAACTCAAAGCATTTACGACTACGATTCACCTGATGCAGCGAACTTTGGCAACTATCACGCTTGGCGTGGTGTCGGTCTTGCTGCAAGCGAAGACCCAACATGGCCAACTACTTTGAACACTTTGGCAACAAAGAACCCTATGGCTATATTGAATTTGAAGAACGACCGCTCTCGCAGCCGCGACGTAATAGCAAATGCAGAGTTCGACTATAAGGTTCACGGATTTGAAGACTTGCGCTTGCACGTTACTGCTGGTGCCGACATTGCACAAGGACAGCAGGATACAGACATCGCACCAACTTCTCCATTGGCTTCTTACTATGGTTACAATGGTTGGAGCAAACAGTTGAAGCGCAACCTCACTTTCAACGCATACGCACAGTACTATCACGACTTTAAGGACGCTGCAAAGAACCATTTCGACATTATGGCGGGTTACGAGTGGCAACATTTCTGGAGAAAAGACAAGAGTCGTGCAATACAATATTATCCTTCAACCAACTCAAAGGCTGGCCAAATCTACTACGATAGTGGTAAAGACTACAACAAAGACGGTATTTTGAAAGATTATGTATACTCTACTGAGAATTTCCTCGTATCATTCTTCGGTCGTGCTAACTGGAGTTTGATGGACCGTTACTACATTACAGCAACCTTCCGTGCCGATGGTGCATCACGTTTCCAAAACCATTGGGCTAATTTCCCTTCATTCGCATTTGCTTGGAAAGTAAAGGACGAAAACAAATTCCGCGACATTAAGTGGTTGAGCGACTTGAAACTCCGCTTAGGTTGGGGTATGACGGGTCAGCAGGAAGGTATTGGCGACTACAACTACTTCGATATTTATCAAACAGGTAGCGGTACAAATAACGAATATCCAGTAACAGACGACGGAACTGTTGTTCGCCCACAAGCTGTAAACAAGGCTTTAACTTGGGAAACAACTACAACTTACAACGTCGGTCTCGACTGGGGTATATTCAACCAACGCCTCACTGGTAGCATTGATTGGTACTATCGTAAGACCACAGACCTTTTGAACAACAGTGTTACAGTTTCTGCTGGTTCTAATTTCCGCAACCAAGTTCCTTCTAACATCGGTTCGTTAAAGAACACTGGTGTTGAAGCAGCTTTGCGTTGGAGAGCTATCGAATCAAAAGATTGGTATTGGACTATCGATTATAACTTCACATACAACAAGAACGAAATTACCGACCTTACAGGCGGTAAGGACCCTAACCTTGTTGTTGCAACGGGTGGTATCTCAGCAGGTACTGGCAGTAATGCACAAGCACACGCTGTAGGACACTCTGCCTCTTCATTCTACGTTTATCAGCAAGTTTATGACAAGAATGGCAAACCAATCGAAGGAGCAGTTGTAGACAGAAACGGTGATGGACAAATTACCCCTGCCGACAAGTACTTCTACAAGAGTCCGATGGCTCCTGTTACAATGGGACTTGCTTCTCGTTTAGAGTATAAGAACTGGGACTTCGGTTTCTCTCTCCGTGCAAATATCGGCAACTACGTGTTCAACGATTTGATGGCTGGACAAGCTAATGTTTCTCCTGCTGGTGTATGGGCATCATCTGAATTCTTGTCAAACCGTCCAATAGAATCAATTAAAGACAATTGGCAAACAGGTAATGCTGAAACTGTTCTTTCAGACCGTTGGGTACAGAATGCCTCATTCTTGAAACTCGATAACATTACATTGGGTTATAGCTTTGCCGACCTATTCAAGACTGGTGGCTGGCATGGTTTGAGCGGACGTGTTTATGGTACTGCTTCCAACCTGCTTACACTTACAAAATATGAAGGTATAGACCCTGAAGTGTTTGGCGGTATTGATAATAATCTCTATCCTCGCCCAATGTCATTCATTGTAGGTCTGAACTTAAATTTCTAATTCTATCCTAAAAGTCAATAACAATGAAACAATATATTAAGAAATTAGCTCCTGTAGCAGCATTGTTGCTTACATTGAGCATCACTTCTTGTGTAAAGGACTTGGACGTTACACCAATCGACCCAAACCTTCAAACAGAGATTAATCCCAACCATTTGTTCAACAAATGCTATGCAAACTTTGCATTGGCAGGCAACAGTGGTCCTAATGGCGATTGCGACATTGATGGTCTTGACGGAGGTACAACAGGTTTCATCAGACAGTTGTTCAATTCTAACGACCTCACAACTGACGAAGCCATCTGCAACTGGACACAAGACGAAGGTGTTACGGATTTCAACTCTAATAGCTATGGTAGCTCTAACCCTATGCTTAAAGGTTTTTACTATCGCCTCTACTTCGGTGTAACCATCTGCAACCAATACATCAACAACTTCGGCGATGTAGACAAGCAGAAGACAGCAGAGGTGCGCTTTATCCGTGCACTCGACTATTATTTATTGATGGACGCGTTTGGCAATATTCCTTTCACTGAAAAAGTATCGGCTGAATCTGCTAAGCAATACTCACGCAAGCAGATGTACGATTACATTGAAAAAGAACTATTGGCTATCGAGAACGACCTGATGGAACCAAAGGCAAAGAAGTCTACCGATGCTAACTATGGCCGCGTGGACAAGGCTGCCGTTTGGATGCTACTCTCTCGTCTTTACTTGAACGCTGAAGTTTATACTGGTACAGCAGAATGGCAGAAAGCTGCCGACTATGCTAAGAAGGTAATCAATTCACCTTATCAGCTATATACAGGCGCAACAGTAAACGGCTGGACTGCTTATCAGCAACTCTTTATGGGTGATAATGGCGAAAACGGTGCATCAGTTGAAGCTATCTTCCCTATCCTTCAGGACGGTAAGCGCACTGCTGCTTATGGTGGTACAGTATTCTTGATTAACGCTTGCTACGACAAGGCTGCAACAGTAAACAGCAACGGCGTAGCTGGTGGCAACCTTTACGACAATGCAAACTGGGCGGGTGTTCGTGCTCGTAAGGACCTTATCGACAAGTTCTTCCCTAACAACAATGCGCCTTCAGTTACTGGAGCTGTCATGCCTAAGGAAGCAGGCGACGACCGTGCATTGTTCGACGGTGTAGACAGAACGATTACACAAGAGACCTCGAAAGACCTTTCAACATTTACAAAGGGCTTTGCAGTAGTTAAATACAACAACTTCTACTCAACAGGTGCAACTGCAAAAGACCTCCGTTATGCCGACACAGATTTCTTCTTCTTCCGTGTTGCAGAGGCTTATCTCACCTATGCAGAAGCTACTGCCCGTTTGAATGGCGGTCAGACTACTACTGAAGGTACAGACCTTATCAACAAACTCCACGTTCGTGCTCACGCTAAACCCAGAACTTCAGGTGCTTACACACTTAACGACATTCTCAATGAGTGGTGTAAAGAGTTCTACTTCGAGGGACGTCGCCGTGTAGACTTGGTTCGTTTCAATAAGTTTGGTGGTAATGTAAACTACAACTGGGCTTGGAAAGGTGGCGAACTCAACGGACGCAACTTTGCTGCAACACGCAACATCTTTGCAATTCCAAACAGCGACATGATTGTGAATACGAACTTGAAACAGAACCCCGGTTATTAAGATTATTCAAGTTGAGGAGGCAACTCCTCAACTATCACAACCTAAAAGATAAGAATTATGACAAAGATATTAAAGTCAGCATTGCTGCTTCTTTGCACTGTTTGTTTTTTTACAGCGTGCAGCGATGACAACGATGAAAACCCAACAGTAAAGACGCCAACTACCTTCCACCTGAATACGCCCGCACTTGCGGCTAATGGTGTTTACGATTTGGCTAATTCTAAAACCATCGAGCTTACCTGCTCACAGCCAGACTATGGTTATCCTGCCGTAACAAAATATACGGTAGAGGTTGCAACCAGCGCAGACATGTCTGACGCAAGGACTATGGCAACAACCTTTACAACAGCCAAGATGGAAGTAGACGCTGCCGAACTGGCAAGTCTGCTTACCGACTTACACGTTGCAAAGGGTATGAAAGAAGAACAATTCCCTATCACAGCTCCTGTTTACATTCGTGCAAAGGCAGTCCAGACTACTGCCTACGGACAGGAAATCGAAGGTACGTCAATTACATCTAACGTTATTACTTTAAACAAGGTGTACTTGCTCTTCTCGCTTCCTCCTGTGAAGACACCAGAGAAGCTCTTCCTTGTTGGTAACTTCAACAAATGGTCGTGGGACAATGCGTTGGAGATGACACCTGTTAACGGCTCACCTAACATCTTCTGGCATCTTGTTTACATTGATGGACAGGGCAACAGTGCAGGTGTGAAGTTCAACAGCGACAAGGCATGGAACGGCAAAGAGGCAGGTTTCGAAAAGATTACGATTAACCCAGCAAGCGATAATGCTGCCGATATTATCAATGCCAATGGCAACATTGGCTCTTCTAAGGCTGGCTGGTACTTGATGATTGTAGAGTGCACCGTAGTGGGTCGCGACATCAAGTACAACGTAACTTTCAACAAGCCTAACGTTTACTTGCAAGGTGCATGTACCGCATCAGGTGGCTGGGACCTTATCCCGGACAACCTGTTCTCTGTTCCTGCAACAGCCGACGGCGAGTTTGTTTCTCCAGCCATAGGCAATGCCGTGTCTGGTGGTCCTTCAGGCGGCGACCCGGGTGTACGTATCTGCGTGAAGATACCTGACATGGACTGGTGGAGGTCCGAGTTCATCGTCTACGACAAGAAGATTGCTTACCGCGGAACAGGTGGCGACCAGACACCACGTGTTGCAGGTGCAGTAGGTCAGAAGGTGTACTTGAACTTCACTAACGAAACAGGTGAAATAAAGTAATAACAACTTATTATTATAGAAAAAGTTATGAAGAAATTATCATTATATATCACACTCGCACTTGTAAGCCTCGTTTTCGGGGCTTGCAGCGACGAGTACGAACCTTGGGGCAATCCTCAGGCATACCCCGAGGAAGGTGCCATCACCATTCCTGGTATCAAGGCAAACGCTGTTGCAACGCAAGACTTAGCCAATGTAGGCGAACAGGTTTCTCTGTTCACCCTCTCTACGGCTGAGCTTCCTGAAGGTTACACCTTGCAAAACGCTCGCATCAAGCTCTATCCGAAAGACATCAACACCGCAATGTCTACCACTATCAACACTACACTTGACGGTAAGGCTAACACAGCAGAGGTGCAGGAAATGGTGGAGAAGTACTACGGCAAGCGTTCGGAAGCATGCAACTTCGTTGCACTCGTATATATCAATGCCGTAAAGAACGGTCAGGCTGCACTCATCGAAGCCGGAGAAGTTGCTGTTACGATAATACCAAAAGCACCGGCCTTCACCGAATACCTCTATATGGCAGGCGACGCTAACTCTTGGAGCCACTCGGACATTCTCCACGGACCAGCGTTCGACGGTAAGTATCTTGGCTATATGTACCTCACACAAAGTGGATTTAAGTTCTGTACACAACCTAACTGGGACGGTACAAACTATGGTAAGGACTTCAGCACAGATGGTGGTGCTGCCAACATTATGATGACAGAAGCCAACGGTTTCTACAAAGTAGAGGTAGACTTGCAGGCTCTTTCTTACAAGCTCACACCTATTACAAGCATCGGTATCATAGGCGACGCTGCAGGTGGCTGGGACAAAGACATTGTAATGACTTACGATGCAGCATCTCACACATGGATTGCGAAGAGCGTAACACTCAAGGACGGTGAAATAAAGTTCCGTGCCAACGGTGCCTGGGACATCAGCTGGGGTGGAACAGACCTCAAGAAGCTCACATCGAACAACGGTACAAACATCAAGGTGAATGCAGGTACCTACACCATTAAGCTGAAACCGTCTTACGATGGCAACACACAAGCTGAACTTACCAAAGAGTAAGTCCACTTCAACGATACTTTAAAGTATATATTTCAAGGGGAGAATGCATCTGTGTTCTCTCCTTTTTTATTTGCACAAAGCCAAACTTGCAAACGTTTGCACCCACATTAATACTTATTATAAATCAAGTTAGTGCAGGGAAAGGAAATAAGTTGTATATTTGCGAAAGCATAAACAGTTAGGATAAAACAAAATCAAATCATCATTATGAAACGTACCTCAACTCTGCTTGCAGCTTTGTGTCTTACTATGACAATGTTTGCACAAGGCTGGAAAGCCAACTATGGCGGCGTAATGCTGCAAGGTTTCTACTGGGACTCTTATCAGGATACGAAATGGACAAACCTCGAATCGCAGGCAAAAGAACTTTCCGATTACTTCGACCTCGTGTGGTTGCCACAAAGTGCACAGGCACGCAACAACCCCTCAATGGGCTACGACGACTACTATTGGTTCAGCAATTACAACAGTTCGTTCGGCACAGAGGCTGAACTCCTGAGCCTCATCGGCACTTTCAAAGCCAACGGTATCAAGACCATAGCCGACGTTGTTATCAACCACCGTGCAACAACGGCTGGGTGGTTCGACTTCCCAGCCGAAACCTACAACAACGTAACGTACACTATGACATCGAAAGACGTTGCCAAGAACGACGACGGTGGCGAGGCTCTGAAGCAAGCCCAGAAAGAAGGCGTGCAGCTTAGCGACTTCATGGACTCGGGCGAAGACTGGCCTGGAATGCGCGACCTCGACCACAACAGTGCGAACGTACAAGCTACGGTGAAGGCTTACTTGCAGATGCTGAAGGACAAATTTGGCTATGCTGGCTTCCGTTACGATATGGTAAAGGGCTACGGTGGCAAGTTCACGGCACTCTACAACAATGCCTCACAACCCGAATTTTCGGTCGGCGAATATTGGGACGGCGATATAAATAAGGTGAAAGCGTGGATTGAAAGCACCAAGTCGGACAACGTTCCCACAAGTGCAGCTTTCGACTTCCCTATCCGTTACACCGTCCGCAATGCTGTAAACAATGGCAACTGGAGTGCTTTCAACGGCATAGGCTTGGCAAAAGACCCCAACTATGCACGCTATGCCGTTACTTTCGTTGAGAACCACGACACCGAAGACCGTGGCGGCAACAGCCATCAAGACCCCATAAAGAAAGATACATTGGCGGCAAATGCCTACATTCTCGCCATGCCGGGAACGCCAAGCATCTTCTTGAAACACTATCAGGCATACAAAAGCGACATCAAGAATATGATTAGCGTGCGCAAGCTGATGGGCATCAACAACGAGAGCAAGGCTGCCAAGTACAGCAGCAGCTCCGACTACTACGCCTTTACCACCACAGGTACAAACGGCGAAATGCTTACCGTGCTCGGTCCTGCAAAGAGTT